>CAYTWF010000048.1:0-23288 GCA_964441705.1 uncultured Butyrivibrio sp.
TCCCTCCTCATGCCTATTCATAAGCTTGCTTCCTTGTGCCTGACCCAAGCTATAGTGTCCCGTGGGTCTCAGTCGCAATATCCTCTCGTGAAACCCACTGTTCTTCACGGTCGTGGGTCTCAAAAGCTTGCTTCCTTATGCCTGACCCACAGCAACAGCGTCCCGTGGGTCTAAGCTGCAATATTCTTCCGTGAGGCCCAGTGTTCTCTCGCGCCGTGGGTCTCAATCGCAATATCATCCCGTGAGACCCAGTGTTCTTCGCTGTTGTGGGTCTAAGTGGCATCAGGACTCCTCCCACCTTCGGTGGGTCCCTCCTCATGCCTATTCATAAGCTTGCTTCCTTGTGCCTGACCCAAGCTATAGCGTCCCGTGGGTCTCAGTCGCAATATCATCCCGTAAGACCCATTCTTCCAAATAGATACCTATATTTTCTTTTTCCCGGTTACATGCTCTATTTCCATTACATAAACTGCCATGCGCTCCATAGCAGCCTTGATTTTGTCACCGCTTATATCATCAAAACCCGGCCTGTATTTGCCAGCCAGAACCATTGAATATTCAAGCTTTTCCTGCGGGGCTGTAATCTCCCGGATTTTTCCAAAAGCTATTACACTTCTGTAGTTAGTAGTATATTCATCAGCAATAACCGCATCTCTGTCTATTATGCAGAAAGAAGCCTTTGGATTTTTTCTTATTGCATCAGCCTTATGTCCAGTTATCGCACCGTGGAATATAAGACTGTTATTTGAATAGGCAAAACTCATAGGTACACCATAAGGATAGCCATCATCACCAATAAGCGACAGAACTCCTGACGTAGAATTTGTTAAAATATCATCAAGCTCCTGCTGTGAAAGCTGCTGCTTAAATCTTCTCATCTCTCTAAACATTGTGTTTACATTCCTTTGTTATATATTTTTTAATACGCGAAGTACGTTGCAGCTTGATAATTTATCAAGCTGGCGTGATGTAACTCCGGCCGCCTGCAGCGCGTCAAAAAGCCGATACATACCAAGTGTATTGGTAATTTCAAGATTACATTCAATACCATCTGAATCCGTACCAATTCCTACGCAGTCCTCACCACCCACATTAATAAAATGCTTGACATGAGCTACCATATCCGCAATTCGGCTGGTCTGGCAGGCAGTATCCTCTGCCAGAAATTCTGATGCAAAATTAAGACCTGCAACTCCACCCTTTTGTGCAAGAATTCTTATCATGTCATCCGTAAGATTACGTGGATGAGGTGACAGCTCCCTGCAGTTGGAATGGGAAGCAATGAATGGTTTGCGGCTTAGAGCCGCCACATCATAAAAACCACCATCCGAAAGATGGGATACATCTACAAGTATTCCCAGTTCATTCATAACCTCTATGGCTTCACAGCCAAAATCAGTCAGTCCTCTCTGGCGTTCATTGATATTTCCAAAATTGGGATATCCAAAGCAGTTAGGATAATTCCATAAAAGCGCAATAGCTCTTACACCATCTGCATAAAGTTTTTCAAGCATTGACATATCGCCGTTAACCATTCTGCCATCCTCTATGGTCAGCATGGCACTGGTTTTGCCAGCCGCAGCATTAGCAAGAATATCCTCATAGCTGTAAGCCATTGCAGCTATATCACTATGAATACTAACCTGAGACAAAAGATTATCTTTTAACAGCTCATAATATCTGATATCCTCAGGAATATCCATTATATCGTCTGGGCGGGCACCGCTCCCAATTCTCTGGGGAAAATACACCGCAAAAAACTGGCAGAGAACATCAGCCTCCTTCATCATTTGAAGATTCTGCATTGTATCGCCATTGTATATGGCAGCTGCACCCTTTGTGAAGCTTGCTAAAAGTGTGTCGCAGTGCATATCAATATATTTATACATATTTACCTCGGATTATAAAAAGGTTTTGTAGTCCGTATAGTTTCTCGCAAGCAGCTCCGGTGTATTGAGGCTGTAAGGGCAATGGCTCATACACTTGTTACAGTGAAGGCAGCCCTCAATTTTTTTCATCTTAGCCTGCCACTCAGGTGTCAGATATTCCTCCTTAGGGGCACGGCGAAGCAAAAGACTCATTCTTGCACAATTATTAATCTCAATGCCTGCAGGACATGGCATACAGTAGCCACAGCCACGACAGAAATCTCCTGCAAGCTGTTTTTTATCTGCCTCTATCTGGGCTCTCATATTCTCAGTGAGAACCGGTGGATTATCCTGATATGAGATAAATTCATCCAATTCGCTTTCCCTCTGAACGCCCCATATTGGTGCTACATTGTCAAACTGGGCAAGATATGCATAGGCGAGTGCTGAATCCGTAATAAGTCCACCGGAAAGTCCCTTCATTGCAATAAATCCCATATTATGCTCCTTGGCAAGCTTTACTATCTCCAAATCAGAATCAGAGGCCAGATAACTGAAAGGGAACTGCATTGTCTCGTAAAGGTCTGATTCAATAGCCTCTCTGGCAACCGCCTGACGATGGTTGGTAATTCCAATATGACGTATTTTTCCCTGTTCCTTTGCCTTAAGGATTGCATCATACAGGCCACTCTCGTCCCCAGGCTTTGGACAGACGGCAGGATTATGAAACTGGTAGATATCTATGTAATCGGTTTTTAGCAAGGTAAGACTGGTATCCAAATCCTTCCAAAAGCCCTGTGCATCAACAGCACCCGTCTTCGTGCTGATAATTATTTTATCTCTTGTGTATTCAAAGGCTGCCCCCAGCTTTTCCTCGCTGTCCGTATACCATCTGGCCGTATCATAATAATTAATACCATTATAAAAAGCCTTCTGTAAAAGATATACGGCTTCTGATTTGGATATTCTCTGAATTGGAAGTGCTCCAAATCCATTTTTACTTACTGTTATTCCGGTTTTACCAAGTGTTACTGTCTGCATATGCTTCCTCCTTAATTGCGCTCAATACTAAAGTGTGTTGAGCGGATGTTTTTTTCTTATAATTATATAGCACACAACATGGGCAAGTACTGTAATTGCCCGGCTTACAGGATATGACATATATATTGTTCTAATGGTATGAAACTGTGGAAGCTTGAAAATAGTAGCAAGCCATATAAGCCTCAGTCCGCAGGCACCAAGTAATGATACTATCATAGGCATTATTGCATAGCCAAGGCCTCTTATTCCGCCAACCATTACATCCATAAGCCCACAAAGTGCATAGGTTCCGCACACCATCCAGATTCGTACCATTCCTGCGTCAACTGCCGCCGGATTTTTCGTATAAATCCCCAGCAAAACGCGGCCCAACAATACTACTGCATAACCAACTACAAATCCGGTTACTGTAACACAGCTAAGACCTGTGGCAAGCACCCGGTTCACTCTTTTATATTGACCAGCGCCCATATTCTGACTGGTGAAGGTAAGGGTGGCATGGTGAAAAGCATTCATGGCAAAATACACAAAGCCCTCAAGATTGGCAGCGGCAGAATTGCCGGCAACAACAATGCTTCCAAATCCATTAACTGAGGACTGGATAACCACATTGGAAAGAGAAAATATCGTGCCCTGAAAGCCTGCAGGAAGACCTATACGCATAATATCCTTGCAGGTCTTCCCGTCTATTCGTATCTTATTAAGCTCCAATCTGTAATCTCCCTTTTCATGCATCAGGCTGATGATAATAAGGGCAGATGAAATCGTCTCAGATATAACTGTGGCAACCGCAACTCCGGCAACTCCCATATGAAATACTATTACAAGCAAAAGATTAAGTCCTACATTAACTATTCCTGCACCAAGAAGATAATAAAGAGGCCTTTTGGTGTCTCCAACAGCTCTTAGAATTGCACTGCCAAAATTATAAAGCATCATTGCAGGCATTCCGATAAAGTATATTCTCAGATACAGTGCTGACAGTTCAATAACATCCTCTGGAGCCTTCATAAGCTCAAGCAGCTGTCTGGCAAAAATCTCACCAACTGCAGTAAGTGCCAGCCCACATACTATACTAAGCATTATTGAGGTATGAACCACCTTATGTAAATCCTTTACATCCTTTGCGCCAAAATATCTTGCAACAAGTACATTCGTACCTATGGAAAGACCAATAAAAACATTGGTAAGCAGATTAATGAGCGCAGTATTAGAACCAACTGCTGCCAAAGCGTTATCTCCGGCGTAGCGGCCCACCACAATAATATCCGCAGCATTAAAAAGCAGCTGGAGCATATTGGAGCACATTAATGGAAGAGCAAAAATAAGCATCTTGCCAAGAATAGAACCACTGCACATATCCATTTCATATTTTTTGGATTTACTCATAATTTTCCCTGCATTCTCCTTACGTCATCCTTACTTATATTCTCTTTAGAATAACGTGCCTTCTCATATATATCAACAAATTCCTGATTAATAGCCTCCCCCTGTTCATTACGCACCTGCTTCTGCTCCATTGGAGTCCTTGGAACAAGCACCCTGTTATCCTCATCCCGCTTGCGTCTGACCCTTTTTTTATATAGTTTTCTTATACTTTTTCTTGGGCCTGCTGCCTTTTCAGGTACAATACCAGGTTCCTTCTTTTTACCTGCTCTGGTAAAGGCCAGCACAATCTCCTCGTCTCCATCCTGATTGTTTTTTCTTGCATTAAAAGAACGGTACACCATAATACATATTCCTACAACTGCAAGAAATCCAAGAATAACTATGAGAATAACTGCAGCTGTCTTAATAACATTATCTGCTATATCCGAACCACCCTGCTGAACCGGCTGTTCACTGATAGTTTCCCCTGTTCCATAGCTCTCCTCAGGCAAAGCCATTGATGGAGCAATGTAAAGCTCTCTTTTAAGGAATGACAGTCTGCTTAAAACACTCCTAAGTGCATTTCTTAACCATCTCCATATTGTAGTGAATATTCCTGCCCTGCCAAGCATTGACAAAAAAAATGCAAACAACGCGATAACAGCAGTAATCATAACTGTAATAACAGCACTGGCGTTATACATTCTGTCTGTATCAAGTACAGATTTTTCTTTAATTGAGGAAAGGTATGCATGATTTTTTTCCATAGTATTCTGAATTATCATCAGCATTAAGTATGTAAAAAATAATCCAAACAGCGCTGTCAGGTTACCAAGTCCAATAAATGAAGCAAGAAAATAGACAAATACAAAAAGCATTGCCTGCAGGATTCCAGCCTGGTCCATTCCCTTAAGATTGGCTGCTCTGAATATAAAAGAGAACACACAATACAAAACAATTAGTACCGATACAGGCATCTCTATTATTCCAATAACCGCTGCGGCCACTGCTGCCGCGGCCAGTAAAATATGAGCAGTGATACATACAAAAAATCTGTTAACCCTTCTTAATCCCCAGCATGCACATACTAAGGCTGCCATAATAATTATGCAGGGCACCAATCCAATTTGCGTATCGCAGTAGTCCTCAAATATCCACATAAATGAAAGCCAGAACAAAAGTTGTGTGATTATTTTAACAATATCTAATCTTTTCATCCTGCCACCTCCACATATGTAACATGTATCTGGCCGGAGCCTACAGGTCTATCACCACCGGGACGAATTGTAATAAGCCACTCACCACTGCTTTTTCCGAGGTAATGCTGATATGCCAGGCTAAGCTCTGGGGAGGAATTAGCAGACAGCAGTACCGACATCTCGTTGTCAGCTGCACTGTGAAGCTTAAAATATTCCTCAAATCTGGTGGTTACCTGACTCATATCAATTCTTGCCAGCTTCTTAAGACAGCTTTCAATAAAGCCGGCACCCATTCCCTCTTCAAAGCTTATTACATTACCATCCACAGCATCTATTCCATTGGTAACAATTGTTACCGGTACATTATTTTTTACAAAATTCTCCAGATAATTTCTGCATATTCTGATATTTTCCTCTGACAGCTCATCCTGCCTCCATATCTGGTCATTAAATATATCAAGAAATATTGTTATATGTCTGCTGTTGGTATTGTAATAATTGTTAACCATCAGCCTTCCACTTCTGGCAGACACACTCCAGTTAATCTTTTTCATTGGCTCCGTTCCTGTATATTCCTGGATTCCCTTGAATTCAAACGGGTCTTCATACAGAAAACGGTTATTCACTGCCTCTCCCATAAGTCTGGAAAAGGGTGCCGCCAGCTGGCTGTTGGTGCTGTAGGATGGATATACATATATCTGAGTGCTGCATGGAATGTCATATGCAAGATTGTAATTATAGAATACGTCTCTTGTGGATATTCCCACGCTGCTAATTGCATACATACCTCTGTGATTATAGGTAACCTTAAAACGGCGGCACAGCTGTCTGTACGGCATGAGACTCATGCTGTCACTTCTGTACTGTCTGTCAGACACACTTGTATTTATTTTTTCATAATAGCTGATGCTCTTATCAAGCTGAAATGTTACATTTACAACCGGAAGGGGAAGAATCTTACGATTTACCAGGGTTTCTGCAATATATCCGGTATCTCCCTCGCTAACTGTATTGTCCTCGAAATTAACCCTTGCCTCCAGTCCCTTATCCCAGTTGTGGTCATACAAAACCAAAATAATATATTCTGCCAGAAGAACACCAATTACCGTAAATACTATAGCCACTATTTACTCCATTCCTCTGTTGGCACTGTCACAGTATCAATAATTCCTTTTATTTTATTCTCGTATACTTCTCTTCCTGCAAATCCGTCCACAAGCACAAGTCTGTGGGCAAGTACAGCAACTGCAAGGTCCTTAATATCCTCAGGGAGCACATAGCTTCTGTTTCTCACAAGTGCCAGACTTTGTGCCGCCTTCATAAGAGCAATACTTCCTCTCGGACTTACACCAGCAGCAATTGTCCTGTCTTTTCTTGTAGCCTCACATATACTGCATATGTAACCAATCAACTCATCATGAATAAATATTTTGGAAGCTGCTTCCTTTAAGGCAATAATATCTTCTCCGGTGCATACCGCCTTTACATCCTTAAGAGGCTCTCCCTTAAGCTTTTTACGAAGGAGTTCTCTTTCCTGGGAGTCCGCCATCATACCCATAGACAATCTCATAAGGAAACGGTCCATCTGCGCCTCTGGAAGTGGAAAGGTTCCTGCTGTCTCTATTGGATTCTGAGTTGCAATAACAAAGAACGGTTCAGCAAGCCGTCTGGTCTCACGGTCTACTGTTACCTGCTGCTCCTCCATGCATTCAAGAAGACTTGCCTGAGTTCTTGGAGTGGCTCTGTTAATCTCATCTGCAAGAAGAATATTACAAAATACAGGTCCATTATGGAACTGAAATTCTGCTGTTTTCTGGTTGTAAATATTCAGTCCGGTTATATCTGAGGGCAATAAATCAGGTGTAAACTGAATACGTCCAAAGGAGGCATCAACCGACCTTGCAAGAGTCTTGGCAAGCATTGTCTTGCCTGTTCCCGGCATATCCTCCATAAGCACATGTCCACCTGTTATTAACGCCGTTACAACCAGCTCCACGGTCTGTGCCTTTCCAATTATTACACTGTTAATATTTGCAATTAATTCTTCTGCTTTATTCATCATCCAAAGCCTCCCAGCCTACACTCTTACTTTTGTTCCCTTGCCATCTCTCTTAGCAGTTTTTAATTTCTTAAGTGATATTTCCTTACCCTTATAATCTATTGTAATATCTGCACTTTCCGGTATCAGATATACATCCTCTATTCTGTCTGTTGCTGCAAGCTTGATTCCTCGAACACCAATTGCACCCTTCTTTTTCTCCGGAATCTCTGAAAGAGCAAATTTCAGGAAGTAACCATCAGCCGACTGCAGTACAACGCTCTGACTGCTTATCACTGTTCCTTCCCCGTCTGTTGTTGTCTGAACCTGAGCATCTGTTGGAGTTATAAGCACAATGCCATCTCCATCTGCAAGCTTAGTTGAAGCAATTGTCTTTTTGGATGCCTCAAATTCTCCTCCGTCAACCAGCTTCATCATACCATTTTGTGTGACAAAAAGAAGCTTTCTTCCGGTAAGCTGGCTTGATGAACACAGATATATTATATCCTCTCCGGCACTGCTGTAGTTACCAAGGTTATCGATAGGAGTTCCCTTGTCCCTGAATCTGCCAAATGGAAGGTCCATTATTTTAATCTGGTGAAGGTTTCCATTATCTGTAAAGATACATACTTTTTCTGTATTCATACATGTGAATACATACTTATTCTCTGCAAATACTGCCTCCTGGTTACGTTCAAAGGCTGCTGTGTCAATTGTCTTGGCATATCCAAATCTGTCCATAATGAACACAACCTCCTGCTCAACCACCTTAGGAGCCTCATAAACTGCTGCCTCAGCATCCTCAATAGCAGTAAGTCGTTCAACACCATATTCCTTCTTAATAGCCTCAAGGTCTTTTTTGATTGTCCTCTTCATAGCTTTTTTATTATTAAGGATATCCTCATATTCTGCAATCCTAAGGAGAGTATCCTCATATTCCTTTTGGAGAGCCTCTATTTCAAGTCCAATCAATCTGTAAAGACGAAGCTCCAGAATTGCGGTCGCCTGTCTCTCAGTAAAATGAAGCTTGGCTGCATCCTTTTTAGACTGCTCGGATTTGAATTTAATATCCTTAGTATCTCCTGTAATAAGGCATGCCTTAGCCTGCTTAAGACTTGTGCTTCCACGAAGAATTTCTATAATAAGGTCTATAATGTTGCAGGCCTTAATAAGTCCTTCCTTTATCTCCTTATTATCGTATTCCTTACGAAGAAGTGTATTGTACTTTCTTGTATTAACCTCATACTGAAAGGCTACGTTATGTCTTATTATATCCTTAAGTCCCAGAACCTCAGGTCTGCCCTGGGCTATTGTAAGCATGTTAACACCAAAGGTATCCTCAAGCTTGGTTTTTTTATAAAGAATATTTTCCAGCTTTTTAACATCTGCATTTTTCTTAAGCTCAAGTACGATTCTTATTCCATCCTTGGAGGATTCGTTGGATATATCTGTTATATCCTGAATTGTCTTGTTCTCAATAAGCGTTACAATATCCGAAATAAACTTGCTTATTCCCATACCTATCATTGTGTATGGAATTTCGGTAATAACAAGCTTGTCCTTATCTGTTTTTTTCTTGCCTGGCTCGTATACAACCTTGCCACGAAGCTTTATTTTGCCGGCTCCCGTCTCATATATATCTGCAAGCTCACTTTTATTAATAACAATGCCGCCTGTTGGGAAATCAGGTCCCGGCATATATTCCATAAGCTCCTGGGTTGTAATTGTCTCCTTGTCCATATACGCTTCTACTGCGTTAATTACTTCACAAAGATTGTGAGTCGGAATACTTGTTGTCATACCAACTGCAATACCCTCTGAACCGTTAATAAGTATATTGGGAACTCTTACAGGAAGAACCGATGGCTCCTTCTCCGTCTCATCAAAGTTAGGTACGAAATCCACCACATCCTTATCAAGGTCCTTAAGATATACGTCCTGGGTAAACTTTTTAAGTCTGGCCTCTGTGTATCGCATAGCGGCAGCTCCATCACCTTCAATAGAGCCGAAGTTGCCATGACCATCAACAAGTGCCATTCCCTTCTTAAAATCCTGTGACATAACCACAAGTGTCTCATAGATTGAGCTGTCACCATGTGGGTGGTATTTACCCATTGCATCACCGACGATACGCGCCGATTTACGATGGGGCTTGTCGTAATTAAGACCCAGCTGGTCCATTGCATATAATACTCTTCTCTGTACAGGCTTAAGTCCATCTCTTACATCCGGCACTGCTCGTGCAGTGATTACACTCATGGAGTAATCAATATAGGACTTCTGCATTACGTCAGAGTATTCTGTTTTCATAATTGTTTCAGCCATTTTATTTTCTCCTCATAGGAATCTTCCGGTTATATATCTAATTCTGCATCATGCGCATGTGCATGTATAAAATCTCTTCTTGGTGGTACATCATTACCCATAAGCATTGAGGTTACATCCGATGCAAGCTTGGCATCCTCAATCTCAACCTGCTTAAGGATTCTTGTCTCCGGATTAAGGGTTGTCTCCCACAGCTGGTCAGCATCCATCTCTCCAAGGCCCTTGTATCTTTGAAGTGTAAAGGAGCTGCCGCCATTCTGCGCCCTGTATTTTTCCAATGCCTTATCATCATAGAGATATATTCCCTCGCCCTTTTTAGGAACCACCTTATAAAGCGGTGGTGTTGCAAGGTATACATGCCCCTCCTGAATAAGCTCAGGCATAAAGCGGTAAAAGAAGGTAAGCAGCAATGTATCAATATGCGCGCCATCAACATCAGCATCTGTCATAAAAATTATTTTATTATATCTTAATTTCGTTATATCAAAATCATTACCATAGCCCTCAGAAAAACCGCAGCCAAAGGTGGTAATCATTGTCTTAATCTCTGCATTGGCAAGCACCTTATCCATGGTAGCCTTTTCAACGTTTAAAATCTTACCTCTTATTGGCAGAATCGCCTGTGTTTTACGGTTTCTGGCAGTCTTGGCTGAGCCACCGGCAGAATCTCCCTCGACTATGAATATCTCACACTCCTCAGGATTGCGGCTTTCGCAGTTAGCAAGCTTTCCATTGGTGTCACAGGAAAATTTCTGTTTAACAAGTAGATTGGTCTTGGCCTTTTCCTCCTGCTTACGAATTTTAGCTGATTTTTCAGCACAGGCTATAACGCTTTTAAGTATCTCCAGATTCTTGTCAAAATATCTTGTCAGCTCGTCACCTGTAATATCAGCTACAATTTTACCTGCGTCCTGATTGTCCAGCTTGGTCTTGGTCTGACCCTCAAATCTTGGTTCCGGATGCTTAATGGCAATTACAGCTGTCATTCCGTTACGAACATCACTTCCAGTAAAGTTAGCATCCTTTTCCTTAAGAATTCCCAGCTCTCTGGCATACTGGTTAATTATCATGGTAAATTTAGTCTTAAAGCCCGTAAGGTGCGTTCCACCCTCCTGTGTATATATATTGTTGCAGAAGCCCAGAATCTCCTCCTGAAATTCATCAACAAACTGAAATGCACATTCAACCTCTATGCCTTCCTTACTGTCCTTAAAATATGCTACATCATGTATTGCTTCCTTGCCATCATTAAGGGCCTTTACAAAGGCTGTGAGTCCCTCTTCCTCGTGGAAGGTTACCTTCTCTTCCATTCCTGCGCGCTTATCTTCAAATTCAATTGTAAGTCCCGGATTAAGATACGCAGTCTCATGAAGTCTGTTCTTAACACTTTCTGACTTGAATTCTGTTTTCTCAAAAATAGTGGCGTCAGGAAGAAAGGTTACAGAGGTTCCCGTATCATTTTTCCTGCAGGTTCCTGCTTCTCTAAGCTTATAGCATACCTTGCCGCGTTCATAACGCTGTTCATATACAATGCCGTCTTTTTTAATTCTGACCTCAAGCCACTCTGAAAGGGCGTTAACTACTGATGCACCTACTCCATGAAGTCCACCGGATATCTTATATCCACCGTCACCGAATTTGCCACCTGCATGCAATATTGTAAATACAACCTCTACAGCAGGTATTCCTGCCTTAGGATGAAGACCTACAGGTATTCCACGGCCATTATCTGTTATTGTTGCTGTTCCATCATTGTTAAGTGTTACTGATATGGTATTACAAAAGCCTGCCAGATGCTCATCAACTGAGTTATCTGCAATCTCATATATAAGGTGGTTAAGACCCTTGGTAGATACACTTCCAATATACATTCCCGGACGTCTTCTTACCGCTTCAAGTCCCTCCAGAATTGATATGCTCGAAGCATCATATTTTTCAACTTTTCCCGCCATTATTAATTCCTTTCCTTATCTCTTCTTCATTATCAGCAGCCCTACGAAGTATTTTTACTTTATAGAGCGAAAAAGACCTATCACTATATATTAGCACTATATATAGTGATAAGTCCAATATTATTTAATCATTCCCACAAGAGAGTGTGTATTCTTAAGCTTCGTCCACATTCTCCTCATCCTCACCATCACAGGTCTTTAATTCAAACCAGAAGGTGCTTCCCTTTCCCACTGTTGAATTAACACCAAATTTGGCATCATGAAGCTTAAGAATATTCTGAACTATGGACAGACCAAGACCGGTCCCCTGGACTGCTCTTTTATGGGTCTTATCTACCTTATAGTATCTGTCCCATATACTTTGCAGCTCGTCCTCTTCAATTCCCTTACCATGGTCAATAACCTCAAGTCTGACGATATTGCCATACACAATCTGATGAACTATAACCTCCTTGTCAGGTCCCGCATAATTAATTGCATTATTAATCAGATTATATACAACCTGATATATTTTATACTCATCTGCCCGAACCTTAACATTATCCCTGTATTCAAAGCGTATGCTATAGCCACTTTGCTGAGTAAGCTTGGAGAAACGTTTGAGTACAGCAAGTATGTTGGTGGTAAAATCAAATACCACAAGATTAAGCTGGGTAACTCCTGCCTGCAGCTTGGATAAATCCAGCATATCATTAACAAGGGTTGTAAGTCTCTTGGATTCATCTATGATAACTTGAACATTCTCAGGATTATCCTCGCCTGGAATATCACGCATAACCTCCGCATAGGCTGATATCATTGTAAGAGGTGTTCTAAGGTCATGTGACACATTGGCTATAAGGTCTTTTCTCAGGTTCTCTGTTCTTCCCAGCTCCTGTGCAGCATAATTGAGGGTTTCTGACAGCTCCTGAACCTCTTTGTAGCTTTTGCCCTCAAATTTAACATCAAAATCTCCCTGTGCAAGTCCTTTGGCGGAATTATTGATTCTTACAATTGGTCTTGAAACAATCAATGAAATAATTGCTGCAACAGTAAGTGCAAGGACAACAAAAATAATGGAAATATATATAAACTGAACTCTAAGGGTATATACCGTAGCATCCACAGGTGTAATTAGTGAGCTCATAAGCAAAACACAGCTTCCACCATCATCACAGGTAATCAGCTTGATATACACAACGCTTCGGGCCTCCATATTATAATCCTTGTTAAATCTGTCTCCACCATAGTTGTATCCCGGCATTATCATTTCCCCGGAGGAATCACCACTGTCAGCCACTGAATCACTGCCAGCTGCACTCTGATTGCTAAACACCGGTGGTTCAAAATTAATGTCCGAATCATCCTTATCCTGCATCTCTCTGTATCTTCCGCTTACCTCATACATAACTGTTCCGCCGGAATCAACAGCCTTCTGATACATATTCGCAAACTGGTCATCACTGAATATATATATATGACTGACCTCAATAATATTGGCCTTGTATACACTCTTACCTGTACTGTCTGTAATATTAATGGATATATCATATTCGTCTGCTATCTGATTCATAACAGTCTGCAAATCATCTGAATTAATATCCTTTAAAAGGTCTGAGGCAGCATTTTTCAGTTCATTCTTCTTAATCTGCTTGTAAAAGGTATTCAGATGCACAATCTGAAAATACCACAGCAATCCCAATAAAAATGCTGTAAACCCAAAAAGATATATAAATACCTTCCATTTGATACTGAGTTTTTTACGCTTCAAATCTATACCCCACGCCACGAAGTGTTACAAGGAATTGACGGTATGGTCCAAGACTTCCTCTCAGCAGTTTAATGTGAGTATCAAGTGTCCTGTCATCACCATAATAATCATAGCCCCACACTTCGGTTATCAGCTTTTCTCTTGTAAGGGCTATTCCTCTGTTCTTTACCATATAAAACAACAGGTCATATTCCTTAGGTGTCATACTTACCACCTCTCCATCAATAGTAACAATACGCCCTGTGAAATCCACAGTCAGTCCCTCTCTTGAATATACATCTCTGTTCCCGTCAAAGGAATCTCCCGCAGCTCCTGTGAAACGAGCCAGTACTGCCTTTACACGCATCATCAGTTCACGAGGAGAAAATGGCTTAACAACGTAATCATCAATGCCCAGCTCAAAGCCATGTATTTTGTCATATTCCTCACCTCTGGCCGAAAGCATTATCACCGGAATCTGCTTAAACTTACGGATCTCGCTGCAGGCCGAAAAGCCATCAAGCTCCGGCATCATAACGTCCATAATAATAAGGTCAAAATCCTCATTGCGGCACATTACAACAGCATCCATTCCATTCTCTGCTTCCTCAACCTCATAGCCCTCAAATTCTGCGTATTTGCGAATAATAACCCTAATCTTGTCCTCATCATCTACAACCAATATTCTGCTCATGTGTATACCCCCGTTTCCTGAAAATAAAAAAAATCACATTCGTATCTTATTCTTATACCTGCAATTGTAAGATACGAATGTGACAATAATATGTTGAATTAGTGGATGTTAAGTATATTCTTTACTGTCTGCTTCATCTGTGTCTTATCACATACAGTATCATGAAGTACAGGTGCTGTTCTGATATCCTCTATAGCCTGAGGCACCTTAACGTTGGCAATTCTGCTAAGCTCATCAACAAGCTCAAAATCCGTCATGGAATCATACTTATCCTTATCAATTGCATCCATTACGCTTCTTGTAAACTTAAATGGACTTGCTGTTGATGCAATAACAGCCTTGGTAGTATCCTGAGTATCCTGAATATATTTCTTATATACTTTGGCAGCAACAGCTGTATGCGTATCAATTACATAACCTGTATTCTCATATATTGACTTAATAACAGCAGCAGTCTCTTCCTCGCTGGCATAATTACCATAAAAGTCTGCAAGCTGTTCCTTCATAGCCGGAGTAATCGTGTACTGACCCTGCTCCCTTAATTCCTTCATCATAGTGCTGTTAGCCTGTGCATCTGAGCCGGCAATTCTGTAGATAAGTCTTTCAAGATTGCTTGAAATAAGAATATCCATTGAAGGAGAGGATGTAAGTACAAATTCTCTGTTACGGTCATAGGTTCCTGTTGTAAAGAAATCATAAAGAACCTTGTTCTGATTGGACGCACATATAAGCTTACCAATTGGAAGTCCCATATTCTTAGCATAATAAGCCGCCAGAATATTACCAAAATTACCTGTTGGAACCACAACATTAATTGCTTCACCATCTGTTATCTCTTCATCTGCAAGAAGTCTTGTATAAGCATATACATAATATACTATCTGTGGTACAAGTCTTCCTATATTAATGGAATTGGCAGATGAGAACTGGAAGCCAGCCGTATCAAGCTCGGCAGCAAGCTCCTTATCACCAAACATAAGCTTAACGCCTGTCTGCGCATCATCGAAATCACCTTCGATTCCAACTACATATGTATTATCACCCTTCTGGGTAACCATCTGCTTCTCCTGAATCGGGCTTACACCATGCTTAGGATAGAACACAATAATTCTTGTTCCCGGTACATCTGCAAAGCCTGCAAGTGCAGCCTTACCTGTATCACCTGATGTCGCTGTCAGGATTACTATATCGTTCTTAATATTATTCTTCTTCGCACTGGTAGTAAGAAGATGTGGCAGAATAGAAAGTGCCATATCCTTAAATGCAATAGTTGCTCCATGGAAAAGTTCAAGATAATAAGCTCCATCAGCCTTTACAAGCGGAGCTATCTCATCAGTATCGAACTTGGCATCATATGCCTTATTAATACAATTCTTTAACTCATCCTCTGTAAAATCGGTAATAAAAAGCTTCATTACCTCATATGCTACCTGCTTGTAATCCATTCCTGCAAGCTCTCTTACACTTACATCAAGAGCTGGAATTGAATCAGGTACATACAAACCGCCATCATCAGCAAGTCCCTTTAAAATAGCCTGCGATGCAGTAACCTTAACATCTGCACTTCTGGTGCTCCTATATAATAAGTCCATCATCGTACCACCTTTTTCTTAGAATTCGTATAATTATATCATAGCCCTACATACAAATTCAACCTTAATATCCCTTATTGCACAAAAAAAGAGCACTGCTGTCTCACAATGCTCTCCTGCGGAGTTAAAATGCGTAATACACATGTCCGCCATACTCAAATAATCTTGTTAAATGTGTTTCGTGCCACCATCCAATTGAAGCTGTTGCCGCGAAAAAATATGCGCCCTGGGAATAATCCTCTCCGCTTAAGGCTCTGTCCACTGCCTCAACGGTTGAATCTGTTACTGTAACGGTATAAAATCTTCCATCCGATATCGGCTGGAACTGTTCACCATTTCCCTGATATATAACCTCTGTAACGGTATTAGGGAAGCTTGCGCTTATTACCCTGTTAATTATGACATCTGCTACAAGCATCTTAGACATTACGTCTCCGCCTGTTGCCTCAGCTTCAACTATTCTTAAAAGATTGTTGTAATCGTCCTCTGAATAACTGATAACTGCGCTGGCAGTTTCTTCTGCAATTATTGCTTCTGTTACTTCTTCTGTGGCCTCTGTGTCAGTATCTGAGTTCTTGTTTTCTTCGTTAACACTCTTTTCATCAATCTCAATATCTGTAAGTGGATTGGCATCCATAACACGATAGATGTCTTCTGTCTCGATTTCGACTGACTGTGCCGGTGCATATAGCTGTTCTGCTGCAGGCTGTCCCTCCGATTCAACCATCTGTGGGCTGTCCGGTGCTCCATGTACCATAGCATCCGCCATTACTCCGGTAAAAAGAAGTACTCCGGCTGCTGCAGCTGCATATTTTCTGCACACCTTTACTGCCGACATTTTCTTTTCTGAAAAAAGCTTACGAAGAATTGAGTTAATACTATGCATATTTGCCTCTTTCCTTCTATAAAATTGTGCGCCTCATAATAAAATCAGGCGTTGTCCTTGAACAAAGCAGATTATAAAAGAAATAATTTTAAGGTGTCAATGAAAGAGGCGTTTTTTGGTAAAAATTGCCTTTGTAACAATTCTGCAACATTTATGACCGTCATTTTTGCCATATAAATATGTATTTTAATGTTTTTTTTGTATATTTTGCATATTTACACGTTTGCAGGCATCCAGTCAAAAATATATTTTTTGTTACTACAGATGGATTTCGTCCCATTTTTTACCTTAAAAAATAGGATAAAGTGGGGGAACCAGCCATAAATTTGCAGATTTCTGACCTGATTTAATTTTTTTCTCATAAAAATGTAAGTAAACTTTTCTTCTTACATTTTTATGTATTGCAATATGACACTGCTTTTAGGTATACTTGCATTGTGAGGTATTAAATATGGAAAGATTAACAGGCGTATATACCGCCACCAAAAAAGACGGAACCAGATATTACAGAGCCAGCATAACCATTAATAATAAGCATATCAGCCTTGGAAGCAGCAGCACAATGGAGGCCGCCGGAAGAATATATGAGGATGCAGCTAGAGTGTATAACTCTACAGATGGAATCGAAAGCTACTCTACCCATTCCCACACCCTGTCTTTTTCCAAGTATGTTATTCTTATTAACCTTAGAGATAACAACATATACTTTAAGACACCTATTTATCTACACAAGAAATATTTTATATATTATATAGGAAGAAACGACTTTCTCAAGTTCGATGTTGATGACCTTTTTTTCTATTCTACACACACTATTATGAGACGCAAGGGACATCTTTTTGTTGCCGATTACGGCATGCAGATTAATATTCTCTCACGATATGGAATCCGAGAGCATGCTGTATGTGGAAGAGATTATTATTTTGCTAATAATGACTCTACTGATTACAGATATGGCAATATAGTAATTGTCAACCGATACCATGGAGTACAGCATTTTATTCACAAGGGACGTGACCGTTATAAGGTGAAAATACATATTAATGGCGACTACGTTGTTGGCACCTACTCTACAGAGGATGAGGCTGCCATCGCCTATAATAAGGCTGCCACAATACTCATTGAGCATGGATGTCAAAAAAGCTTCCCGGAAAATTATCCGGAAAGCCTTAGTCCTATTGCCTATGCATCCATATATAATTCTGTGAAAATATCTGCCAGAGTACGTAATTACAGCTTCCCGTAAAGCTCTTCTCTCCTGTCAGCCTTAACAGGGAAATCCCTTCTGTAATTCTCCACACTGCCTGTGTCAATGCTCACAATCGCAAGTCCCGGTTTATCCTCAAGCACATCAAGTATCTCACCTTCAGGGTCAACCAGCATGGAATCGCCAACATAGCACACATTCCCGTCATCGCCAACACGGTTAACACCAATTATATATGACTGGCTCTCAAGTGCCCTTGCCTGAAGTAAAAGTCTCCACTGTGAATCCCTTCTCGCATCCCAGTTGGCAGCAACAACTATAAGCTCTGCCCTCTTAGACGCAGCCTGAAACAGCTCAGGGAATCTTAAATCATAGCATATCAGCGGGCATATTGATACTCCCGCAACATTACACACCTCAACAGAACTCCCCCTCTCATATACCTTATCCTCTCCTGCCATAGAAAATGGATGAATCTTGGTATAATCGCAAATAACATCTCCTGAATCATTCACGATTACATAATGATTAGAATACTTATTCTCCTTCTTAAGAACATATCCAAAGCCAATTGAAACTCCATAACGTGCTGCATAACCACTCATAGTCCCAACAGTCTCGTTGCTGCCGTCCTCCTCACATACCTTCTCCGGTGATAATGAGAATCCGGTCATACTCATCTCAGGAAAAAGAACAAGCTGTGCCCCCTTATCTGCACACTTGGAAATATAATCCTCAGCTGCAATGAGGTTATATCTCTTATCCTCAAATACTAAGTCTGTCTGACAAATGCCAACTAACATAAACGTCCTCTTTTCCATTATATAGCGGCATTCTACACCCATAGATAAGTCTATTTATTATTAATGTAATTAATAAGACCCTCTGCCGCAATAATTTTCTGCATAAATTCCGGGAATGCCTGTCCCTTGAATTCGGTGCCTTTTGTCTTATTATATATCATACCGCTGTCAAAATCTACCTCAACTTCATCTCCATCGTCAATTCCCTTTGATGCCTCAGGGCATTCAATAATTGGCAAACCGATGTTAATTGAATTACGGTAAAAAATACGTGCAAAGGTCTCTGCAATTACACAGCTTACGCCTGCTGCCTTAATAGCAATTGGTGCATGCTCTCTTGATGAGCCGCATCCAAAATTCTTATCCGCAACAATAATATCTCCCTTGTGAACCTTTTTCACAAAATCCTTATCAATATCCTCCATGCAGTGTGTTGCAAGCTCTGCAGGGTCAGATGAATTAAGATATCTTGCCGGAATAATTACATCTGTATCAACGTTATCGCCATATTTGAATACTGTACCATGTGCTTTCATTATTCAACCTCCTCAGGTGAAGATATTTTACCTGTAATTGCACTTGCTGCTGCTACTGCAGGGCTGGCAAGATATACCTCTGAATCAACGTGTCCCATTCTTCCAACGAAATTACGGTTAGTTGTGGATATACATCTCTCTCCTGCTGCAAGGATTCCCATGTATCCGCCAAGACAAGGTCCACAGGTTGGTGTACTGACAACCGCTCCTGCCTCTATAAAGGTCTTAATAAGTCCCTCCTCCATAGCCTGAAGATATATAGTCTGGGTAGCCGGAATAATAATTACTCTTATTCCCTTCTTAACCTTATGTCCTTTAAGCACTGATGCTGCAATTCTAAGGTCCTCCAGACGTCCATTGGTACATGAACCAATTACAACCTGGTCAATATCAATATCAAAGCCCTCGTCAACTGTATGTGTGTTCTCCGGAAGATGTGGGAATGCAACTGTTGGCTTAAGAGCCGCCAGGTCAATTACATATTCTGCATCATACACTGCATCCTCATCTGCCTCATATACCTTATATTCCTTAGTTGAATGCTCCTTCATATAGCTTTGTGTCTGCTCGTCAACAGGGAATATACCATTCTTTCCACCAGCCTCAATTGCCATGTTGGCTATTGTGAATCTGTCATCCATTGAAAGATACTGTATTCCGTCTCCGGTAAATTCCATTGACTTATATAACGCACCATCAACACCAATCATTCCAATAATGTGAAGAATAATATCCTTGCCGCTTATCCACTTTGCAGGCTTACCTGTGAGAACAAACTTAATTGCTGACGGAACCTTGAACCACGCAAGTCCCGTTGCCATTCCGGCTGCCATATCTGTTGAACCCACACCTGTTGAAAAGGCACCAAGTGCACCGTATGTACAGGTATGTGAATCAGCACCGATTACCACGTCTCCTGCAACAGTAAGTCCTTTTTCCGGCAAAAGAGCATGTTCAATTCCCATCTCTCCAACCTCAAAATAGTTGGTAATATCATGCTGCTTTGCAAATTTTCTAACGCACATGCAATGCTCAGCTGACTTAATATCCTTGTTAGGAACAAAATGGTCTGGAACAAGGGCTATTTTATCCTTATCAAAAACAGTCTTGGTATTCATCTTCTCCATCTCATGTATGGCAACAGGTGATGTAATGTCATTGCCAAGCACAAGGTCTAGCTTAGCCTCAATCAGCTGTCCTGCCTCAACTGATGGCAGTCCTGCATGAGCAGCCAGAATCTTCTGTGTCATTGTCATTCCCATATCTTAGTCCTCCTTATGTCTTTCTCTTTTCTGTATTGTATAATAGCATATATACTGATATAATTAAAATACATATCAGATATATTTAATATAACTACAAGTTATAAGGAGACAATATGAATGACAACCTTTCATTATATTCTGCATTTATTGCAGCTGCCCAGTCAGGCAGTATACTTGGAGCTGCTCAGAAGCTCTACATAAGCCAGCCTGCAGTGAGCAAATCCATTCACAAGCTGGAAGCAAGCCTTAATACCGTTCTTTTTGACCGAACCTCCAAGGGTGTTACCCTCACAGAGGATGGCCGTATTCTCTATGATAATGTCAAAAGTGCTTTTGAGTATATTGAAAACGGTGAAGAGACCATAATGAATCGTAACAAGCTTGGAATTGGTCACATAAGAATTGGAGTAAGCTCCACACTGTGCAAATATGTTCTTCTTCCATATCTGGCAGCTTATACCAAGATAAACCCTCATATCAATATATCAATTGAGTGTCACTCCTCCGGCGATACCTTTGAACGTCTGACCTCCGGCAAGGTCGACATTGGACTCATGGCCAGACCTGACAATGCCAGCTCACTTGTATGTCACAATCTCGGCTTAATACACGACACCTTTGTAGCAACGCCACAATACGTTTCCAACATGGAACAGCGCTCCGACCGTAATCCAACAATAGGCCAGTATGCCAATGTTATGATGCTTAACCGTGAGAATGTAACAAGACAGTATGTTGACCGGTATATTTCTGAGACCATATACCACGGACAGAATTATTTTGAAATAGACAGTATGGATTTACTTATAGAATTTGCACTTACAGGTATAGGTATAGGCTGTGTTATCAGGGAATTTGTAAGCAGTGAGCTGGAACGCGGCACACTTATTGAGATAAAAGAAGGTCTCCCGCCAATTCCTGCAAGAGAAGTGTGCTTTGCACACTCCACAGGGCGAAAGACCTCTCGTTATGTCAATGATTTTCTTGATTACGCTGCAGCTACAAGTACTGACCCATCAGTTAACATTCTGCTGTAGGCTGTCTCGCTCAAGTTTCTTCATATTCTTAAACTCCAATGCCACCATTATGCCGGATATTATAACTGCAAGAATATCCGCTATTGGTCCGGCATACATAATTCCGTCAATTCCAACAAACAGAGGCAGAATAATGATAAGCGGCAGCAGGAAAATAATCTGTCTTGTCAATGATATGAATACACCCTTAATCGGCTTGCCTATTGATGTGAAAAACGTTGCAGTAATCGGCTGCACGAAGTTCAGACAGGTCATAAAAAGGAATATTCTGAAATAATTAATTCCAAACCTGTAATACTGCTCTGTCTCCGTTCCATCACCAAACATAGCCATTATTTGTCTTGGAAAGGCCTGAAACAGAATAAATGAGATAATGGAAATAGCAGCTCCCATTATACTTGCCAGCTTGTAAGCCTCACGAACTCTGTCATATTGCTTAGCTCCATAATTAAAGCTTTCTATTGGCTGACTTCCCTGGCTCAGTCCAATTACAATAGAGAAAAATACCATGCTGACCTTGATTACTATACCGGCACAGGCAATAGGTATGGATTCACCATATTCTGAAATGGCTCCATAATGCTTAAGTGAATTATTCAGTACAATCTGCACAACCATCATTGCTATCTGATTGAAAAAGGATGCCATTCCTATTGATGCAATCTCTCCGGCATACCTAAATCTTACAAGAAAATGCCCAAGAGTTAGCTTAACTGTCTTAAAATGGAACATATATACAATTACAATTGCTGCAGATACAATCTGTCCAATAATCGTTGCATATGCAGCTCCAGCCATTCCCCATCCAAATTTCATTACAAACAATGCGTCAAGAGCTGTATTAATTACAGCACCCACAATATTGCAAAGCATTGTAATCTTAGGGCTTCCGTCTGCACGAACAAGATGTCCGCCGCCTGCTGTCAGAATAAGAAATGGAAATCCGATTGAGGTTATTCTCACATAGGTCTGTGCAAATGGAAGGACGTCTGCAGGTGAACCAAAGCCCTTAAGCATTGGTGTAAGAAACAGCTGGGTTATTATCATTAGAACCAGTCCACATCCAAACAGCAGCACTGCCGCATTGCCAATGAAATATCCGGCCTTTTCCTTTTCCCCGCGTCCCATGGCAAGATTAAAGCAGGAGGCTCCACCTATTCCGAATAAAAGCGCCAATGCAATACATGACGTTGACAACGGAAACGCAATGTTAGTAGCGGCATTGCCCAGCGTTCCAACCGCCTGTCCAATAAACAGCTGGTCTACAATATTATATAATGCACTTACAAGCATAGCCACAATGCTTGGTATTGCAAATTTCATCATAAGGCTTGATACCGGTCTGGTTCCAAGCGGATTATTCTCTCTTGTTACATTCATCCTCTGTCCTCTTTCTTCTATAATTCATACATTGTTCTGCAAAGCTTTCTGCCATACTCCGTGACAAAAATTCTATCATATGCAGCTCTCACTGCTTCTCTGTCAAGTCCATCCTCATACATATTAACAAGGAAGTCTGCCTCAACAAGTATCTGATAATCCATTCCGTCAATGTCTGTATAGGAATGGTGATGTGCAATCAGATAACATATACGGCTAATCTCTTCTCCCGTATATTCACACTCCTCAAGCAGCGGTCTTGCCGCCTCCGGTCCATACTGCTCCTGAAGCTTGCCATTATTATAACCAAAAAGTTCCTCAGCCTTCTTAATTCCCAAATCATGCACAATAGCAGCAGCTTCAAGTAT
>CAYTWF010000049.1:0-23039 GCA_964441705.1 uncultured Butyrivibrio sp.
CAAGTTCAATACTGCTGAATTAAGTCCAATTGGTGCTTAATCAGCAGACACTAAAATAATACTTTCCGTTAAACTTACGTATTGAGTTGGCTTCAAAAAACTCGTGTCCTTCAAATCCAGTTCCTCTGGAATTCTTAACTGAAGGAATTAATTGCTTAGGTTCAGTCTTCATAGTGACCATATCCGCTTCTAGCTCTACCACATATGCTGTGTCTCTGGTCTTAGGAGAAAACAAACCATGAATCTTATTCATTGGTCCCTGTCCAGCATATAGATATATTTTGCCGTCATCATCTAATATAACTCCTGGGTCAAAAGGAATATAATCTCCTTTTCTGCGTCCCCAGGCAGTACCGTCCTTGTGACATACAAGACCTAAAAACTGGTATTCTCCCGCTGGTTCGTCGCACACTGCAACGCCCATCTCCACATCATCAGCAAGACTGTAATATAGATAATATCTGCCATCTGGTCCTTGTGTAACATCTGGTGCATACATGGCAAGTCTGCCGTCCTCGTTGCCTGGATGCTGAGTCTTCTTGTAAATGACGCCTTCATATCTCCAATCATTAAGATTGGTAAGTGGTGCAGACCAGCCCACATAATCTTCCATGCAAAATTTGGTGCCTGCGAATCTATCATGGGAGCCAAAAATGTAGAGTCGGTTGTTGAAAATATGTGGTTCGCCGTCGGGTATGTATTCCCATTCAGGGAGGTATGGATTGCTCATAGTTAGTGTCCTTTCAAGAGTGATATAGGGATATTTTTTTTAAAAAATAATTCTTTTAAATACATATAATGGATTACTCATTTTTATCTATTCTACAAATAATAATATTGTTCAAAAAAAATATAAAGGAGATAAATTATGAATGAATTAGCTATTGCTTCTGTTCCAGTGCAAAAATGGAACCAACCAGATCAATCGTGTGAAGCACTTGCTTCCGGATGTATTTTCCCGGAATTAAGAAAACCCTTTTTCATAGAAGAACAAATGCCCAAAAGTAAGACTTGTTGTGAAGGCTATGAAAAAGGTGAAGGTGCTCTACGCGAAATCCAACAAACTCAGTTTTTTTTAATTGACCTTCAGCTTTATATTGATACTCACCCAAATGAAGCTGAAGCTTTGAAATTAAAGAAGGAATATCAGGCAAAATGCAAAGAGCTTATGCGTAATTTTGCACAAGATTATTACCCACTGACAATCACATGCGAGGGCGATGATCTAAAAAAAGAGATTCCATGGGAAGGAGGCAGCAAACATGTGGCTTTATGAAAATGCGCTTCAGTTCCCTGTTAAAATAACCAAAACTTGTCCCAAAACAGCTCAGATGATAATCAGTCAATACGGCGGTCCTGATGGTGAGCTTTCAGCGTCTATGAGATATCTTTCCCAGCGATATACTATGCCCATCAAAGAGGTTGGTGGCTTATTAACTGATATTGGCACCGAAGAACTGGCTCATCTCGAAATTATCTGCGCCATGGTATATCAGCTTACAAAAAATCTATCTATTGAACAGGTAAAAGAAGCTGGATTTGATGCTTACTATATTGATCACACAACTGCACTATGGCCGCAGGCTGCCGCTGGACTACCTTTTACAGCAATTGAATTTCAATCAAAGGGTGATGCCATAACTGATCTTCACGAAAATCTGGCTGCCGAGCAAAAAGCTCGTACCGTATATGACAACTTGTTGCGTATGATTGATGACCCTGAAGTAAGAGAGCCATTGAAATTTCTTCGTGCAAGAGAGGTTGTTCATTTTCAGCGATTTGGCGAAGCTCTGGAGCGAACCAAGGAACACCTGGATGCAAATAATTACTATTTATTCAATCCTGAGTTTGACAAAAAGTTTCTAAAATAATTTCTAGGCCATTCACATATATTTGTGAGTGGCCTGTAATAGACAGCCGTCATTGCACTGATTACTGGAGCCGCACTTTAGATTATGATGTAAGTTTCTCCTCTTAATGCTTAAAAGCACCAATAACTGCAGCTATTATTACCTCTGTTTATAATTTGGTATATTTGTCACTTTTACCTCTCGCCTTTTCAACAGGATATTTTTCATTATTTCTTTTTATTTTTTCCATAACTATTTCATCTAAATCCAAGTTGCAGGCATCTGCCATAAGTACACAATAATTTACAACATCTGCCAACTCTTCCTTGATTTTCTCCTGTTTTCCTTCATTAGAAGTATCCGCCCCACTCCATTGAAATATTTCTAAAAGTTCTGCTGCTTCTAAAGAAATTGAAATAGCTAGGTCCTTTGGATTATGAAATTGCTTCCAATCTCTATCATCTCTAAACTTTAGTATTTGCGCTATTGTTTTTTGTGTCATACTTTGCCTCCTGCTTTTAAAAGAGCTTTTCTAAGTTCATCATCGCATGCATAAATATATAAACCTTCAACACCTCGTGTCATCAATATACGAACCTCGTGTTGCGTTAGTTCTTCACCAAATTTTTTCTTCGTTCCATCCGATAATGTTCTATACTGAATCATCTTTTTATAATTTTTCTCTGATGGATCAAATATAATTTTACCGTCTCTATATTTTACAGATGGTCCTAGAATTACCCCTGCATAATTGAGATCAAATCCTTGAATTGTAAATGTTGAACCAACTTCATTAATAGTCTGAGGTTGCTCCGCCCATGAAAGTGACTTTATATTACGTTTCTCCCTTGCTGTCATTTTCTGTTCCAGCTCTCGGTTCCATGGTTTATGCCATTTTCCTATAATAACCTCCCAATATTCTAATACCCTTTTTCCCATCGCTTTCTTATTATTGTAGTCCCAATCATATGTAGCTACCAATCTGGAAAGTCTATGTTTCTCATCTTCTGCTTTTTGCTTTAACGCCAGTTCCAGTTCTATCGGCGTATCAAATATCTTAATCTCATATCCTCCAGTATTGACAGGAATTGATAAAATTTCTTTTTTCTTTGTAAATTGATCTATCCAAGAAACAATGTCCTTTGAAGCATGAATTCTGAGCTGATTTTTTAGTTCAAAATAATTATCTGTCTGTTTCGCTCTGTTTCTAAATTTATCAAGTAATTGTGATTCCCAGTATTGTTCTGTAGTCAAAATTTGGTTTTCATCAAACATTACCACTGTAACTCTTGCTCTATCAATAATATCTTGAAGCTGATTTTCACCTTGATATGATTGCTTGCCCTGTGTTAAAAGCAAATGTGCTTCATCGACAAAAGCAACATCAACAGGTTTGTCCGGATTATGTTTATTAATAAATGAGGTAGGCTTACAAATCACCTCTCCGTATTTGTCTGTCAGACCTAATTTTCTTGTAATTTGCTCATATACTGTAATCTGTTCATCATGATTAACCATCAAATAGCCATCTAGTTTCTGTTTCTCATCTTCCATCCTTGAATAAAGTTCATAGAACGTGCTACTATTTAAAACCGTCTTTCCAGTTCCTGCTTCACCCTCTATAAAAATAATCTGATTTTTTTGTTCTGATTCTAATGCCTTTATAACTCTATCTATTATAATATCTTTTATTGCTTCTTGATCTTCAGTGAGCTTATGCAATGGCGATGCTTTGAATACTGCTGAATCTTTAATCGCACTCTCTTTTGGGAAAAGTTCATTGTCAAATGCACGAAGTTTTTTCCACATCATACGAAATATATCATCTAATTCAGAATCTGGATAATATCTGTTTTGTGGATTACCACGCATATTATGAATCTTTTTCACTCGCTCAGCGCTCAATAAATAAAGCATCAATCTATTCTCTATATCTAGCGTCAATGATTTGTTAAAATGTTCATGTCCAATTACATACATACTGGCATCATGTGTTGTCAGTTGTGACTGCCATTTATCCTCATTTTGGCAATTCTCATAATGTTGTTTTGTTCTCTGAATAACATTATTAGATTCACCAATATAAACTTCATAATCTTTAGTATCTTTCCAATTATGAATATATACAGTTGGAAACTGTAACATAATATCTTGTTCCTTGGAAGCATTATTTTTCAATATTTCGTTCTGAAATGCTGTTAAGCCATTAATATTATCATTTATTTTTCGTATTATAGGTTCAATTTTTGTTCCCATATAAAGACCTCCTAAGATATAAATGAAATTTATAGCAAATGATGAGAGTTCCAATAATTAGTTCAGACAATCCTTCACCTTCTCAATCAACGTTACATCCGCTGGCAGCCACTCCACACTATCCAACGCGTCCTTATTTAGCCACTTCGCCGCCTCGTGTTCTTTTAATACCAAGTCACCTTTTACTATCTCGCACCAGAAGCAATCCATTGAAAGATGAAAAGTCGGATAATCATATTCAATGGTATCAATTATTTCATTTACCTTAATTTCTGTATCCAGCTCCTCATGTATCTCTCGTATAAGAGCTTCCTCAGGAGTCTCTCCATCTTCTATTTTTCCACCAGGAAATTCCCAACCATCTTTGAATTCTCCGTAGCCTCTTTGAGTAGCGAAGATTATTGGTTCTCCCTCTTTATTAATTGTCTTAATTATTGCTGCCACAACTCTAACTGTCTTCATTCTTTTTCTCCTAAGCATTCAATATGTACTCGTAGATATCTTCTCTTACAGGTACATCAAGAATCCATTCTATCTCAACGGCTGATTTATCTGTATTGGTCATTGTGAATTCTTTTGCATTTCCACTTGCCTTCATATGACCAAGATAATAGAACTCTTTTGATATTTTATCATCCTTATTCTTTCTCACAAATAGTTCCATCTGAATTCCACGTTCTTCAGACTTAAGGAAGTTCTGAACATCTTCTGAAGCTAGGCTTCTACCTGACTTAGATATCGCTATCAAGTTGGTATTACTTGTGAAATGGTCCTCGTATTTGGTAGTATCGCTTATGTCATCTGATTTATCGTAGTTGATGAACACCGGAAAAGTCTTGGTTTTCTTATCATACTTATAGCCACCAATATTCAATGGAACTTCATTGTTCTCCCAGTTCAGAAGACGACACACATCCTCATAGGTGTATTTCTGATATAGTACAAGGTCAGTCTGGGCATAGGAATTGCCATAGTCTCTTCTATATCTGCTAATTCCGAAGTCAACAAGCTCTTTTAAAATGTTATAGAAGTCTCTATTACCAAGCATCTCCATAAAAGATTTTGTTGGTCTGTAATCCTTGGAGTCTTTTTCTATAAAGATGCATTTCTCATAAGTCTTCTTGCCCGAGCCAGCGGGAAATTCATTTGTCATGATATTAACAATGTTATCCTTCTGTTCTGAACTTATTGTTTTGCCATATTTTTCCTGAAGGTCTGCTGATAGCTGAGTGAATAATCCAACCCTTGAATACTCATGAGCATAAGCTATCATTCGTTTTAATAACTGTAATTCCTGAATTCGTTTTCCACTTGCAAGCTTCTTAGACACGAATTCAATTATCTTGTCTTCGTCATCTGATAGACGAACTGTGTAATCTTTTTCATATTTCACCAGAAACTTGTAGTAAGAACCTAGACTATTATTGTCAAAAATACGGAGCACATCCATCTCTCCATAGTCATCAAAATCTCTTAGCGCAGGTATTCTGCCAAGCTTATTCTTAAGGGTAGTGTAATTCTCTTTTATCAACTTAATATCGCTGAAATTAGCATTATCAATGGATGCAAATATCTTCTTACGGCTCACTTCATCAAAGTGAACAGTTGATGCTCCGGGGATTACTCGTCCACCTTCTAGAATATACCTTCTAATATTGTCCTTGTTATAGGAACGGTCCCCCGACAATGCAATAGGAATCATGAAATTATTACTATAATTTCCAATGAAATCAAGTATTACTACAAATTCTTTTCCTTCTGATTTTCTGAGGCCTCTTCCTAGCTGCTGAATGAATACAATTGGTGATTCTGTAGGTCGAAGCATAATTACCTGATTCACTTCTACAATATCTACGCCTTCATTCAGTATCTCAACTGAAAATATGTAGTCCAATGAAGTTACACCATTCTTAGCGTCTTTCTCATTCATAGCAAGTCGCTCAAATGCACTCTGACGCTGTTCCTCTGTTGCATCGCCATTCAATGCAATTGTTCTATAATATTCTCCCGTCTCAGGGTTTATTATCTGATTGAATTTATAGGATAGTTCAACAGACTCATCAATGCGGCTACAGAATATAAGTCCTTTTACCTTATCTCCACTATATCCGTAGTAACTAGCCTGCTCAATTATATGTCTTACTCTCTCATCACCAGTGAGCATATTGAAATCACGCTCTGACAAGTTTCTAGAATTAACTTCCTGGTCATTAAGCCATGATACATCGCTGATTCCAAAATAATGAAACGGACATAACATCTTCTCTTCCATTGCCTGCTGTAATCTTATCTCATAGGCAATCTGATAATTGAATATCTCATAGATGTTCCTGCCTTCTTCATTATCATTTCTTTTATCAGGTGTAGCGGTCATTCCAAGCCATAACTTAGGAGTAAAATAATTCATTACCTTCTGATAAGAATCCGCTGACGAATGATGTGCCTCATCTAATACTATACAGTCAAATTCATCTGGCTTATATTCCATTAGATGGGTATCTCTATTAAGCGTCTGAATTGTTGCAAACACATAGTCTTTATCATATTCTTGATAACCAGCACCCACCAAGCCCATTGACACTGTTCGTCCAAATACCTTCTCATAGGACTTCTTGGTCTGTCTAGCTAACTGACCTCTATGTACTAAGAAAAGAACTCTTTTAAATCCTAATTCTCGCATAGCAAAAGCTGATGCATAGGTCTTTCCTGTACCTGTCGCTGAAATTAGAAGTGCTCTCTCTTCTCCAGCTTCTATAATGTTACGCAGATTAGTAATAAATCCAACTTGCATGCTGTTAGGCTGTAAACTATATTTCTCTATAGATGTTACTTCATCCTGCTTTGCAATCTCGCGCTGTCGCTTGATTATAGCGTATTTCTCTCTGTATTCTTCATAAAACTGGTCAAATTCTAATGTATATTCTGATGACCATAATTCATTAAATTCATCTACAATAGCTTTTGCCAATTCACCTTTGTCAGTGGATACAATCTTAGTATTCCACTCACGGTTGGTAGTAAGGGCAGACTTAGTCATATTAGAACTGCCAACTATTATGCGATAGATTTCTTCTTTTTTTGAAAATATAGCCCTTAGTATGAAACCCTTCATCTGCCATCTCAACATCATACATCTTCAAGGTTATATTCTTAAGTTCATTCAGCTTCTTCAATGCCTTAGGTTCGCTGAAATTAAGATAATTAGTGGTCAATATTTCGCCACGTACATTACGCTTCTCAAGTTCCTTCAATGTCTGAAGAAGTGGCTCAATTCCACCCATGGTGATAAATGCTACACTTATCTGAAACTGGTCGCATGCCAAAAGCTCATCCTCTATGGATGAGAGCACTTTCTTACCTTCTTTATAATTATTGGATACAAATTGAGGTCTATATGATATGTTAGATGCTATACTGCCATCAATATAAGCCGTTTCTAAGCCAGTACGTAAATTACCAATATTGTTCATGTTGTTATCTCCCAACTAATAATTATGATATTAATTGTCACTGTTTACTTTTATATATGCTTTATATACATCTCTCCATCCACTTCTCCACTACCTCTCCATCCCCTTCTCCCATAAAAGGATGCTCGCTGCTTTCTGATACCGTCAACTCACATTTATGTTCATCACTAAATCTCTTAATCACCTCAATCGGCTGCAGATTATCCTTTGCCCCATATAAAATAGCTGTTGGGATATTCCATTCCTTAATAGGATTAGCCAGCACATATTGAAAATAGTCCCAACTAAGAATATCAATTGGAGTATCAATCTCACGCTCCTGCTCAAGCCTTTCTTCACTTACGTTAAACCACAGAAACATCTGGCGAATCAGGTATTCCATATCGATAATTGGAGACTGAAAAAGACATTTGGTCAATGGTCTGTCCCCATAAGTATGTAGACTGAAAAAAGCACCAATACTACATGCGAACAGAGCCGCCTCGCACCAATTTGCCCATACGTAATCAGCTATAATTTCCAAATCTCTCTTACCATTCCATATATCACAACGATAATTGGAGTCCGTTCTTTCTCCATGCTGTGGAAGGTCAAAGCTTATGGTCTGATAACCCTTCTTTTCAGCTATCTGGGCAAAAGCCTCTGCACTCTCCTTACATGACATCTTTCCATGCACAAAAATATATACTCTGTCAGACGGTTTTCCCCATATGATTGAAGGAATTCCGTCTATCCTAATCTTCTTAGCTTCCATCATTTTCTCTCCTTCTCTTTAATCAATCCGGCTAATATCCGGCTTCCTTCTTCGTACTCCAGCTGGTCACCACAAGCTCTTAGCTTCTGTACAAGCTCTTTTTTTCCATCCTCCTGTACGGACTGCTCCAGACTGTCAAGTCCTGACTCAATACCATCCAGGTCGAATTCATCAAATGCCTTTTGCAGCTGAAGCAAAATATCGTTTATGGAAGGCTTACCAGCCGTCTGTGTTGTTTCAACAGCATCACCTCCCAGCTCATCCAGCTTCGCATTAATCATTGCAACTGCCTGGGCAATCAAATCCCCAAGCTCGTCAATATGACGGTCAATATAATTCCTGTTATCAACCTTGGCTGCCATTTCCATAGTTTCTGCCAGCTCTGCCAGCCTTTCAATAAGCCTGGTATCATCAGTTGGCTGCTGCCCTCCAATTATGCCTCTACTGGTGCCCTTGACCCCGTGAACCTTAATTCTGAAATTATCCAGGTCCTTGTCCTCCCAGAATTTATTAATCTCACCGGCAACCTGTGTCGTTTCCCTCACATAGGTCTGAAGAACCTTCATTCGCCTTGGACTAATCACAGGCAGCTCACCATGAACCGGTCTGCGAAGCTCCTCTGGAAGCCCGGTTTCAAGAACACGCTTTAATTCCTCCAGCTTTAGCGGCTTGTCCAGTAATTCAGTGGCACCATTTTCCATACTTTTTTCCTTAGTCTCCTGTGAAATGTCCGCAGTCAAAATATAGATTGGAACATCTGAAAAGGTTCTGATAATTGATGCAGCCTCAATACCCTTCATTCCTGGCATCATATTATCCAAAAACACCATATCATAAGAATTTTTATGCACCAGCTCAATGGCATCCATTCCATTATCAGCAGTATCTACTGTAATGTGCCAGATATCAGTAAATTCCTGAAAAAGATTCAGGTTCACCTCCATATCGTCAACACTTAATATCCTTGCATCCGGATAGAACCATTCAGGCTGAAGCATTGCCCCATCCTCAGAGCCGCCTTCACCAATCTGGCTGGTGCCATCCATTGTGGTTACTGCCACCGGCTCATCATTAGCATCCACATCCAGCTCAGTAAATTTACGTGCAGGCCGCAGCTTATTTTCCTTCCAATCCTGATAGAAATGAACAACAAACTCAGTCCCGCTGACTCCATCGCTGTGGACCTCTACTCCACCACCTAAAAGCTCTGTAGAATATTTAACAATATTAAGCCCCAGACCTGTTCCTTCCATTAACAGATTGGCAGCATAAGATTGATATTCATCAAAAACCTTTTCAATAAGCTCCTCACTCATTCCCGAGCCTGTATCAGCAACACTGATAGTAATCCTTACCCGCTTAATTAAATCCAACAGCTTTTCCGACTCGTCAGCTATGCTCTCGTCATCAAGGATTTCACAGCTTACTGTACAGGTAATGCTGCCCTTTTCCGTATATTTTACAGCATTGGACATGAGATTCTGGATAATGTCCCATACTCTAAGCTCATCACCAATCAGTATGCGTGGATATGGGGTAGCCATGACAACTGATATATCAATTGGTTTTGTTTTTTTATTAATAAGGCTCTCAAGCAAAAGATTATGCAGCACCGCCTGAAAGTCATACTCCTGATGCTTGATTTCCAGCTTACCTGCCTCCATCTTGGAATAATCCAAAATAGAATTAACAACCCTCAGCAAGGTATTGCCCGCACTTTTAATACTCCCAATCATCTTGTGATATCTTTCACTAATATCCTTTTGGCGATTGAGAATATCACAATATCCAATAATCGCATGAAGTGGACTTCGCAGCTCATGACTCATGCTTGCAAGAAAACGCCCTTTAAGCTGAGCAGCACTTTCAGCCTCCCTTTTCAACGATTCCATCAGAAGATTTTCTTCTTTTTCTTCTGTCAGGTCAATAAGATTTACCACATATCCACGGAGGCGGTTCATGTAGTTAACCTTTGCAATATGTACTCGGAAGAAATTTTTTCCAAGCTTAACCTCTTCATTACTGTCTTTTCGGTTAATCAGATAATCAATCTCGTGTATGTATTGTTTGGTATAAGATATCTCTATATCCCACTTGCTTTCCATAACCGCATGCTCGGCAGCCTCATTAACATCTATAAGATAATAATCCTCATCAAAAAGTGCAGTCATAACTGCGCCACTGTTAAAGAGCTGATTCTTAAGCAGATAGTTAGAATCAACAATGTATCCGTTCTTCATCAATCTGTTTAACTGTGTCTCTATAATAAACAGTGAAAACGGAGTCAGTAATGCACTCCATTCATGATGAATAAATGGGGTAATAATAAGAGCGGCTATAACAATAAGAAAGGATATGTACAAAGTATATCCCACCATCTTTTCTCTTTTCTTCATATTCATAAAGAATTTGATATAGAAATTCATGCAAAACAAAACAACGAGAAAAAGTGCCATACCTATACGATAAGGTATTCCTGCAGACCCAAGTCTCTGGTAGCAGAGAATCATACTAATATCCGCAAGGATTAACACAATGAAAAAAAGAACCTCTGCCCCACGAAAGAACTTCAAGTGCATGAAATCCTTCTTATAGTGTATTACTCCGAACACTGCCTGCATTACAAGCAGCTGCTCCAATAATTCAAAGGTATCCGCGGAATCTGTAACGCACTCTACAACTCGATAGAAATTATACAGACCTGCAAGTACCAAAATAACAGGGAGCAGACGATGCTCCCTGGAGGATATTTTCATAATAAGATATTTTTCTGCTGTATACAAAAGATACCCCAGAAATGCCAACTGAATAAATACCATATTCTCCCCTTCCCTATTGTCCAATAGGACGACCCTCTAAAATACGTTCTATTTCTGAACGTATAAAGGTTGCCTGGTATGGCTTAATAATATATCCCGACATATGAATATCCTTGCATTCAAGAATTGTATTCCGGTCTCTTCTTGATGTAACAAACATTACTGGAACCTCTCCATACTGTAAACGAATTGCCCGTACAGTATCCATTCCATCTAATCCAGGCATCTCAATATCCATAAGAATTAAATCAGGCACACCATTCTTCTCAAGATAATGTAAGGTTTGCTCGCCGGATTTAAGATATACCATGTCATAATAGTCATCAAGGATATCTCTAAGCATCTGTAGATTAGTTATCATATCATCAACTGCAAGGATTCTTGGACGTCTTTCTTTACCAATCATTCTGGGACGTTTGCGCTCAGAATCTGCAATCTCTTTTTTATCTGCGCAGCCTAATGTATTAATAATAACACTGTTATTTTCCGGCTTTGCCAGGTCCATCTCTGTACCATTAAAAAATCTGATTATCGGTCTGAGATTATGTGCACCTCTATTAGCTCTCACTATGGCTCTTCTGCCGTCTGACAGTACTACCTCAGTTCCAAGAGGAAACAGTGGCACATATTTAATCAGAGCATCTACTACTTTACTGTCAAACATAATGTTACATCCACCCATCAGGTATTCTACTACCTCATTGGGTGAATAAGGCTCTTTATATGGGCGCTTGGAAACAAGTGCATCATACACATCTGCAACATGCAGTATTTTGGAATAGATTGAAAGTGCTTTGCCCGCTATTCTATCCGGGTACCCACTTCCATCCTCATTCTCATGATGGTGAAGTACAGCGTCTTTAATACACTCTTCTAATGCCTTACTATTTTTAATATATTCATAGGATAACTTTGCATGGGTCTTAATAAGCATATACTCATCCGGAGTCAGCCTTGAATGCTTCTTGGTAACCTCATCCGGAATAGCAAGCTTACCCAAATCATGAAGAAGTGATGCCACAACCAGCTTATTAAGAACAAAGCGTGAATACCCCATTCCAATTCCAATAATGCAGGCATATATAGCCACATTAACTGAATGGGCATATATAGCATCATCAAATGCTCTGACATATGTAATATCCAGTCTGATATTACCCCTGCTTGTAAGCTCATCAACTATCTGATTAGCCACACGAATGCAGCCTTCTATATTCTTATTCTTAATCTGTTCAATAGCCTGCTCTCTAATCTTCTCACTGATTACATCATCAATCTCAATTCCCTCTGAGACGCGGTCACTGATATAGAGACCTGCATATCCATATTGTTCAAGCTTATCAATAGTTCTGGCATCCAGTTCGCCTGAAGCTCTCAATAAGGTAACGCCGTTGGAATCCTTAAGATTTCTTGCCAGCTGCATTCCAGGCTCCACATATTTCATTTGTACGTAACGCATAGGTTCTCCCCAATAAGAATAACGCCCTATTTATATAAGCGTTATTATTTAATACAACTATGTTAATAATACTTGTTTTTTTATACTTGTGCAAGTACATATATGCTTCAAAAACAATACACAAATCAATTTTATTTCTTAAGGGCTTTTTCAATTCTTTGGCTGGCTTCTATGTGCATAATCCAATGTCTTGAAAATGGCATTTGAATTAATCCACGAAAATCCTTGTTGCACCAATAATCTATGAGCCAATATGCATTCGGATTGTTGCTTACCACATTCAATAGAATCAATTTTTCTCTTCTTTCCTGCGGCACCCTCAGCTTCATATCTCCATAGGATAATGATTTAATTATTTTTTCTGTACTTTCCTTTACCTCACAGGCATAAGAAAATAACTGTTCAATATCAAGCTGTCTGGAGAAATCAGCAATCTCCTGTTTAACCAGTTCATTACCGGTTGTTATAATAGGTGAGAGAATTCGTTTCTGATATCCTCCTGAAAAAAATATTTGCTGGTCATCCTTTATCAGTGTATGAGCAACAATATCCTCAATCCTGAAAATATGCCAAATTGAATAGGCAATTGTTTTGCTATGATAGCCGTCAGCATTAATATACGGGATTGCATTAAAAGAGTCTCTTGGCAGACAATCTTTAAAAGAAAGTAACGTCTGCATCAGCTCATTTCGTAATTTAATTAGAGTCTCTATCCCCGCCTCACAGGTATCTTTTTTCTTAATCTGCGTCTGCATTATTTTGTTAAGTTCGGACCATTCTCCATTCATATCTGCAACCTCGATATTGTTAATCTATTAACTAATAGTATATTCCTTGTACACAGCAGTTTCAATGGAATTTTGCATAATCAGGCCACTCACATTTTTTAACTTAATGCATAGAATAATAATAGAATGTTTTCATAATTTCATATTGAAATGAGGGTTTAAAATGAAACAGCTCACGCTTAAGGATATTGCCCCTGGCGAGCACGCGGTTATCAGAAGCCTTAAGTCCACCGGCACCATGAGGCGGAGGCTTTTAGATATAGGATTAATTGAAAATACCAGAGTTGAATGTGTAGGACGAAGTCCAGGCGGTGACCCCTGCACGTATCTGATTCGTGGCGCAGTAATCGCAATTCGTAACAAGGACTGCGCAAATATATTAATTATTTCAGGCTCATAGATGGAGGATTTAACATGGAGCTTACTAACAATTCATTAGATACCAAAGTAATCGCACTGGCAGGCAATCCTAATGTGGGCAAAAGTACTGTTTTTAACGGATTAACAGGTATGAACCAGCATACCGGCAACTGGCCCGGTAAAACTGTTGCCAACGCACAGGGACACTGCTCAACCAAAAAGCATTCTTATGTCATGGTAGATATTCCAGGAACCTATTCTCTCATGGCCCACTCAGCTGAGGAGGAGGTCGCCCGCAATTTCATATGCTTTGGACATCCTGATGCAGTTGTTGTTGTATGTGACGCCACCTGTCTTGAACGCAATCTAAATCTTGTACTGCAGACCATTGAAATTGCACCTCGTGTAATTGTATGCGTAAATCTGCTGGATGAAGCCAGGCACAAAAATATAACAATTAACCTTCCTTTGCTGTCTAAGCGTCTTGGTGTTCCTGTAGTAGGAACAACCGCTCGCAAAAAAAAGAGTCTCCAAAGTCTTACAAACGCACTCGATACCTTTGATTACAGCAGTAAACCTGCAGGTGCATATGTAGTAAAATATCAGGAGCCTTTGGAAAATGCCATTGCAATCCTGGAACCATACATTGCGCAAAAATGTGGTTCAAGGCTTAACAGTCGATGGCTTGCTCTAAAGCTCTTAGACCAGGACCAGGCTCTGGTCAATGAGATTAATTCCTATCTTGGGGAGGATTTTCTAACTGATGAAAAGCTACTGCTTCTGCTTAATCAGGCAAAAGAGCTTCTGACCGCTGACAATGTAAATAACGGTGATTCTATAAAGGACCTGATTGTATCAGCCCTTGTTAAAAGTGCTGAAGAGCTTTGCAATGGCGTAGTTACATATAATAACCACCAATATGCGGCAAGGGACCGCAGACTTGACAAAATATTAACAAGCCGTCTCACAGGATATCCTGTTATGCTAATACTGCTGGCAATAATATTCTGGCTTACAATAACCGGAGCCAACTATCCCTCCCAGCTCATTTCTAATGGTTTATTCTGGCTTCAGGAAAGACTGACTGATTTTTTTACCTATATACATGCCCCTGGCTGGCTCCACGGGATTCTTGTATTAGGGGTATACCGGGTGCTGGCATGGGTTGTTTCAGTTATGCTTCCTCCCATGGCAATCTTCTTCCCCCTGTTTACCCTTATAGAGGATTTTGGTTATCTGCCGCGTATTGCCTACAACCTGGATAAACCCTTTCAGAAATGCCACGCCTGCGGGAAACAGGCACTCTGTATGTGTATGGGTTTTGGCTGTAATGCCGCCGGTATTATTGGCTGTAGAATTATTGACTCCCCACGGGAACGGCTTATGGCAATACTTACCAATAATTTTGTACCCTGTAACGGCAGGTTTCCAACTCTGATTGCCATTATAACAATGTTTTTTGCAGGAGCGGCAGGTGGTCTGCTTTCATCCTCCCTGTCTGCAGTTATATTGACAGCCGCAATTGTATTCGGAGTATTAATTACCTTTGCCGTTACCAGAATACTGTCCATAACACTTCTAAAGGGAATACCCTCCTCTTTTACCCTTGAGCTACCGCCCTACCGTAAGCCGCAGATTGGAAGAGTAATAATTCGCTCCATCTTTGACCGTACTCTTTTTGTGCTTGCACGTGCAGTATCAGTAGCGGCTCCTGCTGGACTTATTATATGGCTTATGGCCAATATTGAAATTGGAAATGTCAGCCTGCTTAGCCACTGTGCCGGCTTTTTAGACCCATTTGCGCAGCTTATGGGGCTTGATGGTGTAATTCTCATTGCCTTTATTCTGGGTTTTCCTGCCAATGAGATTGTAGTTCCAATAATTATTATGGCATACATGGCACAGGGCAGCATTATGGAGCTTAGCAGCCTTACGCAGATGAAGGAGCTGTTTGTTGAGAATGGCTGGACATGGATTACTGCCGTAAGCATGATTCTTTTCTCCCTGAACCACTGGCCCTGCTCCACCACATTACTCACCATAAGAAAAGAAACCGGCAGCTGGAAATGGACCGGAATTGCCGCCGCCATACCAACTGCCGTAGGAATAGTAATATGTATTATTTTTGCCTCTATTGCTCGATTATTTACTTGAAAATAACTATTTTCTCCGCTCACTTAGCCATCCACGCAAAGCATACTCCGCCTCAATTCTGCTCTCATCTGCAAACCCAATTGCAGCTCCATTGCAGCCTATCTTAATTGAAGCAAATATCTGTGCCTTCATAAGTGCTGCCCTGGCGTCCTGCTCCTTCATATAGAAATGCAGGAATGCTGAAAAAAGGGCATCACCGGCACCAACTGTATTAACCACTTCACCCATGTGTACGGCTTCAAGACTTACAACGTCTCTGCTCTGGCTGTCATAAAGCATTGCGCCCTTACTTCCTCTTCCAATAACGATAATCCGATTATTGTATTCCTGCGCTATTTCCTTGATAAATTGCTCAGGCTCACAGGGAATATTCTCATCACTTAAAAACAAAATATCTGAATACCTCATAAAATCCTCGTTATACGTATCATGTATATCACCAAGAACATGAACGTCTGATGCCGTTATTTTACCCATGGAACGTGCCTTCTTAATCAGCTCACGATTAAAATTAATATTACATAGAATATACAAATCATTATCCTCAAAGCACTTAACCTGCTCCGACTGTGCACTAACCTCCTGTATATCCTTAAGGTCACAATATATCTGACGTCTTCCGGTCTCATCATAAAGGACTGCCGAAGCAGGTGTCTGCTTAAGGGTATGGCTTATATTATCAGCAGCAATACCACTTTGCTCCAGCTCCGTAAGTATCATTCTGCTCTCCATATCCTTGCCCGTGAAGGAAAAAAGATTAATCTCATCTCCCAGTGTATGCATGGCCTTAGCTATATTAATCCCTACTCCAGATACATTCATATTAACCCCAAAAAATGGATAATCAATAGGAAAATAATTAATTGGAAACTCTTTAATCTTAATTGTAGTCTCAATATTAACAAGACCCGATACCAACACCTTCATCCTCGGTCACCCACTTTCTTAATAATATTTTCTGCCGCTTCTGTTCCATATACATAGCTGTCAAACAACCCTTTTGTTTCTTTTGGGAACAAGCCTTGAAAGGACTGTAAATCTATTTCTGTTTCAGCAAAATCCTCAAGCATTCTGGAAAGTACTTTGTCCATTTCAGCTATGCCTATAAGCTCCTCTATTGCCAATAGAAACAATGGGCCAAACGAGTATGATAAATCTCCATATTCCAACTGTGCATATTTTTCAATCGGAACAATCTCATAGCCCTCACTGACATATGCGCAATATTCATCTTCAAATTCTTTTACAAAGGTCTCGCGACTCTTAATTCCCAGCTCTATGCATACCCTGCACATAAAGTACTGTGTAATTGCCTCATCAAAAAAGCGGGCCTGTAAAACCCCTGAAGCTGTACAGCATGGATTCCAGTTAGTATGAATCAGCTCATGTATCAGCAGCTGACCACCATCCAATCCTTCCTCTGCCACAAACATGGTTCCTGGCAGTACAAAGCTTCCATACCCATTTGGAATACAGATTATCTGATAATCATTTATCCGTGCCTTTTTATATCTCATCATATATTCATTAACAGCAGTAATCACACCTTCCACTTCACCCAGGCGCTTACTGTCAATGTCATGATAAAATATTGTACCATACCAGCTATTAAGCGTACTGTATCTGCCTACTGCAACTGTGGGGTTCCATCCCGTGTATGTATTTTGTGATACTATTTTCAAATTTGTACATACCTGACGAGTATCCTTAAGATTAATAGTAACCTGAAATACACTATGTGCATCCATATTCATCAGCAGCTCTTCATACTCTCTTGAGTCTGGAGCAGCCGTAATTGGATAAAATACCGTCTCGCTCCTTAAAATATAAAACTCATCTGAGGTTCGCTCCTTCGCATATGGGTATCCTCCTGTGGTTCCATCAAGTATTCCATGGTATTGTATTCTTATCAATGCACTATCGTCAGCTCCACTGTCAAGTTGAATAATCTTGTAATTATCTTTAACTTCTTTTGTCAGATAGCCATATCTCACACCATCAGCATCTACACTATCTATAGTAAATGACCTGTTAATAACAAATATTCCATCTGTAAAATCACTAAATTCAGTTTGATAATCTCCTACAATTCCATTAGACAGCTCTAATAATAGCTTTCTCATACCATTTTATCCCAAATAATCATATTTGCTTGCTTCAAATGAGTTGATACTTGATGTACCATTGGCAGTATACTGATTAGATATACTTGCCAGATTGGCGGCCGCATTGTCACTTACATGCTTTCCAAGTATTCCAAGCTTAGCAGCCAGTCCTGCTTCCCCACCAAAAACCTTCTTAAGTGTATCTACATCAGCCTTCTTAAGAGCATTATCATCAATAACAAGACTTCCATCCTTAGCCTGAGTTATTCCTATTCCCTCAAGAGCCTCCTTGCTATCACTAATCAGCTCCTTCATCTGCTTAAGATAAAAGCTGTTAAGTGTTCCTCCTGTTGTCTGAAGCTGTTTAATTGTTGTATTATAATTATCAACAAGCTCTGATATATCTGTCACAATTTCCTTTGTATCTGAAGCTGACTTATCGTATACAGAATCCTTATCTGTAGCCGCGAGCTTTTGCGCATACTCATAAAGACTGTCCGAAGATTTCTCCAGCTTGGAATAATTTCTCTCTGATAAAATTGCTGATGCATCACTGGAGTTACTGATATTATTGAGCATTCCTGAAGTGGATTTGTTATTAATCATGTCAAGAAGCGTTGTCCTTTGAAAAGGAATTCCACTTTTGGCAGCTGTATCTGCCAGCATTTGCGTTGTAATTCTCATCTTATTGTCCTCCTGATATTTATCACTAAAGATATTATCGGCATATCTTCTTTATTTGTTACCCCATGATTTTACATTATTTTCTAAATTATGAAAAATATATAAAATAATCATATTGCAATTGAATAATTCCTGTTAATATGTTATAATAATATTGTTAAAAAAATAACGGATATCGTTATTTTGCATAATAATTCCTGTTAAACAGGTACATTTTAAGGAGGATATATCATATGGTACGTTTTACTTTACCAAGAGACTTATATCACGGAAAAGGTTCTCTTGAAGCACTTAAGACACTTGATGGCAAAAGAGCTGTTATCTGCGTAGGCGGCGGCTCAATGAAACGTAACGGATTCTTACAGCGAGCTGAGGATTACCTTAAGGAAGCCGGAATGGAAGTTAAGCTTATTGAAGGAATCGAGTCTGACCCTTCTGTTGAGACTGTAATGAATGGCGCTGCTGTTATGCAGGAATTCCAGCCTGACTGGATTGTTGCAATCGGTGGTGGTTCACCTATAGATGCTGCCAAAGCAATGTGGATTAAATACGAATATCCAGATACTACATTTGAAGATATGTGTAAGGTATTTGGACTTCCTAAGCTTAGAACCAAAGCACATTTTTGCGCTGTATCATCTACATCCGGTACTGCTACAGAGGTTACTGCCTTCTCAATCATTACCGATTATCAGAAGGGTATCAAGTATCCTATCGCGGACTTTGAGATTACACCGGATGTTGCAATCGTAGACCCTGAGCTTGCTCACACAATGCCTAAGAAGCTTGTAGCTCATACAGGTATGGATGCTATGACACATGCAATCGAGGCATATGTATCTACAGCTAACAGCGACTATACTGACCCACTTGCACTTCATGCAATTCAGATGATTGATAAGGCTCTTGTTAAGTCCTACAATGATGATATGGATGCAAGAGATGCAATGCACAATGCACAGTGTCTTGCCGGCATGGCCTTCTCCAATGCTCTCCTTGGAATTGTTCATTCAATGGCTCATAAGACAGGTGCAGCTTTCTCAGGTGGACACATTATTCATGGTGCTGCCAATGCAATGTACCTTCCTAAGGTAATTAAATATAATGCCAAGGACCCTGTTGCAGCTGAAAGATACGCATACATAGCTGATTTCATTAAATTAGGTGGTAATACTACTGAGGAAAAGATTGATAATCTCATTGCCCTGCTTCGTAAGATGAACGATGACCTCAATATTCCTCACTGCATTAAGAACTACGGCGAAGGTGGTCTTCCAGCTGAGACTGGTATTGTTCCAGAGGACGAATTCCTTGCAAAGCTTCCTGATATTGCTGCCAATGCAATACTTGATGCATGTACAGGCTCTAATCCTCGTCAGCCATCTCAGGAAGAGATGGAGAAGCTCCTTAAGTGCTGCTACTATGACACCGAAGTTGATTTCTAGATTTTAGATTAGTAATTCAATAAAGACCAGTCACCTCTGTTAATCAGATATGACTGGTCTTATTTATTTGGTCCTTTTATTTTTTACTGATTATCTGCCTCTGCTGTCTCTTTCTTTTTCTTAATAACTGCAAGTACACTTACTGCACTTACTGCCATACAGCATAGCCATACCAGTATCAGTGTGTGCTCACCTGTTGATGGGTTGCCCACATTGTCACCATTACCATTATCATTTCCGCCGTTTCCATCGTTTCCACCATTTCCGGAACCACCATTCACAATTTTAACTAATCCGTCTATAGCGGTCTCAATTGCTGTGGCATATCCGTCAACTACATCCTGCTCACCAGCCATCTTATCGCGAACTACAGCGGCTATTGCTGCCTCAACCTTACTAAAATCCTTGTACTCAGCCTTATTAAGTGCCTCCGCCTTAGCAATAGCTGCATCAACTGCTGCATAAGAAGCCTCTGCTGCAACAACTGTAATCTGCTGTGCATCTATACCCTCTTCAAGATATACGATAATGCTCTTCCCGTAAGCTGTTGCATACAAGGACTTAAGCTTATCGTTACCAACCTTAATGTATACATCCTTATCTGCCAGATTATCTGATACAGTAAGTGTATACGGTACAACAGCCTCTCCTGCACTGTTCTTTGCTACAGGATATATTGCCTGTGGAGTTGCAGAGATTATGTTACCACCATTAATGTGTACATAATTAGTCTCCGATTCTTCTTCATCGCAATATTCTCCATTACCTATAATGTTAGGCACATCACCACTAAGAATTGCTGTACCATCCTCAGAATATCTCTCAAGAACCATAACCCCACCATTAATGGTTATGGCACCACCTGCAGAATCTTCAGAACCTCCAATAACTGCTGTATCACTTCCATATGCCCTGCATACAATATATCCGCCATCAATAACTATTGAATCAATTGTACCATCTGGACCTGCACCAATAACAGATACATTTCCATATCGGATTTCTGCAGCTATCCTTCCACCGCTGATATGTATAGAACCGCCTGTACTTTCAAAACCTCCGCCAATAGTACCTACTCCATAGCTATATACATGTATATCACCGCCGGAAATATCTATAGTTCCAGCATTGCCATAGCTTCCACCACCTATTGCAGCGCCATAATCATAACTGAACGCCTTAATATGACCGCCTTCTATTCTTATAGTTCCACAATCCTCGTCCCCATTACCGCCTATTCCAGCACCATACTCTCCACTGTATGCCATAAGAGTTCCAGTACATTCTCCCAGAACCAGCGTTGCTCCAGACATAACATTAAGTCCAGCAATGTCATCTTCACTCCAACGTGACGAAAGTATATTAGTTCCATAATAGTGCAGTGCTACAGTGGCGCCATCCATAATAATAAAAGGTGATACTTCATCATTCAAAACAGAACTAACACCCATAAGATATATGTTGTGTTCACCACTTTGAACTACAACTGAATATTCATCTGTAGCTCCAAAAAGATAATAATCTCCTGTATAAGCAGTTTCTGGCGTATCATCACCTACTGTATATCCTGTATCAGTAATAACTATATTCTGGTTAATGTTAAGCATTCCCTTGGTAGCACCCGCCTCTGTAAGTGCAGCTATTGCAGCCTTAATCTCTGCAGTCTTAGAATCTACCTGAGTTTGTTCACTCTTACCAAGATAATAATTAACCGTATCTAATAATTCATAAAGTGCGATTACACCATCAAACCTATAATTCGTAAGATTCTCAGGAATTGTATCTATTGCCTCATTAAGCTCAGAATAATCTGCGCCATTAATTGATGCAAGAAGCTTTCCATTATCTGCGTAACTCAATGAATCATCTGCAATCTCTATAATAATTGAATCATCTGGTAGTGTAATTGTAAATCCGCATTCATCATCATATAATCCTGTATTCCATACAAATGAATAGAAATTATTCTCATTATATACAATATAATAGTCTTTCTCGTGTTCATATTCGTTGAAATCAAGGGTCTTCCATTCTACTCCATTGCGAAATACCTGCAAATATGCGCCATTCCAGCCATCACCATAGGAATCTGTCATATGAATATGTATAGCATTATCCGTATTCTCTACAACACGCTGTTCACCACATTCCGTACAGGTATATGTAGTGTAAGGAATGCTGTCAGCTGTCCCTTCTACTGTCACTCCAGCATCCCATTTATGAAGATATGAGATTACAAGATGTTCCTCTGTCAAAGTGTCCAATCCATCAATATTACCATTGTCTTCTACTTCGAAATCTATCTTATTATGAATTGGAGCTCGTCCATCAGCATCAATTTCAAGTGTACTGCCAAATGCCATTGTACAATTGACCTGTATATGTGCTTCAGAGCTGTACAAAACCTCTATTGGACTTCGATTATTATTGTATATACTACCACCATTAAGATGAGTATGCCCCTCAATTGTCATATTAACAGTAACATGCTCATCATTGATTCCTATACCTGTACTCCAATTTCTCATATTAATTGTCAGGTCTCTCAGTGTTATATCATAAGATGTCGCTTCGCCTTTTGAACAAATATACACCTCTCTATCGCTAGTTCCTGTCAGCACGTATGCACCTGTATACGCTTGCGGCTCTTTTCCCTCAAATATATATTCATCAGGATATATACTCAATCGTCCATTACCTGTTAAATCAAGTACTAACGGTTCCTCCACCGGGTCTGCCACTACAAGCCTTGGCATAACTGATATAATCAGTGCCGCCGTCATTATCAGTGCCAGAATTTTGTAAAGCTTTAGTTTTTTTAACATATTTTTTCCTCCTGTTACTAAACTGTACCCCAAGTCAAGGACACAATAGAATAGAGTTCCTACCTAAGTG
>CAYTWF010000050.1:0-23011 GCA_964441705.1 uncultured Butyrivibrio sp.
ATATTACAGTAGGAAAATTAGAGAATGCAAATGATTTGCTTTGTGCATATGAAGATGTACAAAAAATTGATAATAAATTCCGAACTATAGTAAATAAGATTTCTGTTGAAATGATAGGTGAAAATGAGGAATCTATTATAGTTTTAGAGAAAGACTTGAAAGATAATCCCAAATTAAAATATAATAAATATATGCAATGCCTGAATTGAAAAGAAAGAAGGACAGTTTATGGACAGAATTGAAAGATGTAACGAAAAATTCAAAGAATTATTTGGTGGAACACCAACCACAACAGAGGGAACAGACCCGGAATTTATGAGAATCCTGCAAAGATTCATCTTTGGTGAGGTTTGTTACACAGGCTCACTTGATAATCGAATGAGGGAGCTTATTACGGTAACAGTGCTTGCTGTCAATCAGACACTGCCACAGCTTAAAGCGCATGTGAGTGCATCCTTGAATGTAGGAGCAACACCGATTGAAATTCGTGAGGTTATATATCAGTGTGCGCCATTTATAGGATTTCCAAAAGCCTTGAATGCGATTGCTGCAATGAATGAAGTATTTATGGCCCAGAAAATTGAGCTGCCGTTGGAAAGTCAGGAGACTGTCAAGGATGAGGAACGGTATGAGGCAGGAATGGCTATTCAGAAGCCGACCTACGGAGATGAAATCAAGGAACGCTACACCTGGCTTCCAGGAGAATTTAAGGACGCGATTCCAGAGTTTTTAACAGCATTCGGTTTTGGGGATTTTAACACAAGAACCGGACTTAGTGAAAAAGAACGTGAGTTGTTTACAGTTGTACTGCTTGCAGCATTAGGCGGAGCAGAATTACAGGTAAAGGCACATGTAATAGGAGCGTTGAAGACAGGAAGCACCAAGGAGGAGGTAGTATGTGCACTTGTACATGCAATGCCATATATGGGGATTCCAAGATTGTTTAATGCATTAAACTGTGCCAAAGAATTGCTGCAGGAATAAAATTTTACACAGATTTCAACAACAGCAGATTCATATTTTACATTCTTCATTTATCCTGTCTGTGAATAGATAACACATTCAGGAGGATGAGATGAAAAGAAATATTATTAGGCGTGCAGTATTATCAGCACTTATGACGGCTTTGACAATAACTTCTATTCCGATGGGAATGAGCATGAACAGCGTTAAGGCTGCAGATACAAAGGAACCGGAGGTTATACTTACACAGACTGGCAGATATGACTCTGGAAGCTCTGACAAAGATGGCGGAGTTATGGAAATTGTTGGATATAACAGTACAACCGGATGGGCATATGCAGTCAATGGCAAGGAAGGTAAGCTTACTAAGATAGCACTTAAGGATATTAAAGCATCAGCTGACGTTGATACATTAGCCGGTGATAATATTGATATTAAGTCAATTATAGAATCAAAGGTTTCTGGATTTGTATATGGAGATATGACATCAATTGCTGTATCACCAGATGACAAGCTCCTTGCAGTAGCAATTCAGGCAGAGGGATATGCAGACAATGGAAGAGCAGCAGTATTTACATGCAACGCTGATGGAACGCTTACATTTGTAAAGGCAACAGAGACAGGGGTTCAGCCGGATATGATTACCTTTTCAGCAGATGGAGCTCTTATTTTAACAGCTAATGAGGGTGAGCCAAGAGAAGGCTATATTGAAGGAACAACCGACCCTAAGGGTTCAGTATCAGCAATTAAGACCTCTAATTATACAGTTACTACAGCTACCTTTGACAGCTTTGATTCCAAGAGAGAAGAGCTTGTTGCACAGAATATAATTATTAAGAAGGGCTCTAATCCGTCAGTTGATTTTGAACCTGAATATATAGCTGTGGCATCTGATAAGGCCTACGTTACTCTTCAGGAGGCTAATGCAGTTGCGGTCTTTGATTTAAAAACACTTGCTTTTACAGGAGTATATTCAGTGGGCTTTGAGGATTATTCCAAGGTGGCAGTTGATATTAATAAGAAGGATGAAGCATATGCTGCAGCTACATATGATTCTTTATTGGGAATTCGTATGCCAGACAGTATTTCAGCATATACTGTAGACGGAGTTGACTATATTGTAACAGCTAATGAAGGTGACAGCAGAGAGTGGGGAGAAGAGGAAACTCCATCTTATTACCTGAATGAGCTGGAGGTAAATTTTGGCAAAGGTGGAAGCTCTCCAACAGGCAGCATAACAGCTGATAACAGTAGTATTACAGGTAAGGTTGTGTTCTATGATATTGAAACAGCAGACGGCCTGGAAGCTGACAAGGATTATCTTTTTGGTGGACGTTCTTTTACAATATTTAAGGCAACTGCCACAGGACTTGAGCAGGTATACACAAGTGGTAATGAGTTTGAAGCAAAAACAGCAGTGCTTGTTCCAGAGCATTTTAACTGCTCTAATGATGATATTTCAATAGATGACCGTTCAGGTAAGAAAGGTCCAGAGGCAGAGTCTGTGACACTTGGAAAGATTGGCAGCGATACCTATGCTTTTGTTGGACTTGAAAGAGTTGGCGGTGTAATGGTGTATAACGTTACAGACCCGGCCAATGCAGAATATGTTAACTATATTAATTCAAGAGATTTTTCTGATGATATTGCAGGTGATGATTCTCCAGAGGGATTGTGCTTTATTCCTGCAGCTAAAAGCCCTAATGGTAAAAATATGCTTCTTGCAGCATGTGAAGTATCAGGTACTGTAGCAGTCTATGAGGTGAATTCAACAAAGGAACCTGAGGGCGGTAACAATGACACAACTGATGACACTAATAAGCCGTCAGATGATAATAATTCTACTGTTGCAAGTGAAGCCGATAAGATACAGAATTCAGCGACTGTAACAGGTACATCAGCAAAGCTTGATGTTAATTCAATTGACAGTGCAGCAGCATCAGCAATTAAGGCAGAGGCACTTATAAAAAATCCTAGCTATGACACTAAGGGGTATGCTTATTTTGACCTCGCACTGTTGGATGCAGACAATAAGGCAGTTCAGCCCAATGGCAAGGTTAATGTAAAGCTTACTGTTCCAGCAGCTATAAAAGCAGCTGGTGCCAAATATGTAGTAGTGTACAGATTTGATGACAGTACTAAGTCATATGTATATGTGGACTGCGCACAGATTAATGGTGAAGCCTTTGAGTTTGAGACAGACCATTTCACACCATATCTGTTTGTTGGCAGTGAAAAAGAAATTTCAGTTAAGGATGTAATTGCAGGCGAAAGAAAAAGTGCACCGGCATTAATAATTGTTGGAGTTCTTGCTGCAGGTGTTGTAGCAGCACTGCTTCTTAAAAAGAAAGCCTCTAAAGCAACAAATTAATATATGATTGGATTTTAGCATTGACTTTTATGTTGGTGCGTAGTAGACTACCAATTGACTAGGGGAGCTCGATGAGTCGGGCTGAGAGGAAACTACTCTAATGTTTCAACCCTTGGAATAACTTGTTATTCCGTACCTGATCCGGGTAATGCCGGCGTAGGGATGTATAATATGATAGTTTACTTTTTATACAGCCTTACAGCTCCGGAATATTTTTCGGAGCTTTTTCTATTATAATTTGAAGGAGGTTCATTATTATGAACGCAAGCGTAGCAATTCAGGTTCTGCCACATGTGGCAACTGATGAAGAGGTAGTAAGAATTGTTGATGAGGTAATTGCCTACATCGCAGGCACAGGTTACAAGTACTATGTTGGACCATGTGAAACAGCAATCGAAGGAGACTATGAGGGTCTTATGGAAATCGTTAAGCAGTGTCAGTACATTGCATGTAAAGCAGGCTGCGAAAAGGTTGCAACCTATGTAAAGATAACATATGCACCGGAAGAAAAGGTTTTGACTATCGATGAAAAAGTCACAAAGCATCATAAAAAAGACAATCAGTAAAATATTACCACCGGTCATAGCAATTGGAGCTATTATCATGCTTTGGCAGTATCTTGCGGTTTCAGATGTGATGCCGTCATTCATGATGCCATCACCCGCTAAGGTATGGCGGGCCTTTGTTAATGACTGGGACGTACTTATATCACATGCACGGACAACACTGGGCGAGGCAGTTACAGGTCTGGGAATTGGCATTATTTTGAGCTTTATTATTTCAATATTGATGGATTCCTGTAAGCCGGTATATAACGCCTTGTATCCTATTATTGTGGTAACCCAGACAATACCATCTATTGCAATGGCACCACTGTTAATATTGTGGTTTGGCTTTGGGACAACGCCGAAAATAGTGCTTATTGTAATAACAACGTTTTTCCCAATTGCAGTAGGACTTTTGGATGGTTACCGTGCTGCCGACCCTGATGCTATTAAGCTTCTTAAGTCAATGGGTGCAGGTCCAGTCAAACGTTTTGTCCACATTAAGCTGCCATATTCAATGGGATATTTTTTCTCCGGACTTAAAATATCTGTTACCTATTCAATTGTTGGAGCAGTTATTTCTGAGTGGCTGGGAGGAACCTCAGGGCTTGGAGTGTTTATGACGAGGGTACGAAAAAGCTTTGCTTATGACAGAATGTTTGCAGTTATTTTATTCATATCTGCCATAAGTCTTTTACTGCTACTTGCAGTTAATATTATAAGATGGCTGGTTATGCCATGGGAAAGGAGAAGTAAATCCACCACTGGCACAAGCCACGTGGATTGAAATATATTATTAAAATGAAAAAATTCAGAATAGCTGCCTTATCAATGGCAATGCTCATGACAGTATGTACAATAGGAGGCTGCGGTAAAAAAAATACCGGCTCTAATGCACCTGAAGAAAGCACATCGGGAGAAGACCTGGAAAAGGTAACCGTAATGCTGGATTGGACACCTAATACTAATCATACAGGTCTCTATGTTGCTCAGGAGAAGGGATATTTTGCTGAGGAAGGTCTTGAAGTTCAGATTGTAGAAGCCTCAGAGAACGGAGCAGAGGCCTCTGTTGCTGATGGTTCAGCAGATTTTGGTATAAGCTTTCAGGATTATCTGGTGCCTGCTTTTTCAGCAGAGGCAAAAGAACAGCTTCCTGTTACAGCTGTAGCTGCAATTATTCAGCATAATACCTCTGGAATTATTTCCAAAAAATCTGCTGGAATTGAGTCCCCTAAGGATATGGGCGGACACAGCTATGCAACCTGGGACCTTCCAATAGAGCAGGCAATCATTAAGAAGGTTGTGACGGATGATGGTGGTAACTATGATGATATTACACTTATCTCATCATATGTTGAAAACATTGCGGCTGCATTTGAGACTGACATTGAAGCTGTATGGATTTATTATGCATGGGATGGTATTGCTTCAGAGCTTCAGAATCTGGATACCAATTTCTTCTATTTTAAGGATTATGCACCTGAGCTTGATGATTATAGTCCAGTTATTATTGCCAATAATGATTTCCTTAGCAATCATTCTGAAATCGCTAAAAAGTTCATGAGCGCTGTATCCAAGGGCTATAACTATGCTATTGAAAATCCGGAGGATGCGGCTTTGATACTTGTAGATGCTAATGAGGGTCTTGATGCTGATATCTGCAAGGAAAGTCAGAAATGGCTGGCAGACCAGTATACTGCAGATGCTTCTAAATGGGGCGTTATTGATACAAAAAGATGGGATGCCTTTTATAAATGGGTATATGATAACCAGCTTTGCAGCTATGAAATTCCATCAGGCTTTGGATTTACTAATGAGTATCTGCCGGATTAATTTAGGAAATTTTTGTGAAAATATTGACGATAGGAGCATATAATGGCATTATTAAGTACAGAGAATGTTTCTGTAAGCTTTGATAACAAAAAAATACTTGAAGACATATCTGTAAGTCTTAATAAGGGTGAGCTTGTAAGCCTGCTGGGCTTGAGCGGAAGTGGTAAATCCACATTGTTCAACGTGATTTCCGGTCTGCTAAAGCCTGACTGTGGAAAGGTTATTTTCAAGGATGAGGATATTACCGGAAAATCAGGCAGGCTAAGCTATATGCTTCAAAAGGATTTGCTTCTGCCCTATAAGACAATTATAGATAATGTGGCACTTCCACTTACAATTAAAGGAATACATCGTAAAAAGGCCAGAGAGCAGGTTAATCCGTACTTTAAAGAATTTGGATTGGAGGGTACACAGAGAAGGTATCCTAACCAGCTGTCCGGAGGTATGCGTCAGCGTGCTGCCCTTCTTCGTACATATATGTTTTCCAATGAAGTGGCACTGTTAGATGAACCCTTTTCTGCACTTGATACCATTACCAAAAGTGCAATGCATGAATGGTATCTGGATATTATGAAGCAGATTCAGCTGTCAACACTGTTTATTACTCATGACATAGATGAGGCAATTCTTCTGTCAGACAGGATATATATTCTTGGTGGAGAACCTGGTCATATTACAGATGAGATTGTTATTGACCCTGAGGATGTACGTCACAGTGAGCTTTTGTTATCAGAACACTTTCTTGAATATAAGCGACAAATAATAAAGGCTATTGGAGACTCCGGTAAATGATATATCTTTTTTCTGATTACGATAAGGTTACACCTGAAATATATAACGAGCTGCTTAAGAAGCTTCCTGAGAAGCGTAAAAAAAAGGCGCTTAGATTCCGCCACAATGGTGGAAGGATATCCTGCGTAATTGGATATCTTATATTTTTGTATGGTTTTAGGAATTATTGTAAACAGGAGGGACTGCCAGATTTCGCTGTGGATGTAAATGGTAAACCTTTTTTAAATGATTATCCGGATGTGTTTTTCAATCTGAGCCACTGTAATGGGGCTGCTGCTGTTATTTTTGGAGATAAGCCTGTAGGCATTGACATTCAGGACAGACGAGAGCTGAATATACGTCAGGTTAAGAAGGTATGCTCCCAGGAAGAGGTTGACAGAATTATCAATGCTACAGAGCCGGACCTGGAATTCTGCCGAATATGGTCAGTGAAGGAAAGCCTGTCAAAGCTTAGCGGTAAGGGTATATTCAGAGATATTCGTAATCTCGCACCTCATGATACTAATATCAATACTGTATTTATAGAACCGGATAAGTACATGACCTCATCTACTAATGACAAAAAGGCAGATTTTGTAATACACAGACTGAATATCAGCAATCTACTGGAATTGAATTGATTATTTTGAGAAGCCGCATATAGCGGCTTCTTTTGCATATAAGGTAAAACGGTGTGGGACAAAAAGTAAATATAAAGATTCAAGTGATTGTTGATAAATACTTTAATTGGCATTATAATATTACCAAGTGTGCTGGTATATAATATCAGCAGAAGATATAAGGAGGATACATTGTAATGGCAGAAAGAGAATGTGGCAATACAAGCTGCACGGAAGAAAGCTGTGAGAACTGTGCACATCGCAATAGTGCAGGAATTCAGAAGGAGCCGCTTAATTCATATAGTAAGATTGGCAAAGTAATTGGAATCGTAAGTGGTAAGGGTGGCGTTGGCAAATCAACAGTTACATCCCTTACAGCAAGAAAGCTTGCAGCAGCAGGCTATAAGGTTGGAGTTATGGATGCCGATATTACGGGACCATCTATTCCTAAGATACTTGGTGTGAGTGGACAGCTTTATGGAACTGATAAGGGAATTGAACCCATGGTATCAGAAGAAGGAATTAAGGTAATTTCTATGAATCTTCTGCTTAATGGAGAAGAGGATGCGGTTATATATCGTGGACCTGTGCTTGCACAGGTTGTTAAGCAGTTCTGGACAGATGTCTGTTGGGGAGAGCTTGATTATCTCCTTATAGATATGCCGCCGGGAACCGGAGATGTTCCACTTACCATATATCAGTCAATTCCTGTTAATGGTATTGTGATTGTTACATCACCACAGGAGCTTGTAAGAATGATTGTCATGAAGGCATATAATATGGCGTCACAGATGAATATACCTGTTATAGGTCTTGTAGAGAATTACAGCTATTTTAAGTGTACTGACTGTGGAAGTATTCTAAAGATATTTGGCGAGAGCGGTATTGACGAGCTTGCAGGTGAACTTAACACACCTGTTCTTGCCAAGCTTCCAATTATGCCGGAACTGGCTAAGGCAGCAGATGAAGGCAAGGCAGCACAGGTTGAGCTTGAGATGAATCTTGACCCTGTAATCAATATATAATTCGAGGTGCTTATGCAGAGAAAAGAAAGCGTAGGAGCTGTTATCTGGAGATATATTTACCCACTGCTGATTTTTTTGGGTGCGGAATGTATTATTGAGACAGTGGTCCTGCTTATATATGTTATTCAGCTTTATTCCAGTGGTGGAATAAGCATTGATATGGATGTGCAGGCACTTACCAATGACATGATTAATTATGTATATGATAAATCCCTGTATATGTCTATGGCAAGAGGCGCAATCCTTGTTCCGGTGTATATTCTTTTGCTTAACCACGATAAGAAGAGAGACAAACAGCTGGGACGGTATGAAGCTTTCAGTTCATATAAAAAGACCTGGCTGATTCTGCTGCCTGTTGTGGGAGCAATAGCAGCTTTAGGCTTTAATAATGTAGTGTCGCTTACAGGTATAGCCAGTCTTTCTAAGGCATATCAGAAGGTTGAGGGGATTGTATATTCCGGAGGAATAGCTGTACAGATTCTGGCAGCAGCAGTGATTGCACCAGCTGTTGAGGAGCTGCTGTTTAGAGGAATGATATACAAAAGATTAAGATATTATCTTAAACCAATTCCATCAATGATAATTTCGGCAGCAGTATTTGGACTGATTCATGGTAATCTCGTTCAATTTGTATATGCGTTTCTGGTGGGAGTACTGCTGGCATTTGTATACGAGAAATTCAAAACTATCATTGCACCAATGCTATTTCATGCAGGAGCTAATCTGATATCTGTAATAATTACTAATATTGGGGTGCTGAACGGATTGGAATTTTCAATTGGTGGATATATGCTGTTGACTGTTGTACTTCTTGCAGTAACCTTTTTACTGCTGTGGGTTATGGATATGAAGGTTGACAGACAGGTTATCTGCGATAGCGATAACAATGAAATGTAAGGGAGCTAATAATTATATGAAGAAAATATTATCAGTAGCAGTTCCATGCTACAACTCAGAAGCTTATATGAGAAACTGTATAGAATCACTGCTTGTTGGTGGAGATGATGTGGAGATACTTATTGTAGATGATGGTTCCAAGGACCAGACAGCAGCTATTGCTGATGAATATCAGGAAAAATACCCTACCATATGCAGAGCAATTCATCAGGAGAATGGTGGACATGGTGAAGCAGTTAATACAGGTCTTAAGAATGCCACAGGACATTTTTTCAAAGTTGTGGACAGTGACGACAGGGTTGCGAAGGAAGCCTACAATAAGCTTCTTGGAATAATGAAGAAGTCAATTCTTGAGGAGAAGCCGTTAGACATGCTCCTATCCAATTATGTATACGATAAGGTGGATGTTAAGCGGAAAAGAGTTATGCGCTATGCAAGTGTGCTTCCAGTTGATAAATATTTCACATGGGAGGATATTGGCCATTTCAGAAAGGACCAGTATATCCTTATGCATTCTGTAATATATAGAACTCAGCTTTTGAAGGATTGTAACCTGGTACTCCCTAAGCATACCTTTTATGTTGACAATATTTTTGTATTTCAGCCATTGCCTTATGTCAGGGTTATGTATTATGCAGACGTTAATTTTTACTGGTATTTTATTGGAAGAGAGGACCAGTCCGTACATGAGGATGTTATGATTAAAAGAATTGATCAGCAGCTTCGTGTTAACAGACTTATGATTGATTATTATAACCCTGATGAGATATTCAGCACCAAATGCCGTAAATATATGCTGAATTACTTAGAGATGATTACTACGGTATCTTCAATAATGGCGATTCTTTCCAAATCAGATGAGAATCTTCATAAGAAGAAGGAATTGTGGATGTATCTTAAAGATAAGGACCCGGTGGTGTATAAGAAAATTCGCGGTTCAATTCTCGGAATCTGGATGAACTTTCCCGGAAAGATGGGAAGAAGAGTTTCGGTACTTGGTTATAAGGCAACACAGAAAATATTTGGATTCAATTAAGAAATATATAGCCCATGACTCTCAGCCATGGGCTATAATATTATTAATTTTTCTTTTTACGAACATATATTACAGGATATAATAGTGCTGCCAGTATTACTGCAGCAACAACGTCAAGAATTGAATGCTGTTTTAAAAATACAGTTGAAATACATATGAAAAATGCAATTATTGATGTAACTATCTTAACCGGTGTATGGTATTTGCCAAAGGTTTTGGATTTAAATACTGCTGCCATTGTAGCCAGAGTGTTAAATACATGGAGACTTGGCCAGACGTTGGTAGGTGTATCTATTGAATAAAGGTGTGCTACCATTCGTGTGGCAAAATTATCCCTGACAAAAACCTCTGGTCTAAGGTTAAGTCCGTTAGGATATATAAAATATATAGCTATTGCTATGGACATACCTATTATTAGATAGAGTCCATATTGCACGCATTCTTTTTGTGAACGAAGGAAAAAATATACACATGCAGCGGCGATAAAGCCAAACCAGATAAAATATGGAATGATAAAAAATTCACAAAATGGAATCTTATCGTCTAAAGCACAATGAATAATATGAAAGTCTGTCGTTACCGTGGACTCAAGATAATTAAAAAAAGCAAGGTAAACAAACAGATACAGACCTAAAAGGGCATGACACCATTTCTTAAAAAAACTTTTCATAGAATTAACTTCCTCTTTATCGTTATTAAACATACAGTTGTTTTATACAATTCAAAACGCATTATATCACAGCCATCACTTATAATACAATAAGTATTTATTTACAAAAAAGTGCCAAAGAGTTAAAATGTATTTACGTGTGAAGTTTGGAGGTATTATTTTGAGACTGGTAATAAGGGATTTAGTAAAGAAATATGATGACAAAATTGTCCTTGATGGTGTGGGTTATACCTTTGAACAGGGACGCATATATGGTATAGCGGGAAGCCTTAAGTCAGGTAAGTCTACTTTGTTTAACTGTATTTCAGGAGAGAGCAGATGCGATGACGGATATGCACACATTATCTGGGAGGATGGAGAGAACAGTCCTACAGTTGAGGATGTTGGTGTAATATACAGTAATGCAATACTTCCCGGTTTTATGACGGGCTACGAATTTGTCAGATATTTTATGGACCTTCACAGGGAATTTATTGAAGAGGACAGGACCCTGGAGGGATATTTAAGGGATTATAATATTTCAGAGGAAGAGCAGCAGGAGCTGCTGCGTGATTATACTCCTGAGCAGAAGAACCGACTCCAGATGCTTTGTATTAATATAGTGCAGCCACCTGTAATTTTGATGGATGAGCCGGTAGGTGTATATGATGCCAAGGCGGTTAAGGAATTAAGAGGTCAGCTGGATTCTATGAAGGAAGACCATATTATTATTTTTGCATCACGTAATGCCAGGACAGCACTTGAACTTAGTGATGAGTTAGTGCTGCTGGATGAGGGACATCTTAAAGGTATTAGTAATGAGGAGAAGAACTCAGAGAGATTTAGAATTGAGCTGACTGATATGCTTACAGTCGTGGAGGAAGAGAATGCTTAGAACTTATTTTGGCACCGCAGAGGCCAAAGCACTGCAGTGTGGGAATACCTTAATATTTGCACTTAAGAAGCTTCCTGTAATAGGCAGACACATTAAGGACAGCCAGTATACATCAGGGAAAAAGAAAACAGGTTTTATTATTGCAGGAACTGTTTTTGACATATTGTTTGAGCTTATGCGCAAGCTGGCATATGTGGCAGCCTTTGTCCTTTTACCAAGACTTGTTTTTTCAAGAATAATGGCGGTGGGTCTGTCAGGCTTTAAGCTGGAGGACTGTTACGTATATTTTACACTTGTAATGACATGCATATGCGGTTCAATAATACATTCATTTATTTTTAATGTTAATGAACGTTCATATATTCAGCTGAAGGTGCTGAGAATGAATCCTCGTGATTATTTCAGAGGAGGAATTCTTGTTAAGCTGATAAGAGAGGCTTTAACCTTTTGGGCCGCGTTTACAATTCTTGGAATGAATGCTTTTAAGGCGTTATATCTTGTTATCGTTATAATAATTGCCAGATTCGCAGGCGAGATATTTAATATACTGTTTTTCAGGGCATTTAAGAAATCGTTTACGCAGTTTACAGGTGCTCCGGTAGTTCTTATGCTTGGCTCACTGTTTATGGCATATTTTGTTCCATATGTAAGAGGCTGCGTGCCAGCAGCATATGATCTTGTATTTGATACATTGTGGATAGTAACAATGCTTGTTGTGGCTTCTTTTTTCATATATTATGTATGGAATTATGATGGCTATGATATGATTGCTGCCAAGCTGTATACAAGAGATGCTGTTGATATCCATAATAGAGAAGGCGAAGCAGTACCTGCAACAGATGCTGAGCTTAATCACATGGTTGTAGCTGATAAGGATATTGAGGTTGGTGAGAATTCCGGTCTTACCGGTTATGAATATATGAACAGACTGTTTTTTATCCGTAACAGAAGGACGATTATTAATGGTATAGTCATACGTGTAGCACTTATACTTGCGGCACTGCTGGTTGCTGTTGTCGCTACTGTCATGGGTAATTCAGGAATAGTGTATAAGGTGATTTCCTATTCACTGCCGGTGCTTGTATTTGTAATGTATCTTATGTCAAGCGGAGTCAGACTTTGCAGGACAATGTTTGGGCATTGTGACGTCAGCTTTCTTAAGAATGGCTATTACAGAGACAGGGATGCAATAATTACTAATTTTATTATCAGATTAAGATATATGACAATTATAGATATCATTCCTGCAGGTGCATTGGCTGGAGCGTATGTTGCTGCAGGTGTTCTTGCAGATAAAAAAGGCAGCTTTACCACAGTTATGTGTGTGTGTATAGGAATTTTACTTTTGAGCTGTTTCTTTTCAATATACAACCTCCTCATGTACTATATTTTTCAGCCATATAACAGTAATGTTGAGGATAAGAATCCGGTATATAGTGTTATTAATATACTTATGTATGTTGGGTGCTATTTCTGCCTTGGCATTGAGACCACCTCATTGTGGTTTATACTGGGAGTTGGACTTGCACTTGCAGTAATGCTTGCGGCATCAGTAACTTTGATAGTAAAGCTTGCGCCTAGAACCTTTAGAATAAAATAAGGCGCAGAAAGGAATTGTATGGGTAAACTGGGTACAAAAATTTGTTGTGTTGGATTAGCTTCACTGATGGTAATGGGATTGACGGGCTGCAAGGACCGGACTGTTAATTCGTCTGTGGAACAGCCAACTGATTTTACAGATGAGACTCCAACAACGGAGGATGAACCTACAATATTCGATAAAATTATTGAGGGCAGTCTTGTTGGTGACAGTATTGCATTGTATGATATTACCTCAGGATATGAGAAGGAGGGTTATACAATGGATAGTGCAGCAGGCTATGCAGACAATGATGTTGCCATACTTTATTCAGGAAGCAGTGATTCTCTTATAGCCGCCTATAATATTTCTAATGGCAAGGAATCCAAAAAAATCGAATTAAAGGATACTGTTGTATCCACGGATTCAGTGTTTACAGTTGTAACAGATGAATTTGCCTATGTATATGACGAGAAAAACAGCACATTCTATTATATAAATATTAAAGCCGAGAAATATGAGGCTGTAGCTGTTGATTTTAAACCGGATACTTATATTGTTACCAATGGTGGAGATAATATTTTATACACGTTGAAAAATGACTGTAACATATATCAGTATATTAAGGAGACCGGTAATTCAGTATCTATATATGATGCATCAGATGAGGTTGATGATATAGCACTTGTATATGATGAGATGGATGGAGACACTATTATAGCGGATGTTTTGTCAGAGGAATATAATGGATATGTTACAATAAGCGTGGAGCTGCAGAGTCTGACTAAGATGACTGAGGTTACAGGCAGTCTGTATTATACTGGTGACGAGTACATATACACCTCAAAGGATTACGATAAGTCTGTATGTGTATATAATGAACAGAAGCCAAGAATAGAATCTACCTTCAGACTTGAGGAGGCAGACGAACTTAAGGACCTGACATTATATGAGGGCGCGCCGTATCTTATGAGTAAGGTCAAGAAAAATGACGGCCTTTTAATCAGATTTTATGATGTTAATCAGGGAATAATGAATAATTATGTTACTCTTCCAGCTGAATATGAATTCATTAATGCTTCATATATACAGGTTAATAAGGAACTGTGTATACAGGCGAGAGACAATAGTAATCATTTGGCGGTGTTTATCTGGGATATTGAGGCTGTAACAGACGTTATAAGCTAGTGATTGACAGTAATTTACACAATTGTATGAAAAAAAAAAAATTCGTAAAAAAGTGGTTGACATTTCATAGGTAATAATAATATAATAGCAAAGCGGGTTGCGAAAGTAACCTGCCAGAATATTAAGTGACATGGGATCTTAGCTCAGCTGGGAGAGCATCTGCCTTACAAGCAGAGGGTCACAGGTTCGAGCCCTGTAGGTCCCATATTTATCTTAATTATATATTATGGCGGAATAGCTCAGTTGGCTAGAGCACATGGTTCATACCCATGGTGTCAGGGGTTCAAATCCCTTTTCCGCTACTACCATTGATGAACCTCTGATAAGAATATGTCAGAGGTTCTAACTTTTTTATAGACAGAACAGGAGACAATATAATGAGAATAGGAACAGGCTATGATGTGCACAGACTTGTGCCGGACAGAAAGCTGATAATTGGCGGAGTAGATATACCATATGAGCTGGGGTTATTAGGACACTCTGACGCAGATGTGCTGCTGCATGCTATTATGGATGCACTTTTAGGTGCAGCTGCATTAGGAGATATAGGCAGACATTTTCCAGACAGCTCAGATGAATATAAGGGAATATCAAGCCTGGTGCTTATGGAAAGAGTTGCGGGCATTCTTTCAGATAATAATTATGTAATTGAGAATATTGATAGTACCATAATTGCTCAGAAGCCTAAGATGCTTCCACATATTCAGACTATGAGGGAGAATATCGCCAGTGCACTTGGAATAAGTGTTAATCAGGTTAATGTAAAGGCAACAACAGAAGAGGGACTGGGATTTACAGGAGCAGGTGAGGGTATTGCTGCCCAGGCATCAGCGCTTTTGTCAACAGTTGCCAATTACGTATATGATGACATAATGAATGAAGGTAAGTGCGCAGGCTGTCCAGGCTGTGGACAGCGATAGCTGTGAAGCAGGTGCCATTGTGGTACCTGCTGACACTAATCGCTAATTGTCCGACATTGGTTGACAAAATGGCAATATTGGTGTATAAATAATGAGTTACATTAATAGTGAGACACCCAAAGAGGTGTCATAAGATAGAAACACTCTTAATTAAGAGTGTATTTTTTTGCTCTTCGGTGAAAGTTGTGATAGAATTCAGGTCATGCTTTTTGGTATCATTATATTAAGATGGTCAGGGTAAGAGCGGGAATTCTATTTTCAACAAAGACAGGAGCAAACATGGAAGAAATCAGATATGAAGATTCAAAAATCGACGAAAGAATATTACGTGCAGTAAAGGAAATGGGCTTTGAGGTGATGACACCAATTCAGTCCCAGGCAATTCCGGTTCTGCTTGAAGGCAAGGACGTAATAGGTCAGGCACAGACAGGAACTGGTAAAACAGCAGCTTTTGGTATTCCGGCACTTCAGCAGGTAGAACCATCTAACCCACATGTGCAGTCACTTATTCTTTGCCCAACAAGAGAGCTTGCAATACAGGCTGCAGATGAGATAAGAAAGTTTGCAAAGTATACAGAGGGAATTAAGGTACTTCCAATATATGGTGGACAGGATATTTCAAGACAGATAAGGTCACTTAAGACCAATGCACAGATAGTTGTAGGCACACCTGGTCGAGTTATGGATCATATGAGAAGACATACTCTTAAGCTTGAGAGCATTAAGACAATTATTCTTGATGAGGCTGATGAGATGCTTAATATGGGATTTCGCGAGGATATTGAGACAATCCTTGAGGGTATACCACAGGAGCATCAGACAGTTCTTTTTTCAGCAACAATGCCAAAGATAATTCTTGACATTACAAGAAAGTTTCAGAAGGCTGATGCGGTAATGGTTAAGATTCAGGCAAAGGAGCTTACAATTCCACTTGTTAAGCAGTACTACTATGAAGTAAGCCAGAAGAATAAGCTTGAGGTAGTGGCAAGACTTATGGATTATTACAACCCTAAGAGAAGTCTTGTATTCTGCAATACCAAAAGAATGGTAGATGAGCTGGCAGAGGCACTTACCGGCAGAGGTTATTTTGCAGAGGGACTTCATGGAGACCTGTCACAGGTACAAAGAGACAGAGTTATGGCAGGCTTTAGAAACGGAACAGTTGATACTCTTATTGCTACTGATGTTGCAGCAAGAGGAATTGATGTTGATGACGTTGAGGCTGTTTTTAACTATGACATTCCTCAGGATATTGAATATTATGTTCATAGAATTGGAAGAACTGGCCGTGCAGGTAAAAAAGGCCGTGCCTTTACGCTTGTAGTTGGCAGAGAGATATATAAGATAAGAGATATTGAACGTGTATGTAAGACCAAGATTAAGCTTCGTGCCGTTCCAAGTGCAGCTGATATTACAGCAGCCAAGTCAGAGAAGATTCTTACCAATGCAATTGATATGGTAGCAGATAATGAGCTTGATGATATGATAAAGCTTATTGAGCAGAGAATTGATGATGAGGATTGCACAGCAATTGAGCTTGCTGCAGCATTTTTAAAGCAGAAAATGGGCGCAGAGATTGAAGATATCGACCTTGAGGAGCACTATGTTCCAAGAAGAAGCTTTAATGGCTCTGATAGAAATAGTGGCAGAGGCGGACGCAGCAATGGTGGAAGAAGCTATGGCGGTGGACGTGGTAACGGAGAAGGAAGAAGCTACGGCGGTGGACGCAGTAATGGAGAAGGAAGAAGCTATGGTAGCGGACGTCGCAGTGACACCAGATATTCTGCAAGAGATGGACGCAGCAGCGAGGGCAAAAAGAGAAGTGGTGGATATTCAAAGAGTGGAGAAGGCCGTAAACAGTCAAATTAATTTTTTTTACTGTTGACAAAATCCATGTAAATGAATATTCTAAGGTATATAAAGACTGTGAAGAAGAAAAGTAATATCTGTAATATATTATCAGAGATGGTTTGCCGCCGGCTGTAAGCAGACCTTAATATATGGATATGAAGTGCGCTTTGGAGTCTGGCAGGGGCAATACTGCTGCGTGTGACGGCGTTATACGTTGTGTCGGGTCTATAACCTGACAGTTGAGAGAATCACAATAGATTAATCAGAGTGGAACCGCGGATTATATTCGTCTCTGTCAGGAGAGAATATATTCGCGGATTTTTTTTCATTATCAGAAAAGAGGTAATTATGAAATTCAGGGATTATGTTAAGGAAGAGACAGCGGTTATCAAAGACCGTGACCCTGCAATAAAATCAGATAAGGAAGCTCTTTTATATCCATGTTTTTGGGCAATATGGAAATATCGTAAGGCACACAGACTGTATCTTAAGGGCAGATTTTATAAAGCCAGAAAGATATCCCAGCGTGCTGCCAGAAAATATGGTATTGAGATTCATCCTGGTGCACAGATAGGCAAAGGTCTTTTTATTGACCATGGACATGGAGTTGTAATCGGAGAGACTACAGTTATAGGTGACAATGTAACAATATATCAGGGGGTAACCCTTGGTGGTACTGGTAAGGAGCATGGGAAAAGGCATCCTACAATTGAAGATAATGTAATGATAAGTACTGGAGCCAAGGTTTTAGGTTCTTTTACAATAGGAGCGGGCTCCAAGATTGGAGCAGGCTCGGTTGTCCTTGAGGAGGTTCCGCCTAATTCAACAGTTGTTGGTATTCCAGGCAGAATTGTAAAATGCAATGATATACGATATCCTGGCAATGACCTTGACCAGATTCATCTGCCAGACCCTGTCCTTAATGACATTAATGCCCTTAAGGAGCAGAATGAGGAGCTTAGAAGACAAATGGAGGATATTATGTCCACCTTTAATAATATGGAGGAGAATAACAATGGAAAATAAAATCAATCTGTACAATACGCTTACAAGAAAGGTTGAACAGTTCATTCCTAATCAGGATGGAAAGGTTGCGATGTATACCTGTGGACCTACAGTGTATCATTTTGCACATATTGGAAATCTGAGAAGCTATATCATGGAGGATGTTCTTGAGAAGACCTTAAGATATGTAGGATATGATGTAAAGCGTGTTATGAATATAACTGACGTAGGACATCTTACCAGTGATGCGGATACTGGTGAGGATAAGATGCTTAAGGGAGCCAAAAGAGAGCACAAGACTGTAATGGAAATTGCCAAATATTACACCGATGCTTTTTTCTCAGATTGTGATAAACTTAACATAAAAAGACCTGATGTTGTTGAGCCGGCAACTAACTGTATTGACGAATTTATTAATATGGTAAAGGTTCTCCTTGAGAAGGGCTATGCCTATGAGGCAGGTGGCAATGTATATTTTGATACCTCAAAGCTTAAGGATTATTATGTGTTCTCCAGCCAGACTGAGAAGGAGCTTATGGTAGGCGTTAGAGATGACGTTAACGAGGATGTTAATAAGAAGAACAAGGCTGATTTCGTACTGTGGTTTACCAAGTCAAAGTTCGATAATCAGGAGCTTAAGTGGGACAGCCCATGGGGCATTGGATATCCTGGATGGCATATTGAGTGTTCATGCATAAGCATGAAGCATTTGGGTGAATATATGGACATTCACTGTGGCGGGGTTGACAATATTTTTCCACATCACACTAATGAAATTGCTCAGAGTGAGTCCTATCTTGGACACAAGTGGTGTAATTACTGGTTCCATGTTCATCATCTGAATGACAAGTCCGGCAAAATGAGTAAGTCAAAGGGTGCATTCCTGACAGTATCAGTTCTTGAGGAGCAGGGATATGACCCATTGGTATACAGACTTTTCTGCCTCCAGAGTCATTACAGAAAGCCTCTTGAATTTTCATACGAGGTAATGGATAATATGGCAACCGCTTACAATAAGCTGGTTAAAAAGATTGGTGAATTAAAGGACGAGGGAGAGCTTGACAATGCTGGATTTGCTCAGTACAGGGAGAATTTTGAGTCAGCACTTGCTAATGATATTAATACCTCATCTGCAATTACGGTTATCTATGATGTGCTTAGAAGTGATTTGAATGACAAAACCAAGCTGGAACTGATTAAGAGCTTTGATTATGTACTTTCACTTGACCTTACACGCTGTCAGGGGGATAATAAAGATGATACCCCTGTTGATGCAGAATTGGAAAGCTATGTTCTTGCGAAGCTAGATGAACGTAAGGAAGCTAAGAAGGCAAAGGATTTTGCAAAAGCAGATGCAATAAGAGATGAGCTGGCAGATAGAGGAATCCAGATTAAGGATACAAGAGAAGGAACAGTCTGGGAGCTGGTTAAATAACCTTGGAGGAGCAATATGTTTGAAGCCATGGAAAAAGCATTTGAGCTGGGAAACGTTGATGTGGCTCTGTATTCACCGCTGACACTGGCATATATTGGTGACTGCGTATACGAACTGATTATTCGGACCAGACTTGTGTACAATGGTAATGCACCGGTTAATAAGCTTAATAAAAAAGCAAGCGATTTGGCTAAGGCCTCCACGCAGGCAGCTATGATTGAAGCAGTAATGGAGTCTTTGTCGCCGGAAGAGGAGGCTGCATATAAAAGAGGACGTAACGCCCATTCTTTTACAAAGGCTAAAAATGCCTCTACAGGAGATTACAGAAGGGCAACAGGTTTTGAAGCACTTGTTGGATATCTGTATCTTCAGAAACGTTTTGACAGAATAATGGAAATAGTTAAGGCTGGTTTTGAAGCCGTCAAAGGAGTAAAATGAGATACGAGGAATTTGCGATAGAAGGACGTAACGCTGTTATAGAAGCATTTCGTTCCGGCAAAACAATTGACAAGATGTATGTTCTTGACGGCTGTAAGGACGGCCCGGTTATGACTGCCATCCGTGAGGCACGTAAGAATGATACAATAATTAATTATGTGACCAAGGAAAGACTTGACCAGATGTCACAGACAGGACATCATCAGGGAATTATTGTTCAGGCAGCTGCTTATGAGTATGCTGAGGTAAGTGATATTCTTGATGCCGCCAAAGAAAAAGGGGAGCCTCCATTTATTTTTATCCTTGATGGTATTGAAGACCCACATAATCTTGGTGCTATAATAAGAACTGCCAATCTTGCAGGTGCCCATGGTGTTATTATTCCTAAAAGACGTGCAGTAGGACTTACAGCTACAGTAGCAAGAACCTCGGCAGGGGCAATTAATTATACTCCTGTGGCCAAGGTAACTAATCTTTCCAATACAATTGAGGATTTGAAAAAAGAGGGTATGTGGTTCGTCTGTGCAGATATGGGCGGTGAGCTTATGTACAACCTGAATCTTAAGGGCCCAATGGGACTTGTGATTGGTAACGAGGGTGAGGGTGTAGGCAGACTTGTAAAGGAAAAATGTGATTATACTGCATCAATACCTATGAAGGGAAATATTGATTCACTTAATGCGTCAGTTGCAGCAGGTGTTCTTGCATATGAGATAGTAAGACAGAGAATGCAGTAAAGACAGGCAGGGATATTATGGGAAGAGACAGATATGAAAAGCTTGCAGACGAGGAGCTGGTTGCCATGTATCACAGTGGTGATAATATGGCAGCCGAGTACCTTGTGGAAAAATACAAAAATCTTGTCAGAATGAAGGCGAGGTCATATTTTCTCATTGGAGCGGATAATGATGACCTGCTTCAGGAGGGTATGATAGGTCTGTATAAGGCAATACGGGATTATAATTCTGACAGAGATGCAATATTTATGACTTTTGCCTCGTTGTGTATCAGCAGACAGATTAGAACTGCGGTGACCAGCTATAACCGCATGAAAAATACGCCTCTTAATACCTATATATCCCTGGATACTCCAATAACTGATGAGCAGGGAGATGATGCAAGACTGTCTGATGTAATTGCGTCCGTGTCTGAGCGTAACCCTGAGCAGCTTTTTATTGATAAGGAGCAGTCTGAGCGGATGGTTGCCCAGATATTTCACAGTCTAAGCAGAATGGAATGCCAGGTACTTGAGCTGTACATTGAGGGCTTAAGCTATTCAGAGATAGCTGCGTATCTTGATAAAACACCGAAAGCAATTGATAATGCAATTCAAAGAATCAGAAATAAAATAAATCAATTAAAAAAATAGTTGATAAACTTCAAAATATGTGGTAGATTAGTTAAGGATTTGCTGATGTGGCTCAGAGGTAGAGCACTTCCTTGGTAAGGAAGGGGTCACGGGTTCAATTCCCGTCATCAGCTTTTATATTGTAACCAGTGGAGAAGTTTCTAGTTAGGGACTTCTTTTTTTATTATTTTAAGAGGATAATGCGTATGAGAAAAAGATTGATATATTTTATACTTGCTTCCTTCATGGTGGCTTTTACACTTACCGGCTGTAATGACGTTACAATTACTCTTGTAAACAGCCATATGAGAGTGCCTGTTGGTGAGGAGCTAAGCAATGACCCGGCAGATTATGTGCGGGCATCACAGACTATGCTGGAACAGATGAGTGTTGACGTATCAGCAGTGGATGTTAACTCCATAGGCAGCTATAAGGCTTATGTGGATTATAATGGTGAGAGCAGAAAATTCACTGTTGAGGTTGCTGATATGTCCGCACCAGCTATTACACTTAAGAGTACTGATATATATTTTGAGCTGTCAGGAACAGTAAGGGTTGATGATGTTGTGACGTCGGTTACTGATTATTCTGACTATGATTATGGCTTTTCTGATGATATGACTGCCGCTGATCAGAATAAAAATATGGTGCAGTCACTTTCTTTTGACACTCTTGGAGATTATCATTGTGAGGTAATTGCCAGGGATGAATATAACAATATTTCTGTTGCAGGCTTTACAGTACATGTGGTCGCCCAGGGAGAGATACCGGCAGGTTCTCTGCAGATTACGGATTTTTCCCCATATATGAATATTGGAGCAGATAAGTCAGTTACGGATACATCGGTGTATAGTAGTGAGGGTGTGTATTACGGAATTGGCAAGGAAGCAGATACTGCTACTAACAGACCTGCACTGAATTATTATATTGATAAATACAAGGGCTTTGCAGTTGATTTTATCCAGCCGGAGAGCAGCTTTGTATGGTTGACCTTTAACGAGATAGGTGAATATGGTAATACTGAGAAGATTCTTGATACACTTAAGGAGAAAAATGTGTCCGCTGTATTCTTCATAACACTTGGTTATGCTAAGAATAACCCGGACCTTGTTAAGAGAATGCTTGATGAGGGTCATGTTCTTGGGAATTACACTGCAAATGGAGTAAATGTTCCGGATTTATCATTAAAGGAATTGACAAGTGAGATAGATGAGTTGTACAATTACGTTTACCAAACTTATGGATATGAGATGTATCTATTCAGGGCACCGTCCGGATATTATTCGGAGCAGAGCCTGGCTGTTGCTCAAAGCCTTGGCTATAGAACGGTATTCTGGAGCTTTGCATATGCAGACTGGGATGTTGATAATCAACCCTCAGTAAGTGAAGCTTTGAAGAATGCAGTTGATAAGGCCCATGGAGGTGCAATCTATCTTTTAAGTGGGTCATCTTCTACTAATCAGAAGATGCTAGGCGATATGATTGATGGAATCCGTGAGAAAAAGCTGGAATTCGCAGTCTATCAGAATAATCAATAGGAGATTGAATAAGATGGAAAAGAAATTAAGAGTTGGTATCCTTGGTGGTACTGGTATGGTTGGTCAGAGATTCATATCTTTACTTGAGAATCACCCATGGTTTG
>CAYTWF010000051.1:0-22869 GCA_964441705.1 uncultured Butyrivibrio sp.
CAGGCTGCATAAAAAAGTTCAACTTTTTGTGTCCAATGTATTGACATAGGTCCATGTTCTGTTCTTTTCTCATCCAAAAACACAATTCAATCATTAAAGACTTGCCTCGCACCATCAATGAATATTCTACCTTAGGCAATATTTAAAGAGCATGAAACTTTACCTTACTTTCAAATTGTTATGCCGCCGGTATATTACAATACCGGCGGCATAGTGTTGTTGTGGTTAATAGTACTTCCTGTTACCCCACAGATTGCTTTTCTTCAAATCAAGATATTCACTGTAAGCCTTCTCAAGTATCTGTCTCTCATTGGAGAACTTCAATAAATGATATGCCTCATGATATTTGTAAAATCCTGAATCCTCAAAAAACTCTTCCTTCTGGGGTTTACTGTAATAGCTTTCTGCCATCATCAGATACCAGTGGACATCCTTTTCAACGACGTCATTAGGTACATTAAATGTGTACTGACTCTTACCAACATATTTAATTATTTCAGCTGTTGCACCTGACTCCTCCTTAACCTCACGAAGAGCGGTTTCCTTATATTCCTCACCTGGTTCAACAGTTCCTTTTGGGAGCACCCAGCCTTCATACTTATTCTTGTAATTCTTATAAAGCAGAAGGATTTTTCCTCGAAAAATCACCACACCACCACAGCTTGTTGCTTCTATCATTGCAATACCTCCTGTTAGGTGTGTCACTAACTGACCTGAAATCAGTATACAACTAATTGGAGTTCACCGCAATATTTTATTTTGAAGCATAATAGGCATCATATATAACCTTGGCAATTTCCGCACCTGTTGTATTTCTTTGTGGTCCACCCTCTACCACAACAGCTACTACTATCTCAGGGTTCTCAACCGGCGAATAGCTTACAAAAAGTGAGTTTTCATAGCCCTGTGTTCCGTACTGGGCAGTACCGGATTTGGCAGCAACAGTGTATGCACTGTTTCCATATAACCATGGAAAACTGGTAGTAATTACCTTTCCCATACCATCCTGAATAATAGCAGCCTCATCCTTACTCATAAGGTTTCCGTATTCTGAGGTCTTAAATTTTTTAACGTTCCTGCCATCCACATTTTCTATATGGTCAATAAGATACGGATTCATCAGCGTTCCATCATTAGCAATTGCTGAACCAATAAGCGCAAGATGTATTGGAGTTATAAGAGTCTGTCCCTGTCCAAAGGAGGTCTGTGCAATATCCCATTGTGAAGCATCTGTACCAAGGACAAACTGGCTTTTATTATATTCCATTGAAAGTGGCAGTTCAGAATTAAACAGCATGTTTTTGGCTGTCTGCTGATATTTGGATATATTAAGTGTAAGTCCCATATTAATAAAAGAACAGTTGCAGGAATTAGCAAGTGACATAAGTGCATCCTGAGTTCCATGTGCCGTAGAATGACTGCAGCTGATTGTCTGGTCACCTAATTCATAGGTTCCATCACAGGTGTAGGAATAATCTGTATAGGTGTCAGGATTTTCCTTAATATACTCTAAAAGCGTAATCAGCTTAAAGGTTGAACCCGGAGCATACAGCCCCTGTGTTGCCCTGTTAACAAGAACTGAATCTGCGCCCTCTGCCGTTATTGCATCCCAGTCAGCTGCAAGTGTATTGGGATTAAAATCCGGCTTGGACACCATTGCAAGTATCCTGCCTGTAGACGGCTCCATAACAATGACCGAACCCCTGTTGCTTCCAAGTGCATCATATGCGGTCTGTGTAAGCCCCATATCCAATGTAGTAACCACATTGTCACCAGCATTTTTCTGACCTGATATGTCATTGGTTACCTGGTCAAAAAGATTCTCATTGGAGGTAAGCATATAGTAGGCAGCACTGCTCTCAAGTCCATAGCCGCCGTTATTAATATAGCCTGCCACATGGGCAAAAAGATTATTATAGGGATAATATCTGCTTTCATTACCTGCCTCGTCCACATTGGTCATGGCGATAACACTGCCGTCTGAGGTAAGAATCGAGCCCCTTACTACCTTTTCTGCCATAATGCTCTGTCTTTTATTATATGAGCTGTTAATTACCTCATCAGCCTGAACAACATTAAAATATACAAGATATCCAATCATTCCAATAAACACAGCAAAAAACAAATACGTTGCCACGAGAATATTTTTATTGGAGGGATTCATTTTTTTGCGAGGCTTCTTCATTGTCATTTCTTTCTGCTTCTTCATCCTCTTCATTCTCCTTAACAATCATAAATACTGACTGAACCATTGCAAACATAAGCAGTGAGCTTAGAATTGAGCTTCCACCATAGCTTACAAACGGAAGTGTAACACCTGTTGACGGAATAAATTTGGTAACACCTCCAATTGTAAGAAAACACTGAACAATATAGAGAGTTCCACACCCAACGGCAATAAGCTTATAGAACATATCCCTGCTTCTGGTTGCTATTTTCATCATTCCAATATAACAGCTAAAGCATACAAGAATAACACATATTGCAAAAATAATACCAAGCTCCTCTGCAACAGCAGCAAATACAAAATCCTTGACTACAACAGGTATTTTGGTTGGCAGTCCCTCATACAGACCCATTCCAAACCATCCACCGGTCCCAATGGCAAAAAGTGACTGAGTAATCTGATAGCCCTTGCCATCTGCAATTGGCCATGGATTAAGCCATGCCTGAACTCGAATTCTTACATGTGCAAAAAGCCTGTATGCAAGCATTGCTGCTCCTGAGCCGGCTACAAGTCCTGCAAAAAGATACCTTACCTTGCCAGTTCCTATATGCAGCATGGCAATATATACTACGAAGAAAATAAGTGCCGCACCAAGGTCTGTGGAAGCTACAAGCACCAGTACGTGTGCAGCTGCAAGTACTGCTGAAATAATTACATTTTTAAAATTTCTTGCCTTTGACAGCATTGCTGCAATAAACAGCACATATATCAGCTTAACAAATTCAGAAGGCTGAAAGGTAAAGCTGCCAATCTGGATAGCAATATTTGCTCCCATTGTAGTCTTGCCAAGAACCAGTGTAATTCCAAGGAGAATAAGGCCAAGAACAGCAAATACATATTTCATATTCACAATAAATCTTCTTTTTCTCATAATCTTAGGAACAAAGAAGGAAATAACTGTTCCAACAAGGACAATCATAAACTGCTTAAAGGCACTGGCAGGTGCCAGTCTTTCTACCATAATAAAGCCAAGCGCCATAAGCATGCACATATTATTAGCAAGCAGTCTTGAGGTTCTTGGATATATTACCTGATACAGCATAACAAAAATAATCAGGTACAGAAATTCCAGTACAAAGAAAATAACCATTCTGGCTGAAAAATTCCAATGCATGATAATAAAATAACAAATGGTGAAAATCATCATTGTAAGAATATTCTGTTTAACATACTGTCTGTTTAATTTATGTTCATTTCTGATACCGTTGATTCTAAAGCATGTATAGGTATAAAAAAGCATCAGAAAAACCAGTAAATATCTGGACAGATTTAAAATAATTGTTGTCATGAAATTATTCTACTCCTCGTGTATAATGTCCACGTGTATATCGATAGCCACTTTCTAATTCACAGGCTCTGCCCTGTACTGCATTGGTGGCAAGCTCCATAATCTGACGGGTATCAGCTTCATTCTCACATGAAAAAGAAATACCAATATATGAACAGTTCTTCATAAGCTCTCTGCTTTTATCAAGAAGCATTATGGGAAGACTGTTATATATAAGATTATAACAATAACGACAGCATGGAAGAACCGGAATATTATCTTCCTTTCTGTCTCCAATAAACAAAAACTCCCTGTTATCCTTCCTGCAGGTATCACAGGTCTTAATAACACAATTAGCCGCCACCATCAAAGGCAGCCTTCCATATCCAATAATCTCACTGTCTGGAAGTGACAAATGCCCAAGCTCTTTGGAATTAAGCTCAACCGGTGCTGTAATTCCGCTGACTCCATTGTCCACAAGCACCTGCGCTGCAGCGTTATTAAACGCATATACGTTGTAATCAGCAAGCTGTTCTAATGTAATACCACGCTTTTTAAGGAACTCAGACTGTGCCATGCTGCGGATTACAAATCCATCAATTCCCATATCTGATATTGTGGCTATATTATCATCAATATAATCAAAATACCCCTCCCTCATAATTCTTGGAAGTCCGTAAAACACTTTGGTTCCCCGGTTATGGCATTGTGTCACAATATATTGTAAATCTGTAATATCAATTAGCTCACTTTCTACAATAAGCCTTGCCGGTGTGTATCCCAATACAGTCTTGGCCTGCTGCCTTGTCATTACTCTTACGGACAGGCCCTTATACTCATTAGGATATTCCACTGCCCCAAGCTCTGCTCTTACTCCCGCACTGCGCCTGTATTTTTCCAGTCTTAAGCTGGTAAGCTGTGCAATGCCCTCTCTTCTAAGCTCATTAAGAGCCTTAACCGGCATGAAAATATGGTCATCCATATTAATATTAATGCTGTCAGCCTCATAAGGCGTTGCTCCCAGCTTATTAAGCTGCTTAACTATATCCATCTTCTCCATTGGTCTGTTAAGTGCCTGCATAACCTTGTCTCCACTGACCTCTGCCACATTACCGGCCCTGTCAGTAATCTGGATTATAGCATTATTATTTTTCAAAAGTGTTACATCAAAATTAATTTTTTCTTTAACATCTGTATCAATATATTGATGCTTAATGAGCTCCTGAAAATCATTTTTCTCCTCAAGCGACTTGTCAGTCTTGCCGTTAAGGGCAATCATGCTCTTATCATTGTGCATAACGTAATAGCCCTTGGTCAGTCCGCCTCTGTCAAAAAGCATAAGCAGTCTGTCAATATCGCCCTTATCTACCCTGTAGCCATCTGCTCCATTGGCAAGATATCTGTCAAGATATTGTCTATATATAGATGTAACTCCTGCGGCATACTCAGGACTTTTCATTCGTCCCTCTATCTTAAGAGAATATACACCACTCTCTATAACCTGTGGAAGAATCTCAAGTGCACACAAATCCTTAAGGCTTAATATGCTCCCCTCTCTGCCATTATAGCTGTATGCAAGTCTGCAGGGCTGGGCGCATCTGCCACGATTACCACTTCTTCCGCCAAAAAAACTACTCATAAAACACTGGCCTGAATAGCAATAGCAAAGTGCTCCATGAATAAAGCTTTCTATCTCAATTCCGGTTGAATCATATATTGTCTTAAGCTCACCAAGTGACAGCTCCCTTGCCGGCACAATCCTTGTAACATTATACCTTCTAAGAAAATCCACGTAATCCTTATGGGTTACTGTCATCTGCGTGCTTGCATGAATATGAAGCTTCGGGAAATTCCTGGTAATAAAGTTCATTACTCCATAATCCTGAACAATAACAGCATCAAGACCCGCCTCATACAAGGGCTCAATATAATCATACAGTTCCCTGTTAAGCTCCTGATTCTTAACAAGAGTATTAACAGTCAGATATAACCGCCTATTATGAATATGAGCATAATCAATTGCAGCCAGCAGCTCCTCATTGCTTAAGTTGCCTGCATAGGCCCTTGCACCAAACATATTGCCGCCCAGATATACTGCATCTGCTCCTGCATTAATAACACCCTTAAATACTTCATATGAACCGGCCGGAGCCAGTAGTTCTGCTTTTCTCATTATGCTACCTCATTGTTCCATTTATAATAAAAAGGGCAACCTCCATTGAAAATAATAGAAATCGCCCAATAAATCATCTGTTGCTGCTCTCAAGCTCCGTTTCAAGTCTTACCACGCTCTTCTGGCTTTCCGAAAGCTCCTTTTTAACATCTGCAAGCTCCTTATTAAGAGAATCAAGCTTAATCTGAGATGCTATGAGCTCATGCTTAAGGTCATATATCTCCTTATCCTTGTTCTCAAGGTCGCCATCCATATCATCAGCTACCTTCTTGGCCTTGAAATAATCATCAGCAATATTCAGCTCTATCATAATCGCCTGCATGTCGATTGTCTGACGTCTGAATGAATCGGACTTCTTAAAATCGGTAAGCTTGCTGTTAATATAGGCTGCCACCTTCTGAAGATACTCTTCACTCTCATATCCACTTAATGTATAGGTTCTTCCACCTATATATACCTCTGTCTCATTCTTTGCTGACAAATCAATCACTCCTATTCTAACCTGACATATGCTGATATTCTATCATATATTCCCTGCAAGGGCAATAACCTTAATTCTGACCTGACGAATATTCAAGTTCAAAATGCTTATAGCAATATTCTGTAACCATCCTGCCTCTTGGTGTTCTGTTAATGAAACCATTAAATATAAGATATGGCTCATATACATCCTCCAGGGTTCCTGAATCCTCTCCAAGTGCTGCCGCCAGTGTATCAAGACCTACCGGCCCGCCATTATATTTGTCAATTATGGTAAAAAGAATATTCCTGTCATTCTTATCAAGACCCTCCTTATCAACCTCAAGAAGGTCCAGTGCATAATCAGCCACTTCACTTGTAATTCTGCCATCGTACTTTACCTGTGCAAAATCCCTGACTCTCTTAAGCAGTCTGTTAGCCAGTCTTGGTGTTCCTCTTGAACGTCTTGCCAGTTCAATTGCACCCTCCTCATCAATTGGTGCCTCAAGCACATTGGCAGAACGTATAATTATCTGCTTAAGCTCATCAACTGTATAGAACTCAAGCCTGTTAATAACACCAAATCTGTCTCTTAATGGTGCTGTTAAAAGACCAGCCCTTGTAGTTGCTCCTATAAGGGTAAAATGCGGCAGTTCAAGTCTTATAGACCTTGCAGTCTGTCCCTTACCAATCATTATATCAATTGCATAATCCTCCATTGCAGGATACAGCACCTCTTCAACCTGTCTGTTAAGTCTGTGAATCTCATCCACAAAAAGAATATCACCCTCCTGGAGATTGTTAAGAATAGCCGCCATATCTCCCGGCTTCTCAATCGCCGGTCCTGATGTAATCTTAATATTAACACCCATCTCGGATGCAATTATTCCTGCAAGTGTTGTCTTACCAAGTCCCGGAGGTCCATAGAACAGGCAATGGTCCAATGCCTCATTCCTCGACCTTGCCGCCTCCATAAACACCTTAAGATTATCCTTAATCTTCTTCTGTCCAATATAATCATCAAGATGCTCAGGTCTTAAATTACTCTCTATCTTCATATCCTCAGACGTAAACTCTGTTGTAATAATTCTCTTCTCCATTACACATTCCTATCCTACATAAAAGCAAGCTTCTTAAGTGCCTGCTTAAGTATTGCTTCACTGTCTGTAACCTCATCCTCCACTGAACGAACTGCACGAATGGCCTCTGAAGACGAATAACCCAAAGCTGTAAGAGCCTCAATAGCCTCGTCCCGTGGTCCCTGAATATTAACTGACACATTCGACTGCTTTCTCTCAAGCACATCCTCCAGCTTAAGCTTGTCCTTAAGCTCAATAATCAGCTTCTGTGCTGTCTTGCCACCGATTCCAGGTGCTCTCTGGATTGCCTTGACATCATCTGAAAGGACAGCTAATCGCAGGTCATCCGGCGATATTGTGGATAAAATATTAAGAGCACCCTTTGGACCTATTCCACTTACGGTAATAAGCAGCTTAAATATCTCCAAATCGTCCGGACTGATAAAGCCATACAGGTCAAGTGCATCCTCCTTAACATACTGATAAGTATATATCTTAACCTCGTTGCCTGTCTGCGGCAGCATGCCACTGATTGAAGCAGGAACCATAATCTCATAGCCTACTCCATAGCATTCAACAACAATTGTATTCTCATATATCTCTGTTAATTCACCTTTAATATATCTAATCATATCATACCTCTGTATATTTCTCAGTTAAGTATATCATGAGCGAACATTTGTTTGCAATATTTTTATTTTTTTAAATAAAATACCACCAAGAAGCCCTATGGCTATTCCTGCAGCAACTCCACTTACCAACAACACAGGAAGATAATATGCCATATGAATATTTTCCAGCACCAGCATTGCAACAATTATCTGACCAACGTTATGGGCAACACCGCCTGCTATGCTTACACCAACAATTGTAAATTTTTTAATTTTCTTAAGCAGACACATAATCACAAGGCTTAATACTGCTCCTGCAAGACTGAAAAGAATGCTGTACAGGTTTCCAAAAAGAAAGCCTGCAATCACCACACGCAGTATACTTATAACAGCTGATGCCTTAATTCCAAGTGAATACAAAACCCACACAACAACAATATTGGCAAGTCCCAGCTTCATTCCGGGAACAGGAAGCGTAACCGGAATTATTGCCTCAACATAGCTCATTACAAGAGCAACACTTATTAACATTCCATATAAAGCAACGTCGCTTTCCATTAATTTGTTCTTATCCATAATATATCCTTTACTGTACAACAGCATCATAGTCACTGTTATCGCCACTTATTACTTCTATAAAAACCGAATTGGGAAGACAGATAATTGTCTCTCCTACTCTGGATATTTTTCCCATTTTTTCGCAAAGATGATCCTTACAGCTGGATTGAGACATATATGCATACCCATCCTTAACAGTAAGCGTATTTGTTCCATAATATGTCTTAATCTCATATTCTCCATCCTTATCAAGAGAATAGGTTCCAATTATTTTTTTATCCTGCTTAACCTGCACCATTCCACCATCACTTCGGTGAATACTGTTAAATACAAGAAATAGGCACAACGCTGCAATAAGCAGCGCTGCACCTAAAATCATATCATTTTTATACTTCTTAATAATTGCCTTTATGTCTGGCTTCTTCTTCTCTTTATGAGATATAGATGATTTTCTTCGGACATTTTTCAGCACATTTTCCACATCCTGTACATTTATTATAGTCGATTACAGGAAGGTTATTCTCCATTGTAATGGCTCCAGACTCACACTGTTTCTCACAAAGTGAGCAGCCAATACAGCCAACCTTACATGCATCCATTACAGCCTTGCCCTTCTCGTGAGAAGAACAGGTTACATTAGCAGCACCCTTAACAGGTCTAAGCTCTATAAGACCCTTTGGACATGCCTCAATACATTTACCGCATGCCTTACAGGCATATGTATCAACTATAGCAACTCCATTAATTACATGAATTGCGTCAAAATTACACGCTTTTACACATGAGCCAAAGCCAAGACATCCAAAGCCACAGCTTTTTGCTCCACCATTAGGAACAAGTGCGGCCATTTTACAATCCTGAAGTCCTGAATACTGATAATCATCCTTAGCAACGTCACAGTTGCCGGAGCATCTTACATATGCAGCCAGCTGCACGCCCTCATCAGCTTCAACACCCATAATTGCTGCTATTTTGGCTCCAACTGCTGCTCCACCTACAGGACAGCCGTTAACCGGTGCCTCTCCTTTGGCAATGGCAGCCGCAAGACCATCACAGCCTGCATATCCACAGCCACCACAGTTGTTACCAGGAAGTTCGCCTCTAACAGCAATTTCTTTTTCATCCACCTCTACCTTGAACTTCTCTCCGGAAAATCCCAGGAAAAGGCCAATCAGAATTCCGGTACCGCCTACTATAGCGGCAGCAATAATTATACCTGTCATTTCTTATACCAGCCTTTCTTCTAAATTACACCGGAGAAACCGATGAATGCAATAGCCATAAGACCTGCTGTAATAAGTGTAATAGGCATTCCCTTAAAGCTTTCCGGTATGTCATTATACTCGTTGCGCTTACGGATTCCTGCGAGAATAACAATTGCTATTGTGAAACCAACTGCTGTACCAAAACCATTAACAACAGATGTAAGTATATCATAATCCTTAGATACATTGGTAAGTGCAACACCAAGTACTGCGCAGTTAGTTGTAATCAGCGGAAGATACACACCAAGTGCCTTGTAAAGTGAAGGACTTGCCTTCTTCAGGAACATTTCAACAAACTGAACAAGTGCTGCTATAAGTAAAATAAATACAATTGTATTAAGGTAGGTCAAATGCAATGGTGTAAGAATGAATTTATATACCAGTGCACACAGACACGAAGAAATTGTAATAACGAAGATTACTGCTGCACCCATTCCGGAAGCAGTCTTGGTATTCTTGGATACTCCAAGAAATGGACACAGACCAAGGAACTGACTGAGGACAACGTTATTAACAAGTGCTGAACCAATTGCTATTAATAATAAAGTTTTCATTATTTGTTCTCCTCCTTAGTCTCTTCACTGGTAGCAGCCTCCGCAGCCATCATTCTTCCTGTACAGGCAAAATTAGTACAGCCCGCACAGCCATCATCACGGCACATATCAACAATAGGTCTGCCCTTTTTGGTCTTGACTTTATTCATTATTGCAACAAGCATTGCAAGTACAAAGAATGCACCTGGAGCCATAACAAATATACTTATTGGCTCAAAGCTTGTTGGGTTATTGGCTGGAATAAAGTTAAATCCAAATACGGTTCCGGCTCCGATTATCTCTCTTATGGCACCGAGAATTGTCAGTGCCAGAGTAAATCCAAGTCCCATTCCTATACCATCGAATAATGAAGGTATTGGAGAATTCTTGGAAGCATATGCCTCTGCACGTCCAAGAATAATACAGTTAACTACGATAAGAGGAATATATATACCAAGTGATGAATACAGGCTTGGCACAAAGCCCTGAAGCAGGAACTGTACAACTGTTACAAATGATGCAACAATAACAATGTATGCAGGCATTCTGACTCTGTCAGGAATAAACTTACGAAGCATTGATATCATTAAATTGGATAACGCAAGTACTACCATGGATGCAAGACCCATTCCTGCGCCATTAATTGCAGAGGTTGTAACTGCAAGAGTGGGACACATACCAAGAGTTAACACGAAGGTAGGATTCTCCTTGATAATACCGTTATATAAACGTTCAACACATTTATTCATTAGAAACACCTCCCAACGCTCTATATGCTGCCAGACCGCCATTAACACCATTGGTTATTGCAGTGGTTGTAATTGTTGCACTGCTTATGGCATCAATCTGGTTGTCTGCCTTCTGGGCAGGCTTATTTTTAACAAATTCAACGGTTTCGGCATTAATGCCAATAAACTGTTTTCTAAAGGATGCATCTGTCTGGGCCTTCATACCAAGTCCGGCGGTCTCACTGATGCTTAATATTTCAAGACCGGTTATTGTACCCTCTGTATCTATACCAAGAGTAAACTTAATATCTCCACCATATCCTTCCTTATCAGTAACAGTAATTATTGTTCCAAGCTCTTTTTTGTCTGCATCATAGGCTCTTACAGCTTCGTCAATAACTACCAGACCGAAATCACCATCATCTACAGCCTTCTGGGCTGCTGTAAGGTCCTCAATAGCTTCATATGAATCCAGCTTATCAAATATACTGTTATATGCTGCTATTTTGGTTTTCTCATTCTGCTGTTCAATTGGCTCCTTGGTAATCTTATATACCATACCCAGAATAACACCTGCAATAACTGTTATAAGGAATAATGCCAGTGAATCTTTAATTATTTTTTTCATTTGGCAGCCTCCTTTTTCTCCTTAACAACACCAAAAGGAGTAGGAATAGATATCTTCTCAATAAGTGGTACTAAAAGGTTGCTGATGATAATTGCATATGACACACCCTCTGCCGAATTACCAAATATTCTGAAAAGACCTGTTAAAATACCAAGAACTGCACCAAAAATAACCTGTCCCCATGGAGTTACAGGAGAGGTTACATAATCTGTTGCCATGAAAAATGCGCCAAGCATAAGTCCACCGCCACAAAGCTGGGCAGCCAGATATGACATATCAAATCCGTGATTACCAAATATCAGTACAAATATTGCAAATACAGCTATGTAAACCACTGGAATTGTTGGCATAATAACCTTTCTGATAAAAAGATATGCCGCACCAATAAGTATTGCCACTACTGAGGTCTCACCAATTACACCTGCTGTTGTTCCAAGGAACATTGAAAGTACATTAACACTTTCTCCGCTCTTTAAAAGGGCAAGTGGTGTAGCACCTGTCACACCATCATATGTAAAGGATGTCATTTTACCTGCAAAGGATATAAGCAGAAAACATCTTGCTGCAAGAGCCGGATTCATAAAATTCTGTCCAAGTCCGCCAAACAGCTGCTTAACAATGATAATTGCAAAGGCACTGCCGATTACAACCATCCAAAGTGGAATGGTTGACGGCATATTCATACCAATCAAAAGACCTGTTACCACAGCACTTAAATCGCCTATTGTTACAGGCTTATGCATAAGGTGCTGGAAAAGGAATTCAAAAAGTACACAGGATGCAACTGATACTGCAAGAACTGCAAGTGCTCTGAATCCAAAATTATAAATGCCAAAAATACACGCCGGCATCAATGCTATACATACATCTAACATTATCCTCTGTGTTGAAGATTTATCACGAACATGAGGAGATGAAGATACGTTAATCTTATTATTCACTTCATTGCCCTCCTATTTCTTTCTCATTGCTGCCATGACCATTTTCTTCATGGAACCGACAGATTGTTTGACTGGTCTCTTGGCTGGGCAGGCATATGAACAGCACCCACACTCAACACATTCAAGACCATTAAGCTTCTTAAAGCCCTCCATATCACCATGAGCAGCCATTGTAGCCAGCTTCATTGGAAGCAGATGCTCAGGACAGGCCATGGCACATCTTCCGCATCTTATACATGGTGAAGGTGACGCTGCCGCCACTACATCCTTCTTAAATGCAAGAATAGACGAGGAGCCCTTAACAACAGGTACATGCAGGTCAAAAAATGAGAATCCCATCATAGGACCGCCTGAAATAATCTTCTCAGGTTCGCACACAAAACCTCCAGCAGCATCAACAAGCTCCTGGAAATCAGTACCAACATATACATAGAAATTCTTAGGATTCTTAATGGCATCACCAGTAACTGTTACAATACGTCTCGTTAAAGGTCTGCCCTCATAAAGTGCCTGGTAAATTGACACAATTGTATCTACATTATGTACAATACATCCGGCATCTGCAGGAAGCATCTTGGAATTAATCTGACGTCCTGTAATTGCATATATCATGCAGCGCTCACCGCCCTGGGGATACTTGGTCTTAAGTGGCTTAACCTCCATATTCTCCTCATTCTCAACAGCCTTCTGCATAATGGCAATTGCCTCAGGCTTGTTATTCTCTATGCCAAAATAACCCTTAGCCTTAGGAAACAGCTTTAAAACCGCTCTCAGTCCTTTTACCAGTTCATCTGAATGCTCCAGCATACGTCTGTAATCAGATGTAAGATATGGCTCACATTCAGCACCATTAACAATTATTGTGTCAATGCTCTCCGGATTCTTAGGTGTAAGCTTGACATTAGTAGGGAATCCGGCACCACCCATACCAACTATTCCAGCCTCCTCGATAATATGTCTTACCTCATCAGCTGTGAGTTCTTCTACAGGCTTCTCATTAATTCTTGGAGCCTGCTCATAATTATCATCGTTCTCAATAATTATGGAATTGACTTTTTCTCCTGTTGCAATTAGTCTTGGCTCAATTGCTTTCACAGTACCCGACACAGACGAATGGATATTGGCTGATATAAAGCCACCCTTCTCCGCTATCTTCTGGCCTGCAAGTACATGTGCGCCTACCTCTACAATTGGCTTGGCCGGTGCTCCAATATGCTGTGATAAAGGAAATACCAGCTCTTTGCCAGGCTTAAGCTCTTCAATCGGACAGTCCTTTGATAAATCCTTACCGTCATATGGATGAACTCCGCCTTTAAACGTTAATAAGCCCAATACTTTCACTTCTTTCTGTATAGTCTATGGATGTAATGTCCATGAAAAAACTCTGTTATTATTGTAAATCTTTTCAGTAAAAAATGCTACAAATTTTTAGATAATAATGTATAATCAAATCAGTTGGTAATTATTGTTTTTTCAGTCATTATGGAGGACATATGATAGAAAATATCGTAAAAAATATTATTGTACCTAATACTGCATTTCCAGACTCCTGTAATAGGGACAACACATTGTTTTTTGACATTGAGACCACCGGCTTTTCTCCATCAAGCTCAGCACTGTATCTGATTGGCTGTGCCTACTACGAGGATAATTCACTTACTCTTCGCCAGTGGTTCTGTGACACTCCCGGCAGTGAACTTCAGATTATTAAGGCTTTTATGGAGTTTATTCATAATTTCAGTAATATAATTCACTACAATGGAAGTGGCTTTGACATTCCCTACATTATTAAGAAATGCCAGCTCTACAATATTCCATGTGACATGTCGGGAATCAGGAGTATTGATATCTACAAACTGATAGCTCCGCTGAAAAAAATAATCAAATCCGAGAATCTTAAGCAGAAATCCATTGAAAGTTTCCTTGGAATTGACAGGCAGGACGAATATGACGGTGGCAAGCTGATTAAGGTATATAACACCTATCTTAAAAACCATGATGATGAGCTGCTTCGATTGCTGCTGCTCCACAACCATGACGATGTCCTTGGCATGACTGCAATTACTGATATGCTTAATTATACCTGTATTGCTGATGGTTCATATTCTTTTGACTCAATAGAGCTTAAGGACAAAACCTCCGTCACAGGTGTTTGCGGCAAGGAGGCAATTATAACACTAACCCTTGACCATGCCCTTCCCAAACGGGTGTCCTGTGGCAATGACAGCTGCTATATGACCGCCTATGACAACATTCTGAAGCTGTGTATAACGGCATATACCCGTGAATTGAAATATTTTTATTCCAATTACAGAGATTATTATTATCTTCCGGCTGAAGACCGCTCCATTCATAAAAGTGTTGCCTTTTATGTTGATAAGGATTTTCGCACCAAAGCCAAAGCTGCCAACTGCTACAGCAAAAAAACAGGCATTTTCCTGCCTCAGTATGAGGAAATAATCAGTCCCTACTTTAAAATTGATTATTATGATAAAACAACATATTTTGAATATACAGATGATTTCATTAATAATATGGAAGACGTAATGAGATACTGCAGAAGTGTAATTAAAAAGCTTTTATAGAATATACTATACTTAGCTGAAATATTTTGCACCGTATTTTTTGATTGACATATAAAAAAAAATACGTTATGCTTATTTCCGTGAATAGATTGTAGAAGCTTGCGAGGCCTACAATCGGAGGAGTCCCTGCGGGGGCTCCTTTTAACATATATTGGAAGGAAATAACAATTTATCACAAAAATTGATGTATACAAGCGTGGAACATATAGGTATACGATTGGCATCTGCCAGCTTTTGAGGGTATGTACAGTGAATCTTGGCGGCATTAAGCTGATACAATGGGCAAGAACGCAGCATGTTTGAATCCAGACACCAAAAGTACGCTATCAGTTTTCAATGATTTATGAACGCTAAACATCAAATAGGAATCAGGTTTTATGCTTGCATAAAAAACTGATTCCTTTGATGTTTAGGAGCAAAGCTCCTGTTCATAAATCGCATAACAAAAATTAGCGTACGCGTGGTGTCGGATGAGTTCTGCGTTCTGTCCCATGGCTGTATCAGCTGTTGCCGCCTTCGATTCACTACATACCATCAACTCTGGTTGGCAGATGCCAATCGTATACTTGTAAGTTCCTACTTTTTACTATAGAAAAATGACTTTGGTGACTCATAATTCAATTCCCTGTAATTAGTCACCTGCTCTGTGCTTCCCACGAAAAGGACACCCTCGCGCACCAGAGACTCATTAAATTTACGATAAATCTCCTGCTTAGCTTCCTCTGTGAAATATATAAGTACATTTCGACACACTATCATATGATAATTAGTTGGGTATGGGTCCTTTAAAAGATTATGCTTCTTAAATTCCACACATTTCTTAATCTCATCACTAATCTGATAGGTTTGGTCCGTTATTTTGGTAAAATATTTCTTCTTAAATTCCTCAGGTAGACCCGTAAGACTTGCGGGGCGATACAGACCCGTCTTGGCCTTGGCAATAACCTGCTCATCAATATCTGTGGCGAATATTTTAATCTGGCTGAGTGGAAGAAACTTTGATAAAAGCATAACCAGTGAATAAGGTTCATCACCGGTTGAACATGCCGCACTCCATATCTTAATTCCGTGTCCAAATTTATTAATCAGGTCAGGAATCATCTTCTCCTCAAGATATTTCCACTGGTCAGGATTACGATAGAACTCAGATACATTAATTGTGAGATAATTAACAAACTCCTCAAACAAATCCTTATTTGCCTTAATACTTGCAACAAAGGAATCATATGTATTAAAACCATGCTTGGTAATCAGAGTATCAATCCTTCTCTTCATCTGACGTTCCTTGTATGCATTGAGGTCAATTTTGGTCAATGCAAAAATATCTTTTTTAAACTTCTCATAATTATCCGTCATGTTAAACCCCTTTAACAAAATATTGTGTACTGATAAATATAAAGAACCCGTAGCTGCGGGTTCTTTACATATAAAAAGTATAAATTTACTCTTCTGTCTCAACAGGAACGTCAACAGTCTCTGCTTCTTCTGCCTGCTCATCATCCTGAAGTAATGCCTTCATGCTTAAGCTAATCTTGCGGTCCTCAATATTGATATCAACAACCTTAGCCTCAACCTCCTGACCTACCTTAAGAATATCTGATGGCTTGTCAACATGGTCCTTTGCAATCTGTGATACATGTAAAAGTGCATCTATACCAACCTCAAGCTCAACGAAAGCACCAAAATCAGTCATTCTTGCTACCTTACCGGTAACTACAGTTCCAACAGCATACTTCTCTGCAGCATTAAGCCATGGATTCTCACTGTCGAACTTAAGACTGAGGGCAATCTTCTCGCCGTTAATCTCTTTGATAAATGCTTTAACAGTATCACCTGTCTTAAATCTCTTCTTAGGATTCTCTGTTCTTCCCCATGATATCTCAGATACATGTAAAAGACCGTCAACTCCTCCAAGGTCTATGAATGCACCGAAATCAGTCACATTCTTAACTGTACCCTCAACAACCTGTCCCTCTTCAAGACTGGCAAGAGCTTTCTCTCTAAGCTCAGCTCTCTGCGCTGCAACAAGCTGCTTACGGTCACCAATAATTCTTCTCTTGCGTGGATTAAATTCAGTAATTACAAACTGAATCTCCTGTCCAGCATACTTTGTTAAATCCTTCTCGTATACATCAGATACAAGGCTTGCAGGAATAAATACCTTTGCCTCATCAACGACAACTGTAAGTCCGCCGTCAAGTACCTGTGTAACCTTAGCTGTAAGAACTTCCTTATTCTCGAAAGCCTCTTCAAGCTTCTTGTTGCCAAGCTCAGCTGCAAGTCTCTTAGCTGAAAGTGATACATATCCATCACCATCATTAACTCTGATGACTTTAGCCTTAATCTCGTCTCCTTCATTTACAACAGTACGAAGGTCGAGGCCAGGTGTGCTTGTATACTCGTTACGTGTAATGATACCATCAGCTTTATAACCAATATTAAGGATAATCTCATCTTCCTTAACCGCGATAACCTTGCCGTCAACAACCTCCCCTGTATGTATAGTTTTTAATGAATCTTCTAACATTTGTTCAAAACTTAATTCTGACATCTAGTTTGAACCTCCTCAATTATTTTCTTTGGGGTTGAAGCCCCGGCTGTTATACCGACTTTGTCCAGACCACTGAGTAGTGAATAATCCATATCGTCTGCCGTCTGAATGTAAAAAGTATTCTTACATTCCTTGGAACATATCTCGTACAGCTTCTGTGTGTTGGAACTATTCTTACCACCTATAACTATCATCGCATCAACCTTACGGGATAAAATCTCCGCTTCGGTCTGTCTTTCTTCAGTAGCATTGCAAATAGTATTCAGAACATCAACTCTACTATAACTGTTTTTTTTGAAAATTTCAACTAATTCTTGAAACTTGTTGTAATTAAATGTCGTTTGTGACACAATACATAACTTTTTATTGTCTTTTCCCGTATTTTCGATAAAAAATTCAGCATCTTCCTCAGAATTAATAACATAGCAGTCATTTCCTGCACAGCTTTTTATTCCCTGGACCTCCGGATGATTGGGATTACCAATAATTATTATACGTTTTCCCTCTGCGGCAGCATTTTTTACAATATTGTGAATCTTTAATACAAAAGGACAGGTGGCATCCACCAGCTTATGTCCAGCCTGACGAATTACCTCATACACACCTTCATTAACACCATGGGCTCTGATAATCACAATTCCCCTGGGCGCACTAAGTATATCGTCCTCACTGTCAAGAACCTTTACTCCCCTTGCTTCAAGGTCCTTAATAACCTCTTCATTATGGATAACCGGTCCATAGGTATACACGTTGGCATTATTTACCTCCTCATACACCATATCAACCGCTCTTTTAACGCCAAAGCAAAAGCCCGCATTAGAAGCTACAATCACATTCATATTAATTACGCTTTCTTCCTATATATATCAATTATTGCCTGACATACCTCATTTATACTCATGTCTGAGGAATCCACAAGCACCGCATCCTCTGCCTGGCATAAAGGTGATACAGCCCTGTGCATATCTCTGTAATCCCTGTCGGCAATATCTGCCTTAATTTCCTCAAGGTCTGCCTTTGTGCCCTTTTCCTCAAGCTCAAGAAATCTTCTCATTGCACGGGTGTCAACACTGGCAGTCAGATATATTTTGGCCGTAGCCCCTGGGAGTACACAGGTACCAATGTCTCTGCCATCCATAACGACATCAACTGACTGCGCAAGCTCTCTTTGCAGCTCAACAAGCTTGGTTCTCACAGCCGGATATACTGCAGTTGCAGAAGCCATGTTGCCAACAGCCTCCGTTCTAAGTCTCCCTGTTATATTACTGCCATTAAGAATAACCTGCTGCTGTCCATTGTCATATTCTATACTTATCTTAACATCTCTGCAGGCCTCCTTAACTGAAGCCTCATCACTGCCATCAATTCCCCTGTCAAGGAAAAAAACAGCCATCGCCCTGTACATTGCACCTGTATCCACATATATGAATCCAAGCTCCTTTGCGATTTGCTTAGCTATTGTACTTTTACCTGCACCTGCAGGTCCATCGATTGCTATACTGTGTGCCATAATAATCTCCTGTCCATATTAATTTTCATTCTGTGATAATCCTGCAAGATAGCCTGTTGACCATGCAATTTGAAGATTAAAGCCCCCAGTCACACCATCAACGTCAAGAATTTCTCCTGCAAAATACAGATTCCTGTATTTACGTGACTCCATTGTTCCCGGGTCAATTTCTTTAACATCAACACCACCATGAGTAATAATTGCCTCATTAAAGCCTCTCAGACCCGTGGCCGTCATATCAAAATTCTTAAGAAGCACTACAAGTCTTCTGCGCTCCTCCTTCTTAATCTCATTAACCTTTTTATCAGGGGCTATCCCACTTCTCTCAATTATAACAGGAATAATGGATTTGGGAAGAAGCTTATCAAGAGAATTGGCAAAATTTTTATTCTTAAGCTCGTCAAAATCCCTTAAAATTCTGGCATCAAGCTCTGCCTCATCAAGTGCCGGCTTCAAATCAATTGAAAGTCTTAGCGGACGTTCCTTTATTATGTCAACCACATAGCTGCTTGCACTGAGTACTGTAGGACCGCTTACTCCAAAATGTGTAAAAAGAAGCTCTCCAAAATCCTCATATATTTTCCTGTTGTTATCAAAAATAGTTACAGCAACGTTACGAAGGCTTAATCCCTGAAGCTGCTTAACCCATTCCTCCTGAATAATGAAAGGCACAAGTGCCGGTGAGCATCTGGTAACATTAATACCCAGCTTTTTAGCCCAGCCATGTCCCTCCCCGGTGGAGCCTGTTGTCTGATAGGAATACCCGCCGGTTGCCACAATAACCGAATCTCCCGGAATATTTTTGCCATCTGCAACAATACCTCTGGCTTCATTCTGACTTACCAGTATATCAGTTACATGAGTATTCAGATGAATCCTCACCCCTGCCTTTTTCATGGCGCGCTCAAGAGCATTGATTATGTCGTAGGACTTGTCAGATACAGGAAAAACACGATTACCCCTCTCTACCTTAAGCTCACAGCCCTGCTCCTCAAAAAAGCTTTGAACCATAGAATTATCAAAGGTATATATTGGACTGTACATGAATTTTCTGTTGGTAACAATATTATTAAAAAGCTCCTCAACCTCACAGGCATTAGTAACATTACATCTGCCCTTTCCGGTGATATAGATTTTTTTGCCCAGCTTCTCATTCTTTTCGTACAGCTCCACATCATTGCCATTAACTGCTGCTGCGTAAGCCGCCATCATTCCTGCGGCTCCACCGCCTATAACAAGTATTTTCATATTATTCTCCAGTCTATCCCACAACACTTTTTATATAAGTATATATTACCCGGCTTGTTTCGTCCACATAATGAAGACCATCTCTTGTAGTATATCCAACACTTTTAAGGTATGAGTTAGAATCTATGTATTTTATTTTGCTGCTAAGTCCCGCCTTCATTGCCTCATTAAAGCTGTTGACAGTATCATTTTTTACGTGATATTTCTCACCCTCCATGGCCTCGTCAACAGGATTAACCGATACAAAATATATCTGACAGTCCATGGACTCTGCCATGCTGTTAAGTCTGCTAAGATATTTTGAAGCTGCATAGCCACAGTCATTGACCCCCAATCCAACGATAAGTGCCGTGTGATTGTCACATAAGGATTGTACATAGGAGAGCTGTTCGTCAATATACTCATATCCCATACTGTTTTTTGCAACAAATACATCCTTAGCCTCGGCATAATCCAGCATTCCGCGAAATCTTGAATCTCCCAGAAAAACATACCTGTCATACGAAATTACCGGGACAGCTTCTGAATAGTCCTCAGGCTGCAGCTCCTCAAAGGTCTGCTCATTATCCTTTATATACCAGGTCTCAAATGAGTCAATGGTGGTACTGGTCTCAGCAGAATAGCTTATATATTCATGGGTTACTGTATCCGTCTCCGGTACTGCTGATGTCCCATTATTTTCAATTGAATTATTGGCTGGCTTCTTTTTGCCGGATATAACTCCCGTGGCAAAAAGACACACAACAATAACAGCTGTAAAAACAGCTGCCGTAATAAGGTATGAAATTAAGCTTTTAATTTTGTATTTCATATCATATACCAAGAAACAGAGATAATCAGTTACCTGACTATCTCTGCCTGAATCAAAGTAAGAATTATACCGGATATGCTCCGTCTTTTGCAACAGCCGGGTCAATCTTTGACTGCTGTGCTTCTCTGTATTTGAAGAAATCAGTTGCAACCTGTGGGAATAATGCATATGAAAGCACATCCTCATCCTGCTGCTTATACTGCTTCATCTCACCTTCAAGCTTATCAAGCTCTGGCTCAAGAGTATCAGCAAATCTGCAGGTTATAGGCTGCTCGCCTGTAAGCTCGATTGCTTTTTTCTGAACCTCTTCATTGAAAGGCTTAACAGTCTTGCCATACTTGCCAAGAAGAAGGTCTCTTGACTCCTTGGTAAGGCTCTTATATCTCTCGCCAAGAACCACGTTAAGAACTGCCTGAGTACCAACAATCTGGCTTGATGGTGTAACAAGTGGTGGTTCACCGAAATCTTTACGAACTCTAGGTACCTCTTCAAGAACCTGAGTATATTTATCCTCAGCATGCATTTCCTTAAGCTGTGATACAAGGTTACTAAGCATTCCACCTGGAACCTGATATAAAAGAGTCTTGATGTTAACGCCCATAACCTTAGTGCTGTAAAGGCCTTCATCAATCCACTTATCACGAAGTGGTCTGAAATAATCAGCTATCTCAGCAAGAAGCTGCTGGTCAAAATGAGGGTCATAAGCTGTTCCCTCAAATGCCTTAGCCATAACCTCTGTTGCAGGCTGGCTTGTTCCCATTGATAATGGGGACATAGCTGTGTCAATGATATCACAGCCTGCTTCAACAGCTTTCATGTATGTCATTGAAGCAACACCTGAGGTGTAATGTGTATGAAGCTCAATAGGCAGCTTTGTTCCGGCCTTAAGAGCCTTAACAAGGTTAGTAGCTTCGTTAGGAACGAGAAGTCCTGCCATATCCTTAATACAGATAGAATCAGCACCAATCTCTTCGATTTCTTTTGCCATCTTCTCCCAATACTCAAGTGTATATGCATCACCAAGAGTATAGGAAAGAGCTACCTGAGCATGTCCGCCCTCTTTGTTAGCAGCCTTAACTGCTGTCTGAAGATTACGGATATCATTAAGACAGTCAAAAATACGAATGATATCAATACCATTAGCAACTGACTTCTGAACAAAATACTCAACAACATCATCTGCATATGGACGGTATCCTAAGATATTCTGTCCTCTGAAAAGCATCTGGAGCTTAGTATTCTTAAAACCATCTTTGAGCTTTCTAAGTCTGTCCCATGGGTCTTCCTTAAGGAAACGAAGACAAGCATCAAATGTAGCACCACCCCAGCACTCAACAGCATTGTAGCCAACCTTATCCATCTTATCGATGATTGGTAACATCTGCTCTGTTGTCATTCTGGTAGCAATGAGTGACTGATGGGCATCACGTAATATTGTTTCGGTTATTTTAACCGGTCTAGCTTCATTATTAATATCTGCCATTATTAAATTCCTCCTGTTAGAATCTCTATACTCCGAATATTGCCATAAATGTACCGGCAACTACGGCTGTACCAATAACTCCGGCAACGTTAGGTCCCATAGCATGCATAAGAAGGAAGTTAGTAGGATCTGTCTCAGCTCCAACCTTCTGTGATACACGGGCTGCCATAGGAACAGCGGATACACCTGCCGAACCAATAAGCGGATTAACC
>CAYTWF010000052.1:0-16539 GCA_964441705.1 uncultured Butyrivibrio sp.
AATGGAATTATTGACAAAATGAAATTCGGCTGATAACATATAGTCATATATGTCCCGCGACAGACGGAAAATAAACATATGAAAATTTAGGAGGTAGCTTAATGGCTAATTATTCTAAGGAAGACATAATCAAATTTGTAGAAGAGAATGACGTTGAGTTCATAAGACTTCAGTTCACTGATATATTCGGTATATTGAAGAATGTTGCAATTCCTAAGAGCCAGCTTAAGAAGGCACTTGATAATCAGATGATGTTTGATGGTTCATCTATTGATGGTTTTGCAAGAATTGAAGAGTCTGACATGTATCTTCGTCCTGACCTTGACAGCTTTGTTATATTCCCATGGAGACCACAGACAGGTAAGGTCGCAAGACTTATCTGTGATGTATATAGAACAGATGGAACACCATTTGAAGGGGACCCAAGACATATTCTTAAGAGAGCGGTTGCTGAGGCGGCTAAGATGGGATATACATTTAATGTTGGACCAGAGTGTGAGTTTTTCCTTTTTAATGTAGATGAGAATGGTGCACCTACAACACAGTCTAACGACAGAGCGGGATATTTTGACCTGGGACCTAATGATTTAGGTGAAAATGCCAGACGTGATATGGTACTTACTCTTGAGGACATGGGCTTTGAGGTTGAGGCTTCACATCATGAGTGTGCATCAGCACAGCATGAGATTGATTTTAAGTATGGAGAGGCAGTTAAGACAGCCGATTCTATTATGACCTTTAAGCTTGCTGTTAAGACTATTGCCCAGAGACATGGTCTGCATGCAACCTTTATGCCTAAGCCAAAGGCTTTTGAGTGTGGCTCAGGTATGCATATTAATATGTCACTTATGAAGGACGGCAAGAATCTTTTCTGTGACCCTGACGGCAGAGATGGTCTCAGCCAGGAGGCATATTATTTTATTGCAGGACTTATGAAGCATATTAATGGTATGGTAGCAATTACCAATCCACTTGTTAATTCATATAAGAGACTTGTTCCTGGATATGAAGCACCTGTATATATTGCGTGGTCAGCTAAGAACAGAAGTCCGCTTATCAGAATTCCTGCTGCAAGAGGAATGGGAACAAGAATTGAGCTTCGTAACCCGGACCCAGCTGCTAATCCTTATCTTGCACTTGCTATATGTCTTATGGCAGGACTTGATGGAATCAAGAATAAGCTGCCTTTATGTGACAGCGTAGATGCTAACATATATGAGATGACTAAGAAAGAGAAGAAGGAAAGAGGAATCGAAAGCCTTCCAGAAACTCTTTATGACGCTGTTAAAGAGATGGAAAAGGATGACGTAATTATGGACGCCGTTGGTCAGGAGACAGCAGAAAAGTACATTACTGCCAAGAAACAGGAGTGGAAAGACTACAAGGTTCAGGTTAGTAAGTGGGAGATTGACGAGTACTTATACAAATTCTAAACGCTATTTATCCGGACCCTTATGGGTCCGGTTTATACATAACTGGAGGCAGTATAGATGGAAAACGTTATTGTTGTTTTTCCCAAACTGGAGGATGGTAAGAAGATAAAGGCACTTCTTGTCAGAAATGGTATTGACGTAGATGCTGTATGCACAAGTGGTTCGCAGACACTGGAATATGTTAATTCATTGAATGGCGGAATTGTTATCTGCAGTTACAGATTGACAGACATGTATTTCACACAGCTTGGAGAACTTCTTCCTAAGGAATTTGATATGCTGCTGGTAGCCTCTCAGGGACACTGGATGGAGTCTCCGGGAGTGGATATAATGAAAATAGGTATGCCGCTTAAGCTATTTGATTTGCTTAATACCATCCATATGATGTTCGAGGCTCAGACAAGGCGCAGGAAAAAAGCCCGTCTTTTACCTAAGGTTCGTTCTGAAGAGGAATTGGTACTTTTGCGGGAAGCAAAGGGAGTTCTAATGGACCGTAACAATATGACAGAGGATGAAGCACATAAGTATCTGCAGAAATGCAGTATGGACAGTGGTAACAGTATTATTGAAACCGCGCAGATGGTAATATGTCTTTATCGCGAATAGGCAGGAAGAGGTGTTGTACTATGAAATTTACTAAGATGCATGGAATTGGCAATGACTATGTGTATGTTAACTGCTTTGAGGAAGCTGTAGAGAATCCTGGTGCATTATCTGAGGTAATCAGTGACAGGCACTTTGGAATTGGCTCAGATGGACTTATTCTTATCAAACCAAGTGATAAAGCAGATTTTTTTATGGAAATGTACAATGCAGACGGTTCACAGGGTAAAATGTGTGGCAATGGAATACGCTGTGTTGGTAAATATGTATACGATAACGGACTTACTGATAAGACAGATATCACAGTAGATACATTATCCGGAATAAAATATCTCAGACTTAATGTTACAGATGGAAAGGTTGGCTCTGTTCGTGTTAACATGGGCAGCCCTATTCTTAAGTCGGAGCTTATACCTGTTAAGCTTGATGGGGATATGGTGGTTGACCGCCCGGTTGACATTGATGGCACAGAGTACAGAATTACCTGTGTATCCGTTGGTAATCCACATTGTATAACCTACATGGACAGCGTGGATAAGCTTGCAATTGAGACTATTGGTCCGAAATTTGAGAATAACAGTATTTTCCCGGACAGGGTTAATACCGAATTTGTGCGTGTTATTGATAGAGATAACCTGCAGATGAGAGTGTGGGAACGCGGTTCAGGAGAGACACTTGCCTGTGGAACGGGGGCCTGTGCAACAGCAGTGGCTTCAATTCTTAATAATGTGTGTAATGAAAGCGTTACTATACATTTGATTGGTGGAGATTTGCGGATAACCTGGGACCGTAAGGACAATTTGATTTATATGGAAGGTCCGGCAGAAACAGTATATACAGGCGAATGGAGGAAATAAAATGTTCAAAATTAATGACAACTATTTAAAGCTGCCAGGAAGCTATCTTTTCTCAACAGTTGGAAGAAAAGAAAGAGAATTCAGAGCAGCCAACCCTGATAAGAAGGTTATAAAATTAAGTATCGGTGATGTTACACAGCCAATTGTTCCGTCAATTATTGATGCAATGCACTCAGCAGTTGATGAAATGGGGCACGCAGAAACCTTTCATGGATATGCACCTGACCTTGGATATGAATTTTTAAGGTCAGCTATTGCTGCAGGAGATTATAAATCAAGGGGCGTAGATATTGCTATTGATGAGATATTTGTATCAGATGGTGCAAAGTGTGATTCCGGTAATATTCAGGAGATACTTTCTCTTAATAACAGAATTGCAGTTGGAGACCCTGTATATCCTGTATATGTTGATTCCAATGTTATGGCAGGAAGAACAGGAACCTATGATGAGAAAACAGGAATGTGGAGTAACGTAATCTATATGCCTTGTAAGGAAGAGAATGGCTTTGCACCGGAGCTTCCAACAGAGGTACCTGATGTTATATATCTGTGTTTTCCAAATAACCCAACAGGAGCAACCGTTAATAAGGCTACTCTCCAGAAATGGGTAGATTATGCTAATGAACACAAGTCACTTATTATATACGATGCTGCATACGAAGCATATATATCAGAAGCAGATGTGCCTCATACAATATATGAGTGTGACGGAGCCAAGACATGTGCAATTGAGCTTAAGAGCTTTTCCAAAAATGCCGGCTTTACAGGTGTTCGTCTTGGATATACTGTTATTCCAAAGGAGCTTGTATGTGATGGCGTGATGCTTAATTCACTTTGGGCAAGAAGACATGGAACCAAGTATAACGGAGCTCCATATATTGTTCAGAGAGCTGGTGAAGCTGTATACTCAGAGCAGGGAAAGCTGGAGCTTAAGAAACAGGTTGGCTATTATATGAATAATGCCAAGGTAATTAAGGAAGGTCTTGCCCAGGCTGGTTATTCAGTATCTGGTGGTGTAAATGCACCATATATATGGTTAAAGACTATTAATGGAATGTCCTCATGGGAATTCTTTGATTATGTACTTGAGAACGCTAATGTTGTTGGAACACCTGGCTCAGGCTTTGGACCTAGTGGAGAAGGCTATTTCAGACTGACTGCATTTGGAACCTATGAGAATACAGTTGAAGCAATTGAGAGAATGAAGAAACTCATATAATTGACAGTATGATAAAGTGAGCAGGTGAGGATTCACCTGCTCTTTTAGGAGGTACAATATATAATGGATATTTGGGAAGGCAAAAACAAAGCTTTTACCATGAGCTATGATGATGGTATAAGGTCCGATAATAAATTTCTGGATATAATCAATTACTATGGACTTAAATGCACCTTTAATCTTAATTCAGGTAAGCTGGGGTCTGGGGATGTGTGGGACTGTAAGGGATTTGGGGTTGTTCATCAGCCGTTAGAGGGAATAAAGAATAAATATGCCGGACATGAAATTGCGGTACATGGCTATACACATGTATCACCGGTGGGACTTGGCAGGGAAGAGCTTGATAAGGAGTTTCTAAGAGACAAAAATAAGCTTAACGAAATATTTGGAACAGAACCTGTTGGAATGGCATACGCCTTTGGAGATTATGATGATAGTGTTGTTGATTATCTAAAGAGTATTGGAGTGAAATACGGACGTACAGTGTGGGATTCCTATGGATTTGATGTACAGGAGGATTTATTAAGATTCAGACCTACCTGTCATCACACAGATTACAGAGTAATGGAGCTTCTTGAGGAATTTATTGAAAAAGAAGATGATAAGCCACAGCTGTTTTACCTTTGGGGACATTCCTATGAATTCGATGCTGACAGGAACTGGACCAAGCTGGAACAGATATGTGAAAAAATAAGTGGTTATGATAATATTTTCTATGGAACGAACCGGGAAGTATTTGGATTATAGAGAAAAATAACAAAAAATGTGAATATAAAAGACTGATGTTGTTAAATGCGCAACATCAGTCTTTTATATTGCGCAGATTTGCTTGAAAAATGCACAATAAAAATAAATTTATAAATAGACCTTTGGTACTATTGACGAATTAGTACACAGAATGGTACTATGAAATCACATTAAAGCGCAAACGGTTGCGCAACTAAAGCGCAACGAAAACTATTTGTAATAAAGGAGGTATTTCTTATATGAAATTAAGAATGATTAAGAAGCTTACAGCGTCAGCAGTTACGCTGGCCATGTTATTTGGTGCAGTATATACTGGGAAGGCTGTGGAGGTTAAGGCGTCAATAGACCCTTATGAGTACACACTGGCTAACAGTGATTTTGAAAGCGCTGATACCACCAACTGGGTTGTAAGTGGAACATGGACAGATGTATCGGTTGAAGCTGATAAATGGAACACAGATAATACTACTAATACCTTTAAGTGGGGCGAGGGCGATGAGGCAGTTGATGTTTCTTTGTCATATACAGCCAGTGGTCTTGAGGCAGGAACCTATTATGCTGTAATTGACATTTCCGGATATGCTGGGAATACAGGTCTTTCCATGGTAGTTAAGGACAGTGACAGTACACTTTATCAGCAGTCAGGAACAATCTCAACTACAGGCTATGCAGTATGGCAGACCGTTGAATCTTCAGTTGTTACACTTGAGGAGGATGGTGCTCTTACAATCAGCCTTGAAGGTAACCTTGTTAAATCCTGGGGTGCAATTGATAATCTTCATCTGTATAAGACAGATGGTGCACCAGCCAATGCTGTAGAAGCTGTAGTTAATGATGATATTAATGTAAGCTACGTATCCGGACTTTCTGAGGATTTTATTACAGGTATGGATATTTCCTCATATGTTTCCGTTACAGATTCAGGCTTTGTATTTAAGGACTTTGATGGAAATGAGCTTAATGATGCAGAGTTTTTTGAGTTCTTAGAAAGCTGTGGTGTTAATTATGCCAGAATCAGAGTATGGAATGACCCATATGATGGAGAAGACAATGGATATGGTGGGGGTAATAATGACCTTGATAAGGCCATAATACTTGGTAAGCTTGCTACCGATGCAGGAATGAGAGTTCTTATTGACTTCCATTATTCTGATTTTTGGGCAGACCCTGGCAAACAGCAGGTGCCTAAGGCATGGTCGGGTTATACAACCGCTCAAAAAGCAACAGCAATATATGATTATACTAAGGCATCCCTTCAGGCATTAATTGCAGCAGGGGTTGATGTTGGAATGGTACAGGTAGGTAATGAGACTAACGGTTCCTTCTGTGGCTCAACTAACTGGACTGATATATGTACAATGTTTAAGGCAGGAAGCAAGGCAATCAGAGAGGTAAGTGATGACATACTTGTGGCTCTTCATTTTACCAATCCTGAAAAGAGCGGAAGACTGGCTGGATATGCTAAGACTCTTAGTGATAACGGTGTGGATTATGATGTTTTTGCATCCTCATATTATTCATACTGGCATGGAACACTTGCTAATCTGACATCTGTTCTTTCTACTGTTGCTAATACATATGGCAAGAAGGTAATGGTTGCAGAGACCTCATATGCTTATACTCTGGATGATGTTGATGGTCACGAGAACACAATTAATACAGCAGATGAGCTTACAGCAGGCTATGCTGCAACTGTTCAGGGTCAGACCTATATGATTAATGATGTTATTCAGGCGGTAGCCAATATTGGTGATGCCGGAATAGGTGTATTTTATTGGGAAGGCGCATGGAATGGTATTAAGAACGCATATAACCCAAATGGTACAGTGAATGAAACAGTACTTAATGAGAATAAAGCATTATGGGAAAAATATGGTTCAGGCTGGGCATCCAGCTACGCTGCAGAATATGATGCAGCTGATGCAGGTGTATGGTTTGGAGGCAGTGCCGTTGATAATCAGTCATTCTTTGATGCAGATGGAATTGCATTACCATCACTTAATGTATTCAAATATGTAAGAACCGGTGCCACAACAGCAGTCAGGATTGATTCTGTAAATTCTGAAAGCTATGAAATGGTACTTGGAGCAGAAGCTACACTTCCAGCAAAGGTTACAGTAGTTAATAATGATAAAACAACAGCAGAGGTTGATGTAGTGTGGGACAGCCAGGCAGTTGAAGAGCTTTCAACAGCAAAGGTAGGCACATACACTATATATGGAACAATATATGGATATAGCGGAAAAGCTGTGTGCATTGTAAAGATTGCACCGGTAAGTCTGCTTGATAACTACAGCTTTGAGGCATCAGACACCAGCAAGTGGATAATAAGTAATTCAACAATAGCATATCGCGGTACGGCTGACCCGTTAACAGGTTCCTATGGACTTCATTATTATACATCAGCTGCAGGTTCTTTTACCGCAAAACAGACAGTTACAGGACTTGAACCGGGAGTATATTCCTTCTATGCTAATGTTCAGGGACAGGCTGGAAGTGACGGAAGAACATGCTATATATACGCTTCCTCAGGAGAAGAGGAATATACAGCGGATTTTGCTACAACAGGCTGGGGCAACTGGCAGAGACCGGTTATTGAGGAAATAATTGTTGGTGATGATGGAACTGTTACAGTAGGAGCTTCTCTTTCCCTCGTGGCAGGTGACTGGGGAACAATGGATGATTTTGTATTATATAAGGTCAGAGATTTTGAAGTTGCAGTTGAAGGTGATGATGTTACAGTAGATGTTCCTGATGATGTTATTTTCTATGATAAGGATGGGAATGAAATAATTGATGGAAATATCACAGTAAGCATTGATGAATTAACAGATATATCAGAGAATACCGATAAGGTTATTGCAGCAGGCAATGCTTTACCTGATGGTGACAAGGACAAAATAGTTGTTATGGATATTAACCTTGTTGATGGCAATGGTGATGCAGTTACCTATGATGGCGGTTCTATTACTTTTACAATTCCTTATCCGACAGGAATTAATAGGGACAGCTTTACAGCTGAGTGCTATCATATAGGCGATACAGTTACTAAGCTTACAGTTATAATGGGCGAGGATGGAATGACAATTACATCGGATACCTGCAGTCCATTTGTATTTGCCTTTACAGCTAAGGACACTGGCTCGGGAAGTACAGGAGATGGTAATACCGGAGCCGGAAATACCGGAGCAGGAAATACAGGTTCTGGGGATGGCAATACCGGAGCAGGGAATACAGGCTCTGGAAACAGCGGAACTGGTACTGGTAATAATCTTGGAGGCAGTGGTACTGGGGATAGAGGTATTTTACCATTTATCTTTTTACTTGCTGCATCAGTATCAGCATTTACGGCTGTCTTCGGATTTAGAAAAAAATCTGAAACAGACAGATAGAAAAGGAATATTTCAATCTTTTGCTTGCATTGTTGAAATTGTTGTGCTACTATTCTAGCTATAAGAAAAGGCATTGACTGAGACCCGGATTCAACATGGTCTTCAACAGGAAGAGGTTATCACCGACTGAGAGTAACCCCGGAAGAGCAGAAGATGGCAACACTCATGAGCTGACTGTCTGAACGAGATATCTTTTATTAGGATAGTACGTGACACGCGTTAAGTGGAAGAGATGGAGACTTAAGTCTCAAAGCGGGTGGTACCGCGGATAATTACAATTATTCGTCCCGGAATACAATAATCTTGTGTTCCGGGATTTTTTGCGCGATAAACCTCTCGTGCGACTGTTTAATTAGACAAGTTTACTTGTCTAATTAAACAGTCATAGGAGAGGTAACGTACATCGAGCCACAAGGCGAGATGGAGTTCCCTGGGAAGCAGGAAATCGCGCAAAAAAGGAAGTAACAATAGAAAAGGAGTTAAGAATATGGGAAACATTTACAGAGACGTAACCCTTGATAATGTCAGTGAGAATGACATTGGCAAAGAACTTAAGGTATCAGGATGGGTAGAGAACATTCGTGACCATGGTGGAGTATCTTTTATCGATTTGAGAGATATGTATGGAGTTCTTCAGGTTGTAATTCGTGATACAACTTTACTTGAAGGTATTAAGAAAGAGGAATGTATCTCAATTGATGGCCTCATGGAAAAGAGAGATGAGGACACATACAACCCTAAGATTAAATCAGGAACAATTGAGCTTGAAGCACATAAGATTACTATGCTTGGACAGGTATACACAACACTTCCATTTGAGATTCAGACATCTAAGGAAGTAAGTGAATCGGTTAGATTAAAATATCGTTACCTTGATATGCGTAATGAGAAGGTTAAAGATAACATTCTTTTCCGTTCACAGGTTATTGCATACCTTCGCCAGAAGATGACAGAGATGGGATTTATTGATATTCAGACTCCTATCCTTTGCGCATCATCACCAGAGGGAGCCAGAGATTATATCGTTCCTTCAAGAAAATATAAGGGCAAATTCTATGCTCTTCCACAGGCACCACAGCAGTATAAGCAGTTACTTATGGTGTCAGGAATTGATAAATACTTCCAGGTAGCACCTTGCTTTAGAGATGAGGATGCAAGAGCTGACCGTTCACCAGGAGAATTTTATCAGTTAGATTTTGAGATGGCTTTTGCAACACAGGAAGATGTATTTAAAGTTGGTGAAGAAGTATTAACATCTACATTTGCAAAATTTGCTCCAGAAGGATACGAAGTAACACAGGCTCCATATCCAATTATCAGCTACAAGCAGGCAATGCTTGAGTTTGGTTCAGATAAGCCAGACCTTCGTAACCCACTTAGAATTATTGATGTAACTGATTTCTTCCAGAAATGTACCTTTAAGCCATTCATTGGCAAGACTGTCAGAGCAGTAAAAGTACATGCTACTATGTCAAAGGGCTTCCACGAGAAGTTACTTAAGTTCGCTACTGAAATTGGTATGGGCGGACTTGGATATCTTGAAGTACTTGAAGACCTTTCATATAAGGGACCTATTGATAAATTTATTCCTGAAGAGATGAAGAAGGATTTCCTTACACTTGCTGGGCTTGAAGCTGGAGATACAATTTTCTTCATGGCTGATAGAGAAGACAGAGCTGCGTACTATGCTGGACAGATTCGTACAGAGCTTGGTGAGAAGCTTGACCTTATTGAGAAGAATGCATACAGATTCTGCTATGTTAATGATTTCCCAATGTTTGAGAGAGACCCGGAGACTAAGAAGATTGGCTTTACACATAACCCATTCTCAATGCCACAGGGTGGACTTGAAGCACTTAATACAATGGACCCACTTGATATTCTTGCATATCAGTATGATATCGTATGTAATGGTATTGAGTTATCATCAGGAGCTGTTCGTAACCATGACATGCAGATTATGGTTAAGGCATTTGAGATTGCCGGATATGATGAAGAGGTTCTTAAAGCTAAATTTGGGGCTCTTTACAATGCATTCCAGTTTGGTGCACCACCACATGCTGGTATGGCACCTGGAGTTGACCGTATGATTATGCTTCTTCGTAATGAAGAGAATATCCGTGAGATTATTCCATTCCCTATGAGTGGAACAGCACAGGATTTCATGTGTGGAGCACCTAACGAAGTAACAGAGCTACAGCTTCGTGAAGTACACATCAAAGTCAGAGACTAATCTTTTGCAACATAGAAGGAGGTACGGCCATGGCTAATGTTATTAGTGATGAGACAATAGAATACGTAGGAATCCTTGCTCAGCTTGAACTTACAGATGAAGACAAGGAGAATGCCAAAAAAGATATGGCAGCTATGTTAGATCATATTGATAAATTAAGTGAACTTGATACCACAGGTGTTGAGCCAATGTCACATGTTTTCCCAGTTGAAAATGTAATGCGTGAAGACGTAGTTACCAATGGTGATGGAAGCGATAATACACTGAAGAATGCACCGGAAAGACATGAAACTGCCTTTGTTGTACCTAAGACAGTTGAATAGCAGAAAGGATTAGCTTATGAGTTTACTGGATATGACAGCTGTCGAACTTGCTGGTGCAATTAAGAGCGGCAAGACAACAGCAGTAGAAGCAATGAAAGCAGTTATAGAGCAGATTGAGACATCTGAGGGTGAACTTAACTGTTATGTAACTTTTGATAAAGATGCAGCAATGGCTGCAGCTAAGGACGCACAGGAAGCAATTGAGGCTGGTAAACTCACCGGACCTCTTGCAGGTGTTCCTGTTGCTATTAAAGATAATATGTGTACAGAAGGAGTTCTTACAACATGTTCATCTAAGATTCTTGGCAATTTTGTTCCTGCTTTTTCAGCAGAGGCAGTTATTAGATTAAAAGAAGCCGGAGCAGTAATGATTGGTAAGACTAACATGGATGAATTTGCCATGGGTTCTACAACTGAGACATCTGCTTACGGTGTTACTAAGAATCCCTGGAATACAGAGCATGTACCTGGTGGCTCATCAGGTGGTTCAGCAGCAGCTGTTGCCGGAAAAGAATGTTATTTTGCTCTGGGCTCTGATACAGGTGGATCAATCAGACAGCCTGCGTCATATTGTGGAGTTGTAGGTATGAAACCTACTTATGGAACAGTATCCCGTTATGGACTTATTGCATACGGCTCATCTCTTGACCAGATTGGACCTCTTTGCAAGGACGTAACAGACTGCGCAACCATTATGGAAGTAATAGCCTCACATGATCTTAAGGATTCAACATCAATTGATAGAAAAGATACTGATTTTACATCAGCACTTGTTGATGACGTTAAGGGATTAAAGATTGGTATTCCCAGCACATATTTTGGAGAGGGACTTGACCCTGAAGTAAAGACAGCTATTATGAAGGCTGTTGATGTACTTAAGGAAAAAGGAGCAATTGTAGAAGAATTCGACCTTGCTCTTGTAGATTACGCAATTCCAACCTACTACACAATTGCTGCAGCAGAGGCAAGCTCTAACCTTGAGAGATTTGATGGTGTAAAATATGGCTTCAGAGCTCCTGAATATGATGGACTTCACAGCATGTATAAGAAAACCCGTTCTGAAGGCTTTGGACCAGAGGTTAAGAGAAGAATTATGCTTGGCTCTTTCGTATTAAGCTCAGGATATTATGATGCTTATTACCTGAAAGCTTTAAGAGTAAAAGCTCTTATTAAGAAGGCTTTTGACGATGCATTTGCAAAATATGATGTAATTATCGGACCGGCAGCACCAACAACTGCACCAAAGCTTGGTTCTTCACTTTCAGACCCTATTAAAATGTACCTTAGTGATATATATACTATTTCACTTAATCTTGCAGGTCTTCCAGGACTTTCAATTCCATGTGGAACTGATTCACAGGGTCTTCCTATTGGAATGCAGCTTATTGGAGATTGCTTTAAAGAAAAAAATCTTATCCGCGCAGCTTATGCTTATGAGCAGTCACGTGGTAAATTTGGATTAGGGGAGGAATAAGCATGAAGAATTACGAAACAGTCATCGGTCTTGAGGTTCATGTTGAGCTTGCAACTAAGACTAAAATCTTCTGCGGATGCTCAACAGCATTTGGCGGAGCTCCTAATTCACACACATGTCCTGTATGTACAGGAATGCCAGGTTCACTTCCGGTTCTTAATAAGCAGGTTGTAGAATATGCGGCACAGGTAGGTCTTGCAACCAACTGTACAATTACACAGAACTGTAAATTCGATAGAAAGAATTATTTTTATCCAGATAATCCTCAGAATTATCAGATATCACAGTTATATCTTCCAATATGCCGTAACGGACATGTGGATATTGAACTTCCGGATGGAACAGAGAAAACTGTTCGTATCCATGAGATTCATATGGAAGAGGATGCGGGTAAGCTTGTTCATGATGATTGGGAAGACGTATCCTATGTTGATTTCAATCGTTCAGGCGTGCCTCTTATTGAGATTGTATCTGAACCTGATATGAGAAGTGCAGAAGAGGTAATTGCATATCTGGAAAAATTACGTCTTATTATTCAGTATCTTGGAGCTTCAGATTGCAAGCTTCAGGAAGGCTCAATGAGAGCTGACGTTAACCTTTCAATTAGAGAAGTTGGCGCAGAAGAATTCGGAACAAGAACTGAGACCAAGAACCTTAACTCCTTCTCAGCTATTTCAAGAGCAATTGAGGCTGAGCGTGAGAGACAGATAGACCTTCTTGAAGCTGGTGAGCCTGTAATTCAGGAGACCAGAAGATGGAATGATGATAAGGCATATTCATATGCCATGCGTTCAAAAGAAGATGCACAGGATTATAGATATTTTCCAGACCCGGATCTTGTACCTGTTAATATCAGTGATGAATGGCTTGATGAGCTTAAGAGCCGTCAGCCTGAATTCAAGACTGAGAAGATGAAGAGATACAAAGAGGAATATGGAATTCCTGAATACGATATTAACATTATTACTGATTCTAAGAAAATGGCAGATGTATTTGAAAAGACTACAGCAATCTGTGGCAATCCTAAGAAAGTATCTAACTGGCTTATGGTTGAGACAATGCGTATTCTTAAGGAAAAGAGCATGGATGTAACAGACATATCTTTTTCACCAGAGAATCTTGCAAAGCTTATCAAGCTTACGGAGTCAGGTGCTATCAACAGTAATGTGGCTAAGGAAGTATTTGAGCACGTATTTGACGAGGATATTGACCCGGATGTATATGTTGAGGAACACGGACTTAAGCAGGTTAATGATGAGGGCGCACTTAGAACAACAGTAGAGGAGATTGTCGCTGCTAATCCACAGTCTGTAGAGGATTACAGAAATGGTAAGGAAAAAGCAATCGGATTCCTTGTTGGTCAGACAATGAAGGCTATGAAGGGTAAAGCTAATCCTGGAATGGTTAACGAGATGTTAAAGGAAATACTTAGCAAATAATCAATAAAAGGAAGCCTCGAATCGTAAAAAGATTCGAGGCTTTCTTTAGAAAAAGCATATATTTAGTGGCAGCTGCCGCCGCATCCGTGTTCTCCACAGCTATGTCCTTCTTCGTGCTCATGGTGCTGACACATAGTGTCTGGATTGTAGGAAAGGGTTCCTTTTAAAAATGACGCAACCTGTGCATCTGCATAACTGGAAGCACCTGGGAATAATCTAATTCCGGCTTCAGCCAAAGCATTTCTTGCTCCTCCGCCAATTCCACCACATATCAGAACATCTACACCACCACCAAACAGAAATCCTGCAAGTGCACCATGTCCCTGTCCATTGGTGTCTACAATCTCTGATGAAATAATCTGACCATCCTGAACCTCATACACCTTAAATTGCTGAGTATGTCCAAAATGCTGAAATACCTGTCCATTTTCATAGGTTACTGCTATTAACATATTGCTATCTCCTTGATTATTATTTGAGCGATTGGATTGTGAATGGCGTAAAAGCTTATAGTTGCCTCCTGATATTCGAAGACGTGCACCTTCAACAACAAATCTTGAAATATTATATATTATTATTGACATATGTCAATATTCAATTATTTTGTTTTACAATAAAATAATAAAGGAATATAATGTAGCTATGAAAAACGTGTGCACATAAATCAGGGAGGATTTATTATGAAGGTAAAGGATAATGCCACAATTAATGTTAATGAGGTAAGCACGCACAGAAATAGAAGAACAGGGGAAATTGAACAGACAAAAGGCAAGTCTGTACGTGCGTCAGAGCTTAATATCAATAATAAGCTTACGAATGATATTGAGAGCAGAATCGAGAAGCGTAAGCAACAGGCACAAAAACAGGCTATGAAGGTTATGGGGGATGCTTTTGCCGGAGAACAGAAGCTGGATGAGGCTGCTGCTGATTATAGAACAAAAGCAGATGAAGCCACAGAGCGTAATGGGGAGCTGAATTCGCAAATGAAGGCAATTTCTGAACGAAAGAAAGAATTGTCGGAGGGTAATCAGCCAGTTGATGAACAAGAGCTTAAAGAGATTGATGCAACCATTCAGAATTATCAGAGTCAGATTGATAAAAATAATTCTGAAATAGAGGGAAATATGGGTGCGGTCAGAGAAATGAGTATTGAAAGGCTTAAAGCTCATCCTATTGTAGATGCACAGAAACAGGTGGATACAATTAATAAGGCTGCAAGCGATGAAATTGTTGGAATGCTTATGAATGACGCTAAAGACCATGTGGATGATAATTTGCAGAAAGCACAGGAGGAGGCACAGAAGAAAGAGGATAAGGAACAGGAAACAGGTAGTTCCGACAATAAGGCAGATGCAGCTGATAAAACATCAGCAGACGCAATTCAGACAGTAAGCAACAGCATTGCTGATGCACAAAAGGAAGTTAAGAACATTATTAACAAAATGAAAATTCTAAACAGTGATATCAATGGGGCGGCGGTAGACAAGACCCTGTAGAACCCGGAAGGTCATGTACAGCAGCTGTACATGACCTTTCAGGTTATAAAGAATTCTATTGTGCGGAGTCCTTCTCCAGGTCTTCAAAAATGTAATCCAGAACAGGAGCCATTCCTACAAATTCACATCCATAGGAATATTCATCATCTTCCAGTGCCTCACATCTTATTATCTTAACAACACAGTAGAGAACTGAGTTGTCCTCTCCAAAATTAAGTGCTGCATTGAAATAGTAGCCTGTTGGAAGAATGCTTTTGGAAACAAATCCTATTCCGAACTTGGAAACATCCTTTACCTCTATTGGTGAGTCAATAGAAATATTCTCGTTGTCCTGGGCAAATAGTGAGGACACATTAAGGTCCAGTGTAACCTTTATTCGTTTGCTTCGTCTTTTATCCTGCATAATCCATCCCACCTTTTGTTTAGATAATAACATTATAGTATAAATAATAAATAAAACAAAGCTATTTTTTTAAATGCATTGACTTTGCAAAAGTGACTGTATTATAATTCATCTGTATTAGTGCGCTTATTAATTAAAGCGTTGGTATTTTTATAAAATTACATAGTGGAGGATAATACAAAATGCAGGAATTTAAGCCATTTAAAGAAGGAAAAGTACGTGAAGTATATGATGTTGGGGACAATCTTATCATAGTTGCCACAGATAGAATATCGGCATTTGATAACATTCTTAATAATAAGATTACTGATAAGGGTGCTATTCTTACACAGATGTCAAAATTCTGGTTTGATTTTACTAAGGATATCGTTCCTAATCACATGGTTTCAGTTGATACTGAGGATATGCCGGAATACTTCAGAACTGAGAGCTTTAGAGGTAACAGTATGCTTTGTAAAAAGCTTAACATGATTCCTGTAGAGTGTATTGTTAGAGGATATATCACAGGAAGCGGTTGGGAAAGCTATAAGGAGAATGGAACTGTATGTGGAATTAAGCTTCCAGAAGGACTTAAGGAATCAGAGAAGCTTCCTGAACCAATCTATACACCTAGTACTAAGGCTGAAATTGGCCTCCATGATGAGAATATATCATTTGAGCAGAGCATTGATTATCTTGAGAAGGTATTCCCAGGCAAGGGTGCTGATTATGCTCAGCAGATTAAGGACAAGACTATTGCCCTTTATAAGAAATGCGCAGAATATGCATTAAGCAAAGGAATTATCATTGCAGATACCAAGTTCGAATTTGGTCTTAATGAGGATGGAGAAATTATAATTGGTGACGAGATGCTTACACCAGACAGCTCAAGATTCTGGCCATTAGAGGGATATGAAGCAGGAAAGTCACAGCCTTCATTC
>CAYTWF010000052.1:16549-21143 GCA_964441705.1 uncultured Butyrivibrio sp.
TTGTCAGAGATTGGCTTAAGGCTAACCCTAATAGCAATTACACACTTCCAGAGGATGTAATAACAAGAACTGTTGACAAATACAAAGAAGCTTTCGAACTTCTTACAGGAAAGAAATTTCAGTAAGGATAAGGTATAAAAAATGAGTATCAATATAGACAGCACAGAGATGACAGATAAACTTCATGATGAATGTGGAGTGTTCGGAATGTATGACTTTGATGGCAACGATGTTGCATCTTCAATCTACTATGGACTCTTTGCACTTCAGCATCGAGGACAGGAGAGCTGTGGAATTGCTGTTAGTGATACTAATGGTCCTAAAGGTAAGGTAGTATCTCACAAAGATATGGGACTTGCCAATGAAGTATTTGATGAGGATACTTTAGATGGACTGCGAGGTAATATTGGTGTTGGACACGTAAGATATTCAACAGCTGGCAGCAGTACACGAGAGAATGCTCAGCCTCTTGTACTTAATTATGTAAAAGGAACACTTGCACTTGCCCACAATGGTAATCTTGTTAATGCACCAGAACTGCGTGAAGAACTTTCTTACACAGGTGCTATTTTTCAGACAACTATTGATTCAGAGGTAATTGCTTATCATATCGCGCGTGAGAGACTTAAGACTCCAAGCGTAGAGAAAGCAGTTGCAAGTGCTATGACTAAGATAAAGGGTGCTTATTCACTTATAGTAATGAGCCCTCGTAAGCTTATTGGAGCAAGAGATGTTTTTGGATTTAAGCCTCTTTGCATTGGTAAGAGAGATAATGCTTATGTGCTTTCATCAGAGACTTGTGCTCTTGATGCAGTTGGCGCAGAGTTTGTAAGAGATGTACTTCCAGGAGAGATTGTTACAATTACACCTAATGGAATTGCATCAGACACTTCAATGTGTCAGAAGAAATGTTCAAAATGTATTTTTGAGTATATATATTTTGCAAGACCAGACAGCAACATTGATGGAATAAGTGTATATAATTCACGTATTATGGCTGGTAAGATTCTTGCTAAGTCACACCCTGTTGAGGCTGACTTAGTTGTAGGTGTACCTGAGTCAGGTAACGTTGCAGCACTTGGTTATTCAATGGAGTCTGGAATTCCATATGGAATTGCATTTATTAAGAACAGCTATGTAGGAAGAACCTTCATTAAACCTAAGCAGTCACAGCGTGAGACAAGTGTTAGAATCAAGCTTAATGTTCTGGTAGATGCAGTCAAGGGCAAAAGAGTAATCATGATTGATGATTCTATTGTTCGTGGTACTACAAGTGCCAGAATTGTCAAGATGTTAAAGGATGCCGGAGCAACTGAGGTTCATGTAAGAATCAGTTCACCTCCATTTTTACATCCATGCTATTTTGGAACAGACATTCCATCAGATGACCAGCTTATTGCTCATAATCACACAGTAAAAGAGATATGTGAGTATATTGGTGCAGATTCACTTGGATATCTTGAAGTAGATAAACTTAGTGAAATGATAGAAGGCAGAACAGATTACTGTGATGCTTGTTTTACAGGTAACTATCCAATTACACCACCGGAAGTTGACATTCGTGGTGAATACGACAAATAAAAAGGAGAAAGTACAATGGGAACAGACAGATATCAGACTCCTCTTGCAGAGAGATATGCAAGTAAGGATATGCAGTATATTTTTTCACCGGATAAGAAATTCAGGACCTGGAGAGCATTGTGGATTGCCCTTGCAGAGTCAGAGAAAGAGCTTGGACTTGATATTACAGATGAACAGATTGAGGAGCTAAAGGCACATAAGGATGATATTAATTATGATGTAGCTAAAGCTCGTGAAAAAGAAGTTCGTCATGATGTTATGTCTCATGTATATGCATATGGCGTTCAGTGTCCTAAGGCAAAAGGAATTATCCACCTTGGAGCAACATCCTGCTACGTTGGTGATAACACAGACCTTATTATTATGACAGAGGCTCTTAAGCTTGTACGTAAGAAGCTTGTTAACGTTCTTAATGAGCTTGCCAAGTTTGCAGACAGCTACAAGGAACTTCCTACTCTTGCTTTTACACATTTCCAGCCAGCTCAGCCAACAACTGTTGGTAAAAGAGCAACACTTTGGATGATGGAATTAAAGCTTGATCTTGATGACCTTGATTATCTTATTGGCTCAATGAGACTTCTTGGTTCAAAAGGAACAACTGGAACCCAGGCAAGCTTCCTTGAATTATTTGAAGGAGACCATGCAAAGGTTAGAAGAATTGATTCAATGATAGCTGAGAAGATGGGGTATCCTGGAGTATATCCTGTATCAGGCCAGACCTATTCAAGAAAGGTTGATACAAGAGTAGTTAATGTTCTTGCTGGTATTGCAGCAAGTGCACATAAATTTTCTAACGATATTAGACTTTTACAGCACCTTAAGGAAATTGAAGAGCCATTTGAGAAGAGTCAGATTGGTTCATCAGCTATGGCATATAAGCGTAATCCAATGAGAAGTGAGAGAATTGCTTCACTTGCTAATTTCGTTATGTCAGATGCAATGAATCCAGCAATTACAAGCTCAACACAGTGGTTTGAAAGAACACTTGATGATTCAGCTAATAAGAGAATGTCAGTTCCAGAAGCATTCCTTGCAGTTGATGGTATCCTTGACCTCTACCTTAACGTAGTTGATGGACTTGTAGTATATGATAAGGTTATCACTAAGCACATCATGGCTGAGCTTCCATTTATGGCAACTGAGAATATTATGGATGCAGTTAAAGCAGGTGGGGACCGTCAGGAGCTTCATGAAAAGATTAGGGAGCTTTCAATGGAAGCAGGCAAGAGAGTTAAGCAGGAGGGACTTGATAATAATCTCCTTGAACTTATTGCAGCAGACCCTGCATTCAATCTTTCACTTGAAGACCTTCAGAAATCAATGGACCCAACTAAGTATGTTGGCCGTTCAAAAGAGCAGGTAGAAGAATTCTTAGCAGAAGTTATTAAGCCTATTCTTGATGAATCAAAAGATGAACTTGGAATCACAGCAGAGATTAATGTATAATAGAATTTAATCAGACACCTGTTATCAGATGGGGCATATGCCTGAACTGATAACAGGTATTTTTTTTTCGTCGTTTTTGACCAGCCAATCGTATTCTATACAGAAGGATAATTACTTCAATAACATATAGAGGAGGGACGGGAGTGTTACAATCAGTTACCGGTACAATTGATTTGGAACAAGTATATTCACGAAATGTGAATACAGTATGGCATGTATGCCTGGCATATATGAAAAATATTCAGGATGCAGAAGATGCTCTTCAGGAGACATTCCTACGGTTGATTAAAAGCGGCAAAAAATTTGAGGATGAAAATAATGAGAAGGCCTGGCTCATAGTGACAGCTGGCAATGTATGCAAAGACCTTCTAAAGCATTGGTGGAGAAAGAGAGAACAGATAGAGGACCATGAGAACAGCCTTGTGTTCCCGGAATATGAAATAGATACAACTTTATTAGCCGTAATGGAACTTCCTGATAAATACAAGCTTGCTGTATACCTGTATTACTACATGGACTACAACAGCCGTGAGATTGCATCAATTCTGCATAGACCAGAATCGACAATACGAAGTCAGCTTGGTGAAGCCAAGAGACAGCTTCGTGATATTTTGAAGGAAGAATAGGAGGCTAATATGGATATAAAAAAATCATTTGATAATACCTGCCTTGATAAAAATAATCAGGATAGATTATTTAATTCAATTATGGAACAGGCAAAAAAAATGCCGGGAAAAAGAACAAAAATGTCGCAGCAGTTCTTTGTTAGGAAAGCAGCGCTTGTGGCAGCTGTAGTGGTGGCAGTGGTGCTATTATCAGCAGGTGGAATTTATGCAGCAGCTCGTCTTTTATCAGCTAAGGACGTTGCAAAAGAAGCTGGAGAAAACAAACTGGCTCAGGCATTGGGAGTTGATGAGAAAAATGTTCAGAGTCAGACCGCAGGAGGATATATTTTTACCTTATTGGGAGAGACTAGTGGAACAAATTTGAATAGTTATCTAACTGATGAGGACATTGACGTATCAAAGGCTTATGTAGTTATAGCGGTGGAAAAAGAAGATAGAACAGCAATAGATACAATGGTCGATAAGTTTTATATCAGCCCATACATCGGTGACTTCAATCCTGCAGAATATAATGCATATACAATGGCTGGAGAGGCTCATGGTATGCTTCATGATGGAATAATGTATTACATTACACAATTTGATGACTTTGAAATCTTTGCCGACCATCAATTATATATGGGTATTACTGATAATTCGGCTGGGATATTGACTTCATATGTTCTGAATCCAGATGGAACAATTTCTATAGAAGAAAATGATAATAAGCTATCTTTACTTTTTGAACTTAATATTGATAAGTCAAAGGCTGATTCAGAAGCTGTAGAAAAATATCTTGAGCAAATGTCAGCAAATGATGAGTATAATAAGATAGATTATGAAGAATATGGACAGGGTGACCCTGATATTGCAAATTCTTACCAGGAAAACAATATATACAGATATGATGATGTTGGGGTCTAAACTAAGTTTAAACTAACCCCATTATTCTTTAGCACCTT
>CAYTWF010000053.1:0-20965 GCA_964441705.1 uncultured Butyrivibrio sp.
GTCTTGCGGCTCTCTCAAGAAGTCTTGAATGAAGATAGAATACATCACCCGGGTAAGCTTCACGTCCTGGTGGTCTCTTAAGGAGCAATGAAAGTGTACGGTATGCAGCTGCATGCTTACTTAAGTCATCATACACTACAAGTACATCTTCTCCTCTTTCCATCCACTCTTCTCCAATTGCACATCCTGAATAAGGGGCAATATACTGAAGTGGTGCAAGCTCACTTGCTGTTGAAGCAACAATTGTTGTATAATCCATTGCTCCATATTCTGTAAGAGTCTGAACAATGGTAGCAACTGTTGATGCTTTCTGTCCAATGGCAACATATATACAATGTACACCCTGACCCTTCTGATTAATGATTGTATCAATTGCAATAGCTGTTTTACCGGTCTGACGGTCACCAATAATGAGTTCTCGCTGACCTCTTCCAATAGGAACCATTGCATCAATAGCTTTTATACCCGTCTGTAAAGGTGTATCAACTGATTTTCTTGATATAACACCGGAGGCAACTCTTTCTATCTGACGATATTTGTCTGTTACGATAGGTCCTTTGCCATCTATAGGCTGTCCAAGTGAATTAACAACTCGTCCTGTAAGTGAATCTCCAACAGGAACCTCTACAACTCGTCCCGTTGTCTTAACTGTATCTCCTTTGTTGATGTTACGTGCATCACCAAGTAATACAGCACCTACATTATCCTCCTCAAGGTTGAGAACCATACCATATACTTCACCAGGGAATTCAAGAAGCTCTCCCTGCATGGCTTTTTCAAGTCCATGAATACGTGCAATACCGTCTGCCACCTGAATGACCGTACCTACTTCAGAGACGTCAAGCTCTGTTTTATATCTCATAATCTGCTCTTTAATAACTGAGCTGATTTCTTCCGGTCTCAAATTCATAGGGCTTTTGCACCTTCTTTCTTCATTATGTTCTACACATCGATTTTATTAAGCTCTCTTGACAGGGTGTCCAGCCTGTGTCTTATACTGCTGTCCACTACTCTGTCTCCAATTCTTATGACCATTCCGCCAATAAGACTTTCATCTACTGCGTAGTTAATATTAAATTCTGTATACCCTGTAGTCTTAAGCAGTCTGTCCATGAGCTTCTGCTTCATAGCAGCTGATAATTCTGCAGGTGTGGTCACATACGCCGTTCCTATCTTCTTATACTCACGGACTCTGTCCATAAAGTTGCCAAAGATTGCAGGTATATCCCTGCTTCGGTCCTTTTCTACAATCGTGACCAGAAATCCTGTCATTTCCTTTGAAACGAACCTGCCATATATATTCTCTATGGTTTTGATTTTCTCTTCTTTTACAATCTTAGGGTGATTCAGGAATTCCATAAGGTCGTCATTATCATTGAATGATTCTAATACAGCCTGGGCCTCATCATATAATGAATCAACTTCATTCTGTTCCACAGCTACTTCAAAAAGCGCATCACCATAAGTTGCTGATACTAGCTTTGCCATGTTTGCTCACCCATTTCATTCAGTGTTTCTTCGACTAATGACTCCTGTATCTGTGTATCTATATTCTTTGATACAACTTTTCCCGCCATCATAGTTGCAACAGCAATCATTTCTTTCTTCATATCATCAGCTGCTCTCTTCTTCTCAAGTTCAGCCTCTGTATTTGCTCTTTCAATAATTCTGGCGGCTTCTATCCTGGCCTCTTCAACAATCTGCTCTTCTCTGGCAAGTGCCTTTTTGCGGGCATCTGCAAGAACAAGGTCAGCTGCCTTATCAGCATCCTTCATTCTCTCATCATACTGAGCCTTGAGCGCTGCCGCGTCTTCCTTCTGCTTCTCTGCATCAGCTATATTAGCCTCTATCATATCCTGACGTTTCTTCATAAGATTACGTACAGGGTTAAAAAGAAGATACGAGCCAAGCAGAAACAGTATGAAAATATTAATTGCAAGAATGACTGCATCATGAATTAGCTGTGGATCCAGATCAAATATTCTCTGCAAGGTTAAGCCTCCCTTCTGTTATTCTATAGTGACCTGTCTACTATCAGATCTTTCCAATAAGTGGGTTAGCGAATAACAGAATAATTGCTACGGCGAATCCATAAAGACCTGTTGTCTCTGCAACAGCCTGTCCTAAAAGCATTGTTGAGGTGATGTCTGACTTGGCACCAGGGTTGCGTCCTACGGCTGCAGCTGCATGACCTGCTGCGATTCCCTGTCCAATACCAGGACCAAGACCAGCGATCATTGCAAGTCCTGCACCAATTGCTGAACACGCTAATACTAAAGCTCTACTTGTAATTTCTACCATTTTAAATTCCTCCTGCAAAATTAATCATCTGATATTTTGTCATTAATATATACCATTGTTAACATACTGAATACGTATGTCTGTATTGCACCTGAGAACAGGTCGCAATATATGTGGATTACCGATGGAAGTCCAACTGTTAATGCCGTTGGAAGCAGACCATAGATAAGTCCCATCAGAATTGTACCTGACATTATATTACCGAAAAGACGTAATGATAATGACAATGGCACTGCCACCTCACCGATTAAGTTAATCGGAAAAAGAATAGGCGATGGCTTAAATAAGTTCGTTATATGATGTATTTTCTTAGCTCTGAGACCATTAATCTGAATCAAAAGAAATGTAATTAATCCCAAAGGAAGTGTAACACCATAATCCGCTGTCGGTGGACGAAGTCCGAACAGTCCCGATATATTACAGAAAAGAATGAACATAAATATTGCACATATCCAGTTCCTGAATCTAACTGCGTTCTTTCCCATAATTGATGAGACCATATTGTCAATCGTCTGGACAAATAATTCCAAAACATTCTGAAGACCCTTTGGCTTATCCTCCGGTCGGGCTCTTACTATTTTGTGGTGTCCTACTATCATTAAAATAACCAGCACCACTGTAACAATAAGTAATCCAACATGAGTGGTCGTTATCCAGAATTCCTGACCAAACAACGTATACTTGAGAAGACCCTTAATATAAAAGTCAACATCTGCAAGTATCATGCCGGAAAGCTGTCCCGTCACATTCTCACCTTCTTTATTGTGTATTTTTATGACTTGTAATTCTATTAAGCAGCGGCTGTATATAAGCCGATACCTTAAGTCCCATTAATCCAACCAGCATTGTAATGGCATTAACCCATCCTGTCCACGCTGCAAGAACAATAAGACCCATAACTACAATTAATCTACCAACTGCATTCCATGCAATAAATGCAGAATGATGGCTGTCCCTGTACATCGACTGTCTGATAACCAGGTTCATATGCAGTGCCATGCATACAGCCATAACAGTACCTGCCACAAGTCCAAGTTCACATCTTAATCTGTCATGTGTGAAAATAAGAATTGGAATAGATACGATTACAAAATAAACAAGAATTCCAAAAATAAGATATTTGAGAGTTGTAGAGTTGTCTTCACTCATCATGTCTTTCCTTCCTGCCCTTATCTGTTAAATCACTCTTTCCGGTGTCCCCGTCATCATCCTTTGACGCTGCCATAGCCATCCTGTATACATTGCGGCCACCTGCAAGCATGCCCAGAATCATAAGCGGAATAAACGTATGAATTCCAAACCTGTTATCCAGCCAAAGTCCAAGAGCAACACACATTGCGATTGGAACAATCATACTGATTCCCAGCTGTGTTATTAAAGCTAATGACTTAAAAACACTTTTCTTATATTTCAACGACTTTTCCTCTGCTCCTACCTACTTTCAGTTATTATTAACTAAATGGAGTAGTTTATAAACTAATTGCATAACAACGGATATATTATATCTGATTTCAGATAAAAAGTCTATAATTATGCCAATAACAATTAAATACTAATCCTCAATCAGATTGATTCTTCTGATATGTCTCTCCTCGTTGCTGAATTCAGTATCAAGGAACATATCAACAATCTCCTCAGCAAGCTTTTCATCTACCTCAGATGCTCCAAGGGCAAGCATATTGGCATTATTATGAAGCCTTGTCATCTTTGCCTGATTAAGGCTTGTACACAATGCGCACCTGATACCCTTGACCTTATTAGCAGATATGGAAATTCCAATTCCTGTAGTGCATATAACAATTCCTCTGTCACATTCCCCTGCTGCAACAGCTCTGGCTGCCGCCTTTGCAAATATAGGATAATCACATGACTCCAGTCCATAACAGCCGAAATCCTTATACTCCAATCCTCTTTCTCTGAGATGGTTAATTACTGCCATCTTGAGCTCATATCCTCCGTGGTCTGAACCTAATGCTATCATTGCTTGTCCTCCTGATTATTATTAATTATGTGAAGCTTCTCTTCAACTTTAACTACCCATTCCTTAATTGATTCAAAAAACATGGAATACAGCTGTGCTTCTCCGCCATATGGGTCAACAATATCCCCACTGCCTCCTGCAAATTCCATTATTGTATATACATTCTGTGCTTTTTCAAAATCCTGAAGTATTTTGTTCTTCTGCTCCCTGTCCATTGTAAGGATAAGAACATCTTCGCCCATATCTTCCTCTGTAAGCAGTGCAGATGTTCCGTTCTCCAGAATAATGCCATTATTTCTTAACAGCGAATATGCCTTAGGATTATATGGCTCAGGAAAAAGAACAATTAATCCTCTTGACTGGACTGTAAGCCACTCGTCTCTCTTAATTGCCTTCATAATTGCTTCTGCCACCGGACTACTGCAGGAATTATCCATACATACAAATATTAATTTATTATATTTTCCCAAAAATGCTTCCTCCGTAACGGAATAATCAGACCTTCTCTATCTTATGTCCAGCCGCCTTAAGCAGTCTGTTCATAACAGCCTGTCCTATCCCCTCTTCCGAAAAAGCTTCCGTATATATTATATCCACATTTTCATCATCAAATTGTCTCAACGCAGCAAAAAGATGTCTTGCAACCTCTTCACCGTGGGCACTGCTTCCCAGATTGATAACATATCCTTCTGAAAAATCACCAGCGTCCTCTGATGACGTCATAATCCCAACCTTAAGTCCCTTAACTGTCCCTTCGTGAGCCAGTTCTTTCATTCTGTCAATTACTGCCACCCTGTCGCCTTCAATAATTGTAAGCTCGGCCCTTGGCGCATAGTGCCTGTATTTCATTCCTGGTGCTTTGGGCTTAACATTTCCCTTAACTCCAGTCATTAATGCCTTATCAAGTCTGACCTCACCAACTGTCTGTTCCAGCATCTCTCTGGTAATATACCCTGGTCTTAATATTACCGGGACGTCCTCTGTCAAATCAACAATTGTGGATTCCAGGCCAATATCAATTGCCCCATCATCAATTATCATATCAATTCTTCCGCAAAGGTCCTCAATAACATGCTGTGCCGTAGTCGGACTCGGCCGTCCTGATATATTGGCACTTGGTGCTGCAATAAATGTACCTGACTCCTCAATAAGCTGCCTTGCAACCTGATGAGATGGAAGTCTCACTGCAACTGTATCAAGTCCTCCTGTTACCGTATCCGGAACACTGTCATTCTTCCTGACAATCATTGTAAGTGGTCCTGGCCAAAAAGCCGCTGCAAGTGCGTATGCCACATCTGGTATGTTGTCAGATAATCTATTCAAATCCTCAGTCCTGGAGATATGCACAATAAGCGGATTGTCTGATGGTCTGCCCTTGGCCGCATATATCCTGGACGCTGCAGTGGTGTCAAAAGCATCTCCGCCCAGTCCGTACACCGTCTCTGTTGGAAATGCAACAAGTCCTCCATCACGTATAATCTTAGCCGCTTTAGCAATTATCTCGTTATCCACCTGCTGGCTGCCTGTTATTTTACTAATTATTGTATTCATTGTATCTTCTTTCTGTCCAGTCTCCTGTATACAGTGATATTCTATACACTAATAACGTCAAAGTCAATTTATTGTTGAAAATACGCGTTAATTCCTTCCTTAATACCATTAGCGGTTTTGGTCTGATATTTCTTATCAGAAAGCATAGCCGCCTCCTGTGAATTACTTAAAAAACCACATTCTACAATTACAGTAGGGCATGCTGTATGTATCAGCATATAATAGCTGTCATTGGATTTGGCTGACCGGGTATTGTTATTGTCCACGTTGACTTTCATTGATGATTGAATAATCTCTGCAAGCTGTCTGCCCTTGTCAGAATGCCTGTAATAAAAGACCTGTGCCCCGCATACACTGCTGTCTGTAAAGCTGTTCTGGTGAATACTTATAACAAGCTCAGCCTTGGATTCCTCAATTATTCTGCAGCGCTCCCGCATGTCGGCAGCTTTCTTATTACCGTCCTCAGACTTATACAGACCATTGTCATCCTTGCGTGTCATTACAACTGTGTAGCCCTCCTGTTCAAGCATATCCCTGAGGATACAGCTTATACTAAGGTTAATGTCTTTTTCAATGGTATCATTTTTCCCAACCTTACCAGGGTCATCGCCCCCATGTCCAGGGTCAATTACAATCACATGACCATTGCCAATATCGTTTACCGCCGCTGTTACTCCTGTCTCAGCCGGAAGCCCATATCTAAATACAATATAAACCGCCTCCAACAGCATCAGTGACGCAATAATATTAATTACTCTTCTATTCATCTCACACATCCGGTGAATGACTTGTTATTATAATATATGCACTACAGCTTCTTTACAGAAGTATATTCTGACGTATCAGGCATCTCATCAACATCCGGTGATACCTTAATTGACTTGTCCTTAAGTCTGGCTATAACCTCATCATACTGCTCACGAGTGAAATTCTTGAATTCCCAGGAATCCTCAACTGTAGGAATCCCTACATAATCTCCCTCATCAAGACCAAGATTATCGGACTGTCCGCCAATTACCGACCACTCATTCTTAAAATATCTGTCCATTATCATCTCAACACTCTGAGCCAGTCCCTTAGTGGCCGATGTAAGAAAAGGATTATATTCATACCGTTCTCCTACCTCGTGCTGGTCTGTATCAACGCCAATAATATGTTGATTATATTTAAGAGCCGCCTCAACAACAGATGTATACATGCTTCCGCCGCAGGAGAAAATAACCTGTGTTCCGCTCATATACCAGTTTGCCGCCTGCTTGGCAACCTCCGAATCCCCGTAGAACTTACCTGTATAGCTGTATTTTATTCTAATCTGATGCTTAAGCATAGCTGCCGCTGCATCCGCACCCTGAATATATCCATAACCATATCTTTGAACTGCCGGAACATCAATTCCTCCCAGAAAGCCCAGACGGTCATAGCCCTCCATAACAGCTGCATAGCCTGCAAGATAGCCTGCAACCTCCTCGTGATATGAACAGATATATGTATTATTAGCCGGTTTGCCTGCCATATCCGACATCGTGACATCCAATGCAGCAAATTTCACATTAGGATTCTCTGTCTGCAGGTCTGGAAGTATCTCTCCCCAGTAATTCCCTGACAAAAATACAAGGTCTGCACCATCAGCAACAGCCTGGTCTGCCGCCGCCTTTCTTGACTCATCGCTGTCCATCTCCGGAATATAAAATACTGAATCAGCCTTATTTTTATCTGCACAGCTCTTAACTGTCTCCCATATTGATTCATTAAAAGAATCATCATCAATCTGCCCCATGTCTGTAACAAAGGCAATTTTATCATTGGCAGTATTCTTTCCACCATCTCTACAGCCTGACAGACATGCCAAAAGAGCCATTGCTATTACAATGCTTATTATCCTTTTCACAGTAATTCCTCCCATCTGCTAACAAATGATTACTGATTATCATTAATGATATCCCATACAGAATCAAGCTCCATTCCAAGACTCCATCCTGCTACTCCGGCAATATCCCTTGCTCCAACCTCCTGCATTCTGGCTCTCATAGAATCATCATCCTCCAGCCATATGCTGTAATTCATGTTATCAACCTTTCCATGAGCAACGTTCTGCTTAACAGTGTCATCCCATGTTACAGTAAGTCCAAGCTCTGCAGCTATATCAATACCTCCCTGCATTGAATAACTCTTGGACAGGAGTACAACGTTACCATTCTCATCCGTATCCTCATACCATAGACGAGTATAAAAAGGAATGGCATTAATAAGCTTATCAGCCGGAACCTCAAGTAATGTCTGGTCCATTCCATCTGTTACAAAGTCTATAGATGCTACCGAGCCGGCCTCCCCGCCACCACTGTAGTGTTCATCATATCCCATTACAATTACATAATCTGCACACTCTCCCTGTGCAGCTCTGTTATACTGTGCATTATAAGTCCTTGGCACATAGTTATCTATTGACAGAACCACCTTATTCTTACGGCACTGCACTGAAAGTTCTCTGATAAACTGTGCATACTCAGGTCCTGCATCCTTTGGTACCTTTTCAAAATCTATATTAATTCCATCATATCCATAGGTAATTATTTCATTAACTATATTACTGATAAGCCTTCTTCTTGACTCTGTATTAGATAAAAGCTCTTTTTCATCCCAGCCGGCATTCTCATCTACAGAGGTAAAATCGCTTATTAATGGCCATATTTCCATTCCCTGATCATGAATATATGATATATAATCCCAATCAGCAAAGGAATTAATTGCACCAGTTGCGTCAACGACCTGATACCAGGTTGGCGAAACAGTTGTTATCCCTGAGGTATCCATAAGAAGACTCTCAATCTTACTATTGTCTGTAAGTGAATATACTGCATGCCATACCATATTAATCTTGTAATCTTTATGTATGGATGTATACTCCGGTGCTGTATAACCCGACTGACTTTTAATCACCGCTCCCGTTCTGGACGCATTCTTATTCTTTACATAACCATATTTTCCATCCTCAGATACTACCTTCATCCAGCCCTTATAATCCTCACTGTCCGCAGCCATCCATTTAACGGCAATATCCTTACTGTTCCATATAATATCACTCTTAATTGAGCTATCCTCTCTTACATCGGCCTTATCGGATAATTCAACACTCTCCATTCCTACACCATCCATTACAATTGAAAGCCTGAATGGGTCATTATATTCTGTATATGTAAAGCCAGCTTTATCTGCAACAAAATCAATTGCCATATACAGCTGGTCTCTGTAAATTGCAATTGTGTAATCCTCCTTAAAGGATTCTCCCTCTGAGCTATAGGTATCCGAATCAACAGGTATTTCATATATATGGTCTGCGGTTGTATACAGCACACAGGAATTAGCCTCATCATAATAAAATTTGTCAGTGAGCGTCTCTGCAATATAGCTGTTAGCAACATAATATGTATTATTATATACAAATGCTGCTGCATCAGTCTGTTCCATATTCATAAGAACCCTGACATCGTATGAATTATGTTCTATTCCAAAATATTCATACATATCCACATGAATTTTGGAAGGAGTATTAACAGCCACTATTATTCCCACTGCTGCAATAACAACAGCCGCTGCCGCAGTTATAAGGAATATAAGCCTGTGACGTCTGGAATTGGCAACCCTTCTTGTCACTTCATCTATCTCCTCAGAATATTCATCCTCTATATCATTATCTGAGGCTGCCGTACTGTCATCCTCATAATTAACATCTATTTCCTCAATATCGCCTTCAAATATATCATCTGGCTCATCATCAAATACATAATCATCTGTATCTTCATTATTGGTATATTTTCTATCGTTCTTCAAGGTCATGACTCCTTTTCAAGCTGTTTATTGGATTCATGTTGATTATAACATCATATTTCATAATATACTATTATAAATTTATTAAAGTAGACCGGTAGCATCTATACGATACTACCGGTCAGTGCACAGGGGATTATGTGCTTACTTTAATTTAATTTTTTCAAAGCTTATTCCTACTACCTTGCCGCCTTTAAATTCATAGCTGCGCATATAGGTGCAGCCATTTTCTGCCAGCAGCAGATTCACCAGGCTGTCTCCCGGCTCAACATTATAGCCATTAAGGGACAGCCTGACACCATTTTGAGTCAGCTCTGTCAGTTCTTTCTTCAAGGTAGTGCCATTGTATACTGTTCTCTCCATAACAGTTCCCCTCCGTACATTCATCAGTTTTAAGAGGTCATGATTGTGATATATTGACTTTAGTTCCATTATCTGACTGACTTGAAGGGAGTAAATACAGTAATAATAATTGAAGTGGCTATAGTCTGCCTGTCAGTCTGTGTAAAAAATCGAGACTTTCTTCATGAAGAGAAAAAGGGTCAGTTTCACAGGGTATAAGTGATACATTGATTTTAAACTGTTTTTTGAGATATCCTACCGCTTCTGCCGGCCCCGATGATGCAAGGTATTCCCAGCCCTTTGCCACACCATCCTTTTCTCTTTGAACCATGAAACCCACATAGTCTCCCAGCTTCCACAGAGAAAGGCTTCCTACAACTATCTTCATATTGCACATGAGGAACTGATTTCTGGCAGACTCATAATCGCATCCAAAGTCAATAATAACAAAATCGTGTCCGGCCGAAAGAACCTGTGACAGCTGCTCAATATCCGAGGGTCTGATTGAAATCATTTTAATTAATTTATTATTCTTAGGAAAAAGATTGTTCAGTATAATTCCAGCCTGCCGTAGACTATCGCTGTCATTAAGCTCTGCAACAATGCCCTTCTGCCCATACACTACCGATAAAAACACCGCCAGCATAATCGCAAGATGTGTGGTTCCTACGCCATGGGAGATGCCTATTATCCCTATTGTCATTGTATTATGACCTGTAATATTCTTACATTTCAATGCCTGTTCAGTCCTTTTACATGTATTGTGTGAAGGTCCTTAATATATGGCACCCTTACAGGAGCCGGTATGTCATATCTGCGAACCATTCTTGTATATTGTGCTGCATCAGTATAATTAATCAGCAGTCTCAGCCTGTCTCTTATGTCCTTAGAATTACTGGTAAGCTGTTGTAATATACTGATAAAATATGGATTATGAAGATTATCGTCCATGCGGTATACTGCCCCGTCCATTACAAGACATATAATATCGCATTCCAGAATACTGCTGATATTTTCCTCAGACAGCACTCCGTAATCAGCAACTGTTACCTGATATTTACTCAGGTCCATAAGCACACAGTTGTGATAATTCGGCATAATGTCAAGACCCTTAATCCTGAATATGCCTTTGCTGAAAATAATATGTTCTGATGTTCTGATTATCCGTGTAAAATCGGCATTGGTATTATTCTCAGTTAAAACTGTCTTCATACCACAGTTGGTATATGCATATGCTGTCATAAAAGCACAGTGTGTTGTTCCACAATGTGATTCAAGTCCTGCAAATGCAATTCTACGGGATATGTGCTGCACAGACCTGCGTCTGTTGACCAGCTGCAGACGGTTCATAAGCTCTTCTACCGAACCAATCCGCTGTTTCCTTGAATGAGCCAGGCAGTCCTTAATTATACAGCCAAGCTGCTGTGGGCGTACCGCATCAGCTGCATTAACGTCTCTGCTGCCCGTGACCAGCATAAGAATAACCACTCCAAGTGCATATATATCACTTGAGACACTAACCGTCCCCGGTTCGTACTGCTCTGGAGCAGCATAGCCTCTTGTTCCGGTCAGGTTGGAATTATCCTTGTCCGCTGTGCCTGCATTGCCATAATCAAGAAGCTTAATCCTGTCTCCGTTAATAATAATGTTCTCAGGCTTAATATCCTGATGAACCACCCTATTATCATGGAGATACTCTACCACATCGCATATGGACAGAGCGATTTCAACAGCCTTTCTTGTGGAAATGCTTTTCTTATTGGAAATAAATGATGTTAACGGCACCCCTTGTGCATATTCTTCAATAATGCATACGCAGTCTTCAGTCTCTTCTATGTCGTAGATTATTGGAATTGCAGGATGTCTGAGATTCTTAAGAATGTCAGCCTCATGTATAGCACTGCTATATGAATCCTGACATCGTTCGATGCACTTAAGTGCTCGATAAACTTGTAGATTAACATGCTCTGTGAGATATACCCTACCAAAAGCTCCTTGACCAAGCAGCTTCAATACCCTGTACTTCCCACAAATTACATCACCTGTACATATATCCATCTCGTCACCGGTGAAGTCCATGCCTCCTGTAAATACCCCGTAGGTGAATATTACAAAATAATGTCGTTTTTTGCAACCCCGTTTTTGCAAATTTTATGAAAATTTTACAATTAGTACCAAACTTTTTATTTTCTCAATATTTACATTAGTAAATACTTTGCTGTATACTAATACTATAAATGCAGACACAATTTGCTTTATAGTAACTAAGATGGGATGTGATAACATGAAAATTGAAAAAATCAGTGATACCCAGATACGTTGCACGCTTAATAAGGCAGACCTGCAGTCCCGTGAGCTCAAGATCAGCGAGCTTGCTTACGGAACAGAGAAGGCCAAAGATTTATTTCATGATATGATAGCACAGGCTTCTGACCAGTTTGGTTTTGAAGCTGACGAGGTTCCACTCATGATTGAAGCCATTCCTGTGTCTTTGGATTGTATAGTCCTTATAATAACCAAGGTTGATGACCCTGAGGAGCTTGATACAAGATTTTCAAGATTCTCCCCTTCAGATGATGATACAGACGAGTCAGATGATAATATAATTTCAACTGATGATGATGATTTTCTCGGACTTGATGAGATATTCAAGCCCACAGCCGAGAAAGCAGAACCGGATATTCTCGATGGTGCCAAGGAGGTCTCTGACAAGAAGGATAATTTCGTTCCCATATCAGAGACAATTGCTTCTGTCAACGAAACGACACCAGAGGAACCAGAACCCGATAAGGAACCGGAGCCTGTTTCACGACTTTTTTCTTTTGTAAGTTGGGACGAAGCAGCTACTGGCGCACGTAATGTAATCGAAACCTTTGACGGAAGCAGCCGTCTTTATAAGGACGCCGCCAAAAGCCGATATCTACTGTACCTTACTGGCTACAAGAACGAAGGCAGCCAATTCATCAAGGCGTGCAACGAACTGTCAGAATATGGTAAGAAAGAGAAATTTACCTATTCCACACTTGCGTATCTTAATGAACATTGTGAACCAATTATCAAAGATAATGCTATACGAATTTTATGTGAATATTAAACGGTGCCAGCCACACCTGATTTTTCAAAGCAAAAGCAGCCTCATACGAGACTGCTTTTTTGCTGCATTTAATTAACTCATTGGACATACCAGTACAATTGACATACCATTTTCCGTCTTCTCCGCATAAATGTCGCCTTCCATCTTATGCATTATTTCACTGCATATGTATAACCCAAGTCCGCTGCCCTCCTTACCTGAGGCATTGGAACCTCTGTAAAAGCTGTCAAAAAGATGTGACATATCCTTATCCTCAACAGGTGCCCCTGTATTACTGACTGCAATTAATACACAGTATTCCTCAACTGATATATCAATATTTATGTTTCTGCCATCCCCGTATTTCATGGCATTTTCCATAAGGTTGCTGATTGCCTCATACAGCCTGTCCGGGTCTCCATGAAGCATATAGTTATCATGGTCTCCAATTGTAAGCTCCAGACGTCTTAGACTGCATTTTTCAAAATATGACTGGTATATTTTTCCTATTACATCATTAAGATAAAAGTCAATATTATTAACCTTAATTACCACAACCTCTTCTGTTGATGACCGGATTATTTCTTTAACAAAGCTGTCAATTTCTCTGGTCTTTTCCTGAATATGAGCTGCTGCCTCCTTAATCTGCACCGGCTCGCTGTATATATCCTGTTCCAGCGCCTGAGCATAGAGATTAATTGCATTCAAAGGTGTTTTGATATCATGTGATACGGAAAGGAGAATCATTTTTTTATCCCGGGCAAGCCTAAGTTCCTGTCTGCGATGAGAGTCTAACGTATCTTTAAGCATACCTATGCCCCATATAAACCTGCCAAAATAACGATTTTTATTCTCTTTAAGGTCTGCAGCATAATTGCCCTTGGAAAGCTCCTCAGGCATACTGCTTATCTCATTAAATGGCTTGACAATATTCATTTCGGTATAGATAAGTACAACAAATGTTATGAAATACATGACCAGAAGAACTGACTCTGCCACAATCAATAGTCTGTAATCTGCCTTGTCCGCTATATAGTCATATCTTAGATAACCAATAAGGTTCTCTCCCTCATATACCGGCTCAAGCTGATATTCTGTTCCATTATCCGGTGAAAAAAAATCCATAAGCTTGTCTGCTTCATTATCTGACATTGCAAGCCAGGTTATCCGGGTCACATATTCACCTGTAACATCAGTATCCAGCCGTCCTGTTTTCTCATATTCAGTCAAAAGCTGTGCCGACAGCCGGTTAATCTCAACCCTATACTCTCTGCTGTTATGCTGCCAGGCTCTTTGGCCGTACCAAAACAGTCCTGCTGCAGCTAACGCATACAAGACTGTTATAATAATTATTATCCGCTTATATTTCTTCATATCTATACCCCACACCCCATACAGTTACAATTCTCTTTGGTCGCTTAGGGTCCTCCTCTATCTTATCGCGAAGCATTTTAATATGTACAGTAAGAGTTTGATTCTCACTTTCACTGTCATTGCCCCATATTGTATTGAACAGATAGTCCTTACTCAGCGTCTTCCCGCTGTTCTCAACCAGAAGCAGAAGCAGGTCATATTCCTTAATTGTAAGCTTAAGCTTACTGCCCTTATAGGTAACCTCCATAGTATCCTGATTAATTCCAATCTCACCGGAATTAATCATGGCCTTGTTGTCTGTAACTCCATAATAGCGTTTGAAAAGAGCGGCTATTTTTGCACAGAGAATATCAATATCCACTGGTTTTTCCACATAATCATCAGCCCCAAGCTCAAAACCATTAATTTTGGCGTCCTTATCCACTCTTGCACTGAGGATAATTATAGGAACACTTTCTTTTTGCCTGATATGGGCGCACACTCCAAAGCCATCTATTCCAGGCAGCATGATATCAAGTATTACTAGTCTGGCATTCTCCGAATCTGTAAAGGCTATAGCCTCCTCCCCGCTTCGGGCACAGAATACACTGTAGCCCTCCTTCAGAAGAAAAGAACTCATAAGTCCTGCAAGCTCGTTATTGTCCTCAACCAGTAATATATCTACCATATTCTACCATCCTAACTCCATTAATTTGTTATTAAGTATTCTTTCTCTTTCTTTTCTGTCGCAGCCCTCGCTGTATTTGCCAAGAATAATGTTTTCCTTAATATTGCCATCCTCAATGTACATTACTCTTTCGCATCTTGCTGCCACCTTCATATCATGTGTAACAAGCATTACGCTGGTTCCCTCATCATTGATTCTATTGAAAATATCCATTACTTCTCTGGAATTCTGCTGATTAAGGGCTCCGGTTGGCTCATCTGCAAAAATAATTCTCGGCTTATTAATCAAACTTCTGCATATACATGCTCTCTGAAGCTGTCCACCTGATACCTCATTGACGCTGTTGTCAGCTACCTCGCTGATTCCAAGCTTCTGCATCAGCTCTACTGCATATTCATTAATCTGTGCACGCTTTCCTTTATTCTGTCGTGACTGATATGCCGGTAATATTATATTATCATATATTGAAAGATTTTTTAACATATACATTTGCTGAAAAACAAATCCCATTTCATCAAGTCGTACTGCGCTTACATCCTTGTCGCTAAGCTCACACAGCTGTCTTCCAAGAAAATCCACCTTACCGGCTGTTGCCTGGTCCATTCCGCTTACTGTATACAGCAGCGTTGTTTTACCTGAGCCGGATGGTCCCATAACAGCAACCATCTCTCCCTGCTCAATTTGAAAATTTACATTTCTTAATACGTTGTTCTGTCTTTTATTGACAATATATGTTTTGCATAAATTCTGTACATTTAAAGTATTCATTCTAATTCCCTCCGAATTATTCAATATTATTGATTTCCATAAGCTTCATTTTCCTGATTGACAGGCTTGCTGCTGCCGTAGACAGAATAACAACTGCCATAAGTATCAGCGGATACAGCACATAGGTCTCCAACGGGTTAATCTGAATCTTAAGAGTGGTTGCACCCATCATTCCAAATATAGGCTTAAGTGCAATTGTGTTAAGCGGAACTGAAAGTCCAATTCCCAATACTGCTCCAACAAGAAATACAATTCCCATCCTTATTATCTGATGTATTCTTACAGCACCCACGCTAAAGCCTACGCTTCTCATCATTGCAATCTGACCTCGTTCTGCCATAATAAATATTTTAAGCATAAGAACGGTTATAAGAACATTAACTGCGCAGATAAGAATCAGAACTGCTAGCTTAATAATTCCAATCTGTGACATTACATTGCCAAGATTCTTGTTCATAACACCATCTGTATCAAGAATCTCATACTCCGGAAAATCATCTCTAAGCTTATCAATTGTATCATTGTCATTGTTAAGGCATACCTGGTAATACCATCCGCCCTTAGTCATGCTGTTGGTCATATCAAGTGCACTGGACAAAAGAATTGTCTGTCCCATCTGCATATAATTCTGATAGCTTCCGCTTATTATCATGTTATAATCTGTAGCATTCAACACAAGATGTACCGAATCTCCGATTTCAAGCCCATATTTATCCATAATCTTGCCAGACAAAACTATCTCATTAGCAAGCCTTGGTCTGTCACCCTCAGACATCTGTATGTAGCTTCCATCTGAATTAACCGGCTGAATTGCCAGATAATTACGCATGTCAAGGGGGTCATCCTCTGTATATAAGGATGCGGATAAAAGTACTGAGGTGTGAATATATGCATCATGTCCCTTATCTGCAAATTCTTTTTCCAGGTCCTCTGTATAAGCAACCACATCTGATTCTGTCATTGAAAACATTGAGCTGTCATACACCATGTCAGGATTAATATAAGCCTGTGCATTCGTATCGAGCATGAAGTTTTTAGCCATTTCATCGCTTTTAAAGGTTGTTATTGTATTGCAGCACAGAATTACAAGTATAATTCCTATTGCAAAGGTCAGTATCATTGCCACATATCTTTTAAAGCCGGATAAAATATCGTTAACAGCCATATATACCGTGGTGTGGCAGCTTTTTTTCTTATACAAGGACAATTTCGAGGTTTTCTTAAAGCCCTCCCCCTTAGAACCATTTCTGATTGCATCTATAGCCGAATATTTCTTAAGCTTTCCTGTTGTTCCATAGCAAAACAGAAGAATTATTAAAAGAACAGCTAACGAGCATAAAATGTTAATAATCATGTGAGCATCTGAGCTCTCCATCATCATATTGCCAGCCACCATCTTAAGCATTGCTCCATTGGCCGGAATACTCAAAGCACATCCAATAATAACGCCTGCCAGAGATAATGCCAGATATTTCACAAGGTAGATACCCCTAATTCCTCTGTCTCTTATGCCGATTGCTTTCATAATACCAATCTCTCTGTAATCCTCCTGCAGCGTTACAGAAATTGTAAATCTCAATATGAGGAATGCAATAATTATAAGGCATACGCCCACAATTGTAATAATTCCTGAGGTTACCAGAGACATAACATATGTAAGCTCAAACATATCTCTTGATATTTCCACTACAATGCTGATTCCCATTCTATTAATCTGAGCTGAAAGCTCATCCATATCCTCTGAATTAATATTATAAAGGTATACACATACTCCTGATGCCTGTACGATATCCTCATAATCACCATCATTAACAAAATACCTTGTCTCTCCAATGAAATCTCCACCAAAGCAAGGGTCCATAACACTTTCTGTCAGTATGAATTCTTTTTCATAATCATTAACTTTGATTGTTATTGTATCTCCTGCTTCAAGGTCATTGGCTTCCATCTCATTTTTTTGCATTGCTATGTAGCCCGGCTCAATTACAGCCCTGCTGCCATCCTGGCAATAGGCTGTCATGCTGTCATAATTAGGCTGCATAATTATTGAGTTCTTAATTACATAATCAGAACCCTTTTTGCCATTAAATGAAGCAATGTTGCCCTGTGCCAGTGCCACCGCCGAATCAATGGTGTATGAGGTATAGTAATCACGACCCTTATCCTCCAGCCACTGATCCAGCTCCTTAACACTGTCCGGTTCATATACCCATACTGAATCATCCGGTACATTGCCCTTCTCCATGCAATAATCAGTTGCATTTCGTACTACAAGAATATTGTTCACACTTGCTGCTACAAATACCGTTGCCAGTATTACGAACAGAAAAAGTATGAAATTGATTCCCTTCTTGCGCTTTAGTTCTCTTCCAAGAATTCTCCAAAACATCTTTCTATTTCCTCCCTGATATTTAATACATTATTAAAATACCAGTTAAATTATTAAATAATCCTTAAATGCTGCACTTAATATTTTATCTTGAATGCCATCCTGCCATAGGCTATAATTAAAAAGCTCTGTATACCCAGTATACACCAGCATACCTTATCACGAAAGGACACTTATAAATTGGATATTATTGCAAAAATAACAGACGAACTTAAGGTTGGTAAATGGCAGGTCGACGCCGCAGTCAAGCTCATTGACGAGGGTAATACCATTCCATTCATATCACGATACAGAAAGGAAGTAACCGGTGCACTCAATGACGAGCAGCTGCGAAAGCTTGGTGAGAGACTTACCTATCTTCGCAACCTTGAAGACCGCAAGGCAACCGTAATTGCCAGTATTGAGGAGCAGGGCAAATTAACTCCTGAGCTTAGAAAGCAGATTGAAGCTGCAGAAACAATGGTTGTAGTTGAGGACCTGTATCGTCCATATAAGCAGAAGAAAAGAACCCGCGCAACTATTGCCAGAGAAAGAGGACTTGAAGGTCTTGCAGCAATCATCAGACTTCAGCAGACTACCCGTTCTCTTGAGGATGAGGCTGCGGCCTACGTCTCTGAGGACAAGGATGTACCCGACACCTCTGCTGCCATAGCCGGTGCAATGGATATAATTGCCGAAGAGATTTCTGACGAAGCAGATTACCGTCTCAAAATCCGTAACCTTACCTTTAAGGAAGGGCTTATCTCTTCCACCGCCAAGGACCCTGAAGCACAGTCCGTATATGAAATGTACTATGCTTTTACAAGTCCTCTTACCAAGATGACAGGCTATCGTACCCTCGCCCTTAATCGTGGAGAAAAAGAAAAGGTGCTTACCGTTAAAATAGAAGCTCCTGTGGATAAGATTCTTCCATGGCTCGAAAAGCAGATTATCGTTAATGATAATCAAGCTACAGCACCTGTTTTATCTGCTGCAATCGCTGACAGCTACACAAGACTTATTGCACCATCAATTGAGCGAGAACTTCGCAGCCAGCTTACTGAGGAGGCTGAGGATGGTGCCATCACTGTTTTCGGCAAAAATCTTGAGCAGCTTCTGATGCAGCCTCCAATTGCAGGCAAAACTGTTCTTGGCTGGGACCCTGCCTTTAGAACAGGCTGCAAGCTGGCAGTTGTTGATTCTACCGGCAAGGTGCTTGACACTGTGGTAATCTACCCAACTGCACCACAGAACAAGGTTGAGGAAGCCAAGACTATTCTTAAGAAGCTTATTAAAAAATACAATGTTTCCCTTATCTCCTGTGGCAACGGAACTGCATCCAGAGAATCAGAGGCCATAATTGCTGAGCTTATTCACGAAATCCCTGAGGATGTTCAGTATGTAATTGTCAATGAGGCCGGAGCATCTGTATATTCCGCAAGCGAGCTGGCAACTGAGGAATTTCCCAACTTTGATGTTGGACAAAGAAGTGCCGCTTCCATAGCAAGAAGACTTCAGGACCCACTTGCCGAGCTTGTTAAAATTGACCCGAAAGCCATTGGTGTAGGTCAGTACCAGCATGACATGAATCAGAAAAAATTAAGCGCTTCCCTTGATGGTGTTGTTGAAGACAGCGTTAATAAAGTCGGTGTCGACCTTAATACCGCCTCAGTGCCACTCCTTGAGCATATTTCAGGTATCAATAAGCAGCTTGCCAAAAATATCGTGGCTTACCGCGAGGCTAATGGACGATTCTTAACACGTAAAGAGCTTCTTAAGGTTCCAAAGCTTGGGCCTAAGGCTTACGAGCAGTGTGCCGGTTTCATGAGGATTGCCGGTGGTAAGAATCCACTTGATGCCACAAGTGTTCATCCAGAAAGCTATGACAGTGCAGTGGCTCTTCTTGAAAAGGCCGGCTTTAAGCCTGATGATATTACCTCTGGTAATGTTAAGGGTCTCTCACTGATTATTAAGGATTATGAAAAACTGGCAAAAGAGCTTAATGTGGGCGAGCTTACCCTAAGAGATATTGTTAAAGAGCTTGAAAAGCCAGGACGTGACCCTCGTGAGGAGATGCCTAAGCCAATTCTTAGAAGTGATGTTATGTCAATGGAAGACCTTAAGCCGGGAATGATTCTTAACGGAACCGTTAGAAATGTAATAGATTTTGGTGCATTTGTAGATATTGGTGTTCATCAGGATGGACTTGTTCACATATCCCAGCTTACCAACGCAAAGTTCATTAAGCATCCAATGGAGGTTGTAAGTGTAGGCGATGTGGTTCAGGTTAAGGTTCTGAACGTAGATGCTGCCAAGAAAAGAATTCAGTTAACAATGATACTGTAATACCATATAAGATAATAATAACCCGTCATTTGGTCGCTATAATCAGATGACGGGTTAATTAATGCAGCTATTGCTTTATCTTATCGCTATCTATATACGTTTCTGCCTGTTCTTTTGTGAGATGATACTGCTTTTCAAGGGTTGCAATAATCTGTTGAGGAGAAACTTCGGCATTCTTTAAGGAATTGACTAAAATAAATATTGCATCATGGCGCTCCTGCTCTAACTGTGCCAACTGTGACGCCGTGTGCTCTAACTGTGCCTCTGCCTGTTTCAATTGTGCTTCTGTCTGCTTTATCTTTGCCCGCTCCTGCTTAATTCCATCTTCAACACCTGCTTCGTATTCTGCCTTGCGGATTAGTTCTTTTT
>CAYTWF010000054.1:0-20195 GCA_964441705.1 uncultured Butyrivibrio sp.
TATCGACATTCGACTTCATACACGTTATAATGTAATAGATATCTAATAAGAATATAGACAGTCAGTACTGCATAACTATCGAGAATGATGGTCATAGCTATGAAATCCAAGGAACTCAATGGTTGAACCCTACGGGTGGAAAAAGCACCTAATTGACACCCCGATGAGGTTTTCCAGGCGGATAATCTATTTTCTTATTTTGACAAGGAATTACAAGGAATGCAGTAAATACGATGCTCTCCTTTATATAAAGTTCCTAAGGTTGACTGTACTTTACAGCACCAAAGTGTTCTCCTAAGCGTGGGGTCGGGCGTTCGAATCGCCTCGGGAACACGAATAATAATGCCGCTAATCTGAATTAATTCAGGTTGGCGGCATTTTTATAATCCAATTAATATTAGCTGCAAAGCAGAAAATCTGCAAGATGCAGGATTTTACACTATTGATAGTTTCTTTAAAAAAATAGTTATATTCATCTATTCTATGACTTCTGACTTTTCTCTCTAAAGAAGTTCAGTGGGCGTTCCTCATAGACTGACATTATTCTGTCAATCTCCTCAGGAGACATAACATCTGCAATGGACACATTCTTGCGAATTGCGTAATACACGTCATCTATAGAGTCCTTAAAATTATTAAGGCTCCATTTTTTGAATATCTGAATCCAGCCGGCAATCCATTGTGGACTTACTTTGCAGTCAACGGAACGGTTGACTATATCCTTGAGAATCATTTCACAGCCCTCCGGGTCCTCCAGCATTCTTTTGAACAATACGGAATTATTCTGTATTGAGTATAGTACAGTTATAACTATGTCCTTCCAGCGGGCATTTTCGCCATATATAAGTGGGTAAAGAGACAAAAGTCTTGCAATATACTTGTCGGCAAGGTCGTATTTATCCACATAATATCTGTAAAAGGTCTGGTGTGAAACCTCTGCCGCCTTAATAATCTCAGTAACCTTGCATTTATTAAAAGTGGTGTTAGTTAGAACCTTTACAAAGCCCTGTTCTATTTTATCCCTGACATCAATATTCTCCTGCATAATACCCTCACTATTATCACATTATTTAATATTGTTTCTGAAAAAATCAAGTCTGCGTGTCTCATAAACGGACATAAGCTTGTCAATCTCCTCGTCCGGCAGTACATCTGCAAGAGAGGTGTTGTTGCGTATCTTAATATATATGTCATCTACAGAGGTTTTGAAATCTGAACGGCTCCATTCCTTAAAGGTCTCTATCCATCCGGCGATACCTGGAACACTTGCTTTTTTGCCGGAAAATACCTCAGAGGTCTTAAGAATACTTTGCAAAACCAGCTCGGCACCTTCAACATCCTCAAGCAAACGTTTATACATAACCGGACTGTTCTGAACAGAATGAAGCATGGTAATTACAATGTCCTTCCACTTGGCATTATTCCCATATATAAGTGTGAAAAAAGAAAACTTTTCAACTGACAGCTTAAAAGCCAGGTCATATTTATCAATGTAATATCTGTAGAAAGTCTGATGTGAAACTCCGGCAGCCTTGACAATCTCTGTTACCTTGCATTTCTTAAAGGTGGTTTTTTTAAGTACCTCAAGAAAGCCTTCTTCTATTTTGTCTTTAATATCAATTTTTGGTGTCATATGCTCACAACCCTTTCATATTATAATGTAAAATGTATCTAGTCTCTTAATTCTACACAAAAATTGTTGAAAAAACAACGTTTTCAAAAAGAATACACAAATTTCCAATAAATGCAAAGTAAAATAAGCAAATATGAACAAAAAATGAACAGCTGTCAAAAATAACATACCATATGCTATATATGATAATACATTTATATAGAATATACAATAAAAAGATTGAGAAGTAAAAAAATATAGCAAATATGTATACAAAAATGGACAAAAATGAAAATATATTGTCCAAGAATTATACTTTAAAAGTGACAGATTTGAAAAAATGTAAACAAATTGTGAAGACCTTAAATTTGAGTAACTTGATTCTACGTAGCAGTGTTGTTAAGATAAATATATCAAAAGTGAACAAAAAGTATTGAAAATATTGATATTGTTTATGCAATTTGACAATACTTATATTTCGGCAAAAAACAAGGAGGTGTTACACAAATGGAGAAACACACAACCTATCCCAATCCGGGCAGGGCACCTAAAAAGTTTACAGCAAAAAGTCTTCACGGAAGAACAAGAGTCATGATTTTCAGCTATAAGAATCTGCATCGATTTCAAAACTTCTATATTAATGTATTTGGCTGGGACATGATAGAAGCTCCGATAGCATTAAGCGGAATTCCGGCAGGAGACCCACATCCGGGATTGATTATGGCATCAGGACCTGCACAGTATGATTATGAAGGAGTTACTCCTGGTCATATGAATGCATATGTAAGATATGCACCAGGTAATCTTGAAAAGATTGGTCCATTTACAGAAATCGATATGGAGGTTCCACTGGAAAAGACCGTTGGTAAAATGCTTGAGCACGGGGCCCGGCTGATACTTGATAAAAATATTTCAACACTTGCCAAGCCACTTGATGACAGCAAACAGAGCTGGGAGCCACATGCAGTAATTGAAGACCCAGGTGGAAATCATTTATACCTTTGGAAATGTCCATCATCAAGAACCTGGGATGAACTTGAAACAGAATACGATATTGAATAGCTGTAACGGCTATAGTAATAGAAAAAAGGAGAATAAAAATGGCAGAGAAAACATTTCGTGAAATGGCTGGACGTGCACCAAAAAAATTCACAGCCAAGAGCCTTCATGGAAGGACAAGATTAATGGTTGTAAGCTACAAGGAGCTTCACCGCTTTCAGAACTTCATTATTAATGTCTTTGGATGGGACATGATTGAAACACCTGAGGCAGCAAGTGGAATTCCGGCAGGAGACCCACATCCGGGATTGTTAATTGCAACCGGACCTGCACAGTATGATTACGAGGGAGTTACACCGGGACATATGAATCTCTTTTCACACTGGGCACCGGGCAAGCTTGAGATGACAGCACCTTTTATGGAAATTGACATGGAGCATCCACTTGAGGAGACAATTCAGAAAATGATTGACCATGGAGCTAAGCTTATTCTCGATAAGAATGTATCAGCACTTGCCAAGCCGCTGGACGACAGTAAGCAGAGCTGGCAGCCACACGCAGTGGTTGAAGACCCTGCAGGTAATCAGCTGGTTCTTTGGAAATGCCCATCATCTAGAACCTGGGATGAACTTGAAACAGAATATGATGTTGAATAATTAAGAAGAAACGAGGAGATTAGATATGAAAAAAATATATACATGCTATGCATGCGGATTTCCAATTGCATTTGAAGAAACAGAAGTACCTGCAGCATGCCCTGGATGCGGCGCACCAAGGTCACAGTTCTTAGAGGAGCCTTGGAATGGAAGCATTGATAAAAGAAGAATCCATGTAGATCCACCAGAAGTAGACCCTAACAGAGACCCATTTGATATATCTTTTCATCCTGGTAAGGATTTTATCCCACAGAAGGGTGACGGACGTGTAAGAAGATGGATTATGGGATATAACAAGGGACAGGCAGCCGAGATGCGTTCATTCTATGAAGATATTTTTGGCTGGGACATTATTGATGTAGAGGGAACAGACCCTGAAAATCCAATGATGTATTGTGCAACCGGTCCTGGTACAGAGGATTGGGAGCCTAGAGTATGCTCCTTCGGATATGGCTTCCTCGTACCAAATGAGGATGATATGCCTGCACCTAGCTTTGTTATTGAGGTTAAGAGCATTGATGAGACTGTTAAGAAAGCAGTTGAATGTGAAGGAAAGCTTATAAAGGACAGATTTACTTTACTTGGCGACGATTATGCAATAATCGAGGATTCAGAGGGCAACAGATATTATCTGTGGGAGCTTCCTGATAATGTACCTGATTACTGCATCAATGGTATTGCCAGCACCGGAGCTCAATAGGCTCCGGTACTACATCATTAATTAAGAACAGGAGGCAGCAAATTGGATGAAATAGTTCTTAGAGCTGAACACATGTACAAGGAATTTGGTCCAACCAAAGCGGTTTCGGATGTAACACTGGAACTGAAAAAAGGAAAGATTATAGGACTTGTTGGAGAAAATGGTTCAGGTAAATCAACAATATCCAGTATGATTGCTGGTACATATGCACCTACTAAGGGTGAAATGACATATAAAGGCCAGCCATACAGCCCGAAATCAGTTCTGGATGCGAGAAAAGCAGGAATCCAGTATCTGACACAGGAGCAGGGAACAATCGATGGAATGACAGTTGCGGAGAATATGTTCCTTGGAGAAGAAGACACAATGTCTAAGGGAGGAATCGTAAGTATCAGAAAGCTTAATAAAATGGCTGCAGAGATACTTAAGGAGAATGGACTTGATAATGTAAGTCCTACAGCATCAATTGATGACTATTCCTTTGAGGACAGAAAGATGATTGAGACAGCAAGGTCCTTAAGCCATCAGCCGGATATTCTCATTATAGATGAGACAACAACTGCTCTTTCCCAGAAGGGACATGAGAGAATATATCAGATTATGTTTGAGCAGAAGGCTAAGGGAACCGCAATTCTCATTATCTCCCATGATTTGGATGAGATTAAAAAGCTTTGTGATGAAGTGGTTGTCATGAGAGATGGAAAGTACATAAACACTCTTTATGGTGAGGATATTGAACCTCATACAATTCGTCAGAATATGATTGGAAGAGAGATTGAGGGCTCCTATTACAGAGATGATTATGAATGTACCTATGATAAAGAGGTTGTTCTCAGAGCAGAGAATCTTGGAGTTGAAGGAATATTTTCAGATGTAAGCTTTGACCTGCACAAGGGAGAAATCCTTGGTATCGGTGGTCTTAGTGAGTGTGGAATGCACGAGCTTCTTAAAACTGTATTTGGTGCAATTAAGCCAACAACAGGCAGTGTTGTTCTTACCAAAGATAATGTTGCACTTAAAAATACTACAGTTTCAGTTAACAATAAGGTAGCTTACATTCCTAAGGACAGAGATAAGGAATCTCTTTTCCAGGCAACAAGCATCAAGGATAATATTGTAGCTTCTTCTTTTGACAAGATTAAAAAGGGAATATTCATTCTTCCTAACTCGGAAAAGCGTATGGCTGATGAAGAGGCAAAAAGAATGGAAGTAAAGATGCAGAATGTTGAGCAGCAGGTCAGAGACCTGAGTGGTGGTAATAAGCAGAAGGTTGTTATCGCCAAATGGATGGCCAACAATTCCAGAATTTTCATAATGGACTGTCCTACACGAGGAATTGATGTAGGTGTTAAAGCAAAGATATACAAACTTATGAGTTCACTTAAGAGTCAGGGAATATCAATTCTTATGGTTTCAGAGGAAATGATGGAGCTGATTGGCATGGCAGACAGAATCATTACGATGAAGGATGGACATGTCAGCAAGGAATTTACAAGGTCAAAGGACCTTACAGAGTCTGTAATCATTAGCGAGATAGTCTGATAAAGGAGGCAAAACTTAAATGCGTGATAAAATTCGTAAAGTTATTCCCATTGCGGGACTTCTAATACTTTTTATAGTATTTGCAGTTTCCACTAACGGACTATTTATCAGATGGACTAATATTCAGAATCTGATTACACAGTCTGCAATTACCATGGTAGCTGCAGTTGGTACAGCCTTCGTAATGGCACATAACAATCTTGATTTCTCCCTTGGAGGTGCGTGCGCACTCAGCTGCGTTCTGGCATACCTCATTGGAGGCAATAACATAATACTTTTCTTTATCCTTTGTATTGTATTCGGTGTTCTCTGCGGACTGCTGTCAGCACTGCTGCATATTAAAGGAGAAATACCGGCATTCATGGCAGGAATGTGTCTCATGTTCGCAGGACGTGGAGTTGCACAGTCAGTAAGTGCCAAGAAAACAATGCTTATAATTAAGGCTGCAAAGCTTAACAACATCTGGTTCTTCGTTGGAGTTCTTGTTGTTGTAATAATTATTGGATTTATCGTATTCAATTATACCAAGATTGGTAAATACCAGAAGCTTATAGGAACCAATCCTAAGGCTACAGAGCTTAGTGGTATCAATGTTGGCAAGTACAAAACAATAGCGTTTGCAATAAGTGGTGCCACACTTGGTATTGCAGCCTGCCTTACAATTGTACGAAGCCCTAACATTGTTGGTAATACAGGACTTAATCTTGAGACCAATGTTTTGCTTGCTTTAAGTCTTGGCGGAATGTCAATGACCGGCGGTTCAGCATCCAAGATTCGTTCAGCTGTAATTGGAACACTGATATTCTTCATACTTAACAATGGACTTACACTTTGGGGACTTGACCCTAACTACGTTGACATTGTTAAAGCAGTATTTTTCCTGTTTACGGTAGCTATCTCAATAGACCGTTCACAGTATGACACTATAACCTAGTAACCAACACGTAATAATAAAATATATAAAAAAAGAGGAGAAAAACAATATGAAAAAAACCTTTAGGAAATTAATTACAAGCATTCTTGCAGTTGTAATGGTATTAACTCTCAGCCTTGGTCTTATGGGCTGTACAGGAACAAGCGGCAGCTCAAATACAGGAGCTGATGGCTCAGACAGTGGCGAAAAAGCCAAAATCGGTATGATATGGTATGGCAACACAGATGCAATGGGCGGAACATTTTATTCATGGGCTAATCATGCAGCAGAGGTTCTTAATGTTGAGCTTGTATGGAAGCTGGGAAGCTTTACTACAGCAGATGAGCTGACTGATTGTGAAAATCTTATCAGTGCAGGCTGCGACGGAATATATTTCATTCCAATGGATACATCAGCTAACCTTCAGCTTAGTACTGCCTGCAGCGCAGCTGAGGTATACTGGTCAACAAGTAACAGAGATATAATTGATAAGGATATTCTTGCAGCAGTAGAGGCAGACCCATATTTTGTAACCCGTATCTATGACAACAGCTATGATGTATGTAAAGAGATGGTTAAAACAATGGCAGACCAGGGAATTACCAAGGTATGTATGTTATCAGGTGACCCAACAGATGCCATGATGGTAGACAGAAATAACGGATTTATTGATGGTGCCAAGGAATATGGTGTTGAGATTCTTGCAACCTCACAGCTTGTATCCGGAGATTCATCAGCAAACGTTGACAGTGTTAACAACTTCCTTACTCTTTATCCTGAAATGCAGGGTATCCTCGCAGTATCCGGTACAGCAGGTGTTGGAGAGGCAGTTATTACAGCACTTGAAAGCTCAGGAAGAGACAAGGGTTCTGTTAAGGTAGCAGCATTTGATACATTTGATGGCAACCAGAAGGCATTTGAAGATGGATGGCTTGCAGCAAGCTGCGGTGGATATACATCAGAGTGTCTTATGTCATTTATCGCACTTGTTAACAGAGTACAGGGCAACTCCTTCTCAGACAAGGTTGCAGTTATGACACTTTCACCACTTCTTATTACAAGTGCTGAGGAAATGGATTTATTCTCAAAATATGTTGATAATCCAGATGTTCAGCTTTACAGCGACGAAGTAATTAAGAGCCTTGTAGGTCCTGATGTAACAGTTGAGGATTATCAGAAGGTACTTGATGACTGGTCAATGGACTTTGTTAAATCAGCAGTTGAAGAGAAATAGTCAGTAAATACAAGCATAGATATATTTTAAATATTATGTGTTGAGGTGAAATTAATGAAAATAATAGTCAATAAGATTAAGAATTATGCTTTATCGGTACTCGTACCGTTATTGATGATAGCTATATTGCTGATAGTTTCACCCGAAACGCGTTCAGTTGGTGCAGTAGCGTCCCTGCTTAGGCAGGGCTTCGCACCAGCCGTACTCGGATGGGGCGTGCTGTTCAACATGAAGGTTGGTAACTGGGACTTTTCCATTGGAGCGAGATTTGTTCTTGCAACAATTCTTGCAGGTAATCTTGCAATGAATATGAAGCTTGGTATACCTGGTATGGTAGTACTTGCAATAGTAATATCACTTATACTTGGAGTGATTGTAGGACTTGTATATAAGTTCTTAAGAATTCCATCACTTATAGCTTCAATTGGTATATGTCTTATATTTGAAAGTGTTACAAGAATTATATATGGCGGAGCGGGTGTGCATGTGACCTCTGATTTTATGGCACTGGGAAATGCTCCACTTGATTTGATTACATTTGCCGTATGCTTTGCAATAGCAGCATTCATCTATTTTAAGAGAAAGCTTGGCTACAATGTAAGAGCAGTTGGCAGTAATGCAACGGTTGCTGAGACCAACGGAATCAGCGCAATTAATACCAAAACAATGGCACTTATCATTTCAGGTCTTTTTGCAGGACTGTACTGCATACTGATTCTCAGCAAATCAGGTGTATGCTCAGCAGTATCAGGAACACTTGGAAGTGCAACTACAGTATTTGATGCAATGATGTGTGTACTTATTGGTATGGCAATCTGCGGCAAGGGAAACATTGTTTTCTCAATATATGCAGGTGCCTTAATTACACAGATTCTTAAAATGGGAATGATGGCTATTGGACTTCCTACTACATATAATAAGGTAGTAATTGCAGTATTCGTAGTAATCTTCATGGTATCCTCCTCCAAGGGTGCAGAAATCAAGAAATTTTTTGCAAGACTTCGCAATAAGGAAGCAAAGGCCGCATAGAACTACATATCCGGAAGGAGATAGATAATATTTTCTTCCGGAGAATTAAAAAGCTTATATAACAGGAAGGGACAACAGATATGAAAATAAGAATTTTATTCAGACAGGTACAGAAGGTTTCTTCACAGAATCAGGAGAAGCTGGCGCAGCTTGAGCATAGAAGTGACCTTGCCTGTGTAAGAATGGGAATTCCACTACCGGTAAGAATGAGACCGCTGGTTGGAGCAATGGAACTGAATATGCGTATTTCAGAAAGAGAATTCAGGTCGATTGCAGACTACACAAGATTATATGCTGCATGGCAAAACGATGAGGAATGCAGGCAGATTGATAAGGAGTATCAGGAATGCTGTGAAAGCCAGCGTCAGGAGATTCTTTATGTAGATGATAATAATGACCCTATTATTCCATGGATTCAGATGGCAGCGGAGCAGGGTAAGACAATTAAATATACAGTCAATCCTAATTACACAATGCCACAGGCAGAAGAATAAGAAGGGGGTAAAAAATGAGATTTGTATACAGACAGACACAGAACATTCCATTTGAGAAATGGTTACAGGAGCTTGAACTTGAACGTAAGACCGACGAGGAGGAAGCAAGACTTGGACATCCCCTTCCACGCAGATACAGATACTGGACAGGCCCGGAGAATTCACAGACCAGAGTTCACGAAAGAATATATGATGATTTTGAAAGCTTTGGAGCAATGTTTGAGGGATGGGCTGATGATGAAATATGTCAGCAGCTTGAGGTTGAAAGACATAACTACTACAACTGGGAGAGAGAAGAGCTTCTCTATGTAGATGACCCAATTGATGTTGAAGCATTGAAGCGAGAGCTGGCAGCAAAGGGCTGTGAGGCTGCTCCAATGTATAGATAATTACGAAATTAAATTGAGATTTAATATATATTTTAAACCAGGAAAGGAGCTTTATAATGAAAGTATTAGCACTTGATTTTGGCGGAAGCTCAGTAAAATACGGAATAGTTGATGAGAATGCAGTAATTTCCAATAACGGTAAATTTCCGGCACCACTTGATTCCATAGAACAGCTGACAGATGCGGTTAAGGAAATATACGATAAGTATAAGGACGAGGTGGATGGCATCGGAATGAGCTTCCCGGGTAATATTGACCCTGAAAGCGGAATCCTCTATGAGGGCGGTGTGTACATGAAGCTGTACGGACTTAGTGTAAAAAAACTGATTAAAGAGAAATGCGGCTGTGCCGTAGAGATTGAAAATGATGGTAAATGTGGTGCTCTTTCAGAGGCATGGAAGGGAGCACTTAAGGATGTTAAGGACGGAATTGTTCTTATACTTGGTTCAGGAATTGCCGGTGGTGTAATTAAGGACCACAAGGTTCACAGCGGAAAAGGCTTTAATGCAGGGGAATTTTCATATATAGTAACCAATCCGGGGGACATAAGCATAACCTCATGTGCATATTTTGCATCAGCGGCGCTTGGAATAACCTATAAGCTGTGTAAGATGAAAAACTTGTCTTTTGCAGCGCAGGATTCGGCACCAACTCTTGAATACATGGACCAGCTGTTTGGAGATAAATTCCCTAAGTCAGAGGGTGAGCAAAAGGATATTAAGGCCGATGGCCGACAGTTCTTTGAGTGGCTTAAGGAGGGTGATTCGGATGCAGTTAAGGTGTACAAGGAATTCGTAACTGCACTTGGAGCACTGGTATTTAATGCACAGATATGCTACGCACCAGAGAAAATTGTTATTGGCGGAGGCTTAAGTCTGGCAGAGCAGGTAATCCCAGACCTTCAGGCAGAGCTGGACAGATATTACAAGGGCTTTGGTCTTAGTGACAGGTTCAGAGCCGAGGTGGTTCGTTCAGAATATCTTAATGAATCTAACCTCTATGGAGCAACCTACAACTATATTTTGCATAACTCGTAAAGGAGGATTCACATATGTTTCCAGAGAATTTTATGTGGGGAGGAGCAACAGCTGCCAACCAGATGGAGGGTGCTTATCTTGAGGATGGCAAGGGACTTTCTATTCAGGACCTTATGCCTCGTGGTGTAGCGGATGCCAGAACGGATGAACCTACTCCTGACAATATGAAGCTTATTGGTATTGATTTTTATCATAGATATGCTGAGGACATCAAGCTTTTTGCTGAAATGGGATTCAAGGTATTTCGTATGTCTATTGCATGGTCAAGAATCTACCCAAATGGGGACGATGCCCAGCCTAATGAAGCGGGACTTGTCTTTTACGATAAAGTATTTGACGAATGCCATAGATATGGAATTGAGCCTCTTGTAACTCTGTCACACTACGAAACACCTCTTAATATAGCTAAGAAATATGATGGTTTCAGAAGCAGAAAGACTGTGGATATGTATGTAAAATACGCTGAAACAGTATTTAAAAGATACAAAGGCAAGGTAAAATACTGGCTTACCTTTAATGAGATTAACACTATACTTTCAGAGCCATTTATGAGTGGCGGCATCTGGACAGATAAAAATGAGCTTACGCTTGGTGACAAGCTTCAGGCAATTCATCATGAGCTTGTTGCTTCAGCCGCTGCAACAAAGACAGCACATGAGATTGACCCTGAAAATAAGGTGGGATGCATGGTGCTTGCACTTCCAATATATCCACTGACACCTAACCCATCAGATGTAATTCAGGCAATGCGCAATAATCACAGTAACCTGTTATTTACAGATGTTCAGGCACGTGGTTACTATCCATCCTATGCAAAACGCTGGTATAAAGAGAATGGTGTGGAGATTAAGATGGAGCCAGGGGATGAAGAGATACTTAAGAATTCAGTGGATTTCGTATCCTTCAGCTATTACTGGAGCCTGTGCGCATCAGCGGACCCTGATAAGGTAAAATCAATGTATTTTTCAGATGCAGTACCTAATCCATACCTTAAGGCAACGGACTGGGGCTGGCAGATTGACCCACAGGGACTTCGTTATATTCTCAATGAATTCTATGAAAGATACCAGAAACCATTATTCATTGCAGAAAATGGACTTGGTGCAGTAGATGAATTGGTAAAGGATGAAAATGGTAACTATACAGTTAATGATGATTACCGAATTGATTTCTTGAAACAGCATTTACTCCAGGTGGCTGAGGCAATAGAGGATGGCGTGGACATTATGGGCTATACCTCATGGGGCTGTATCGACCTTGTAAGTGCATCAACCGCAGAGCTGAAAAAACGTTATGGCTATATATATGTTGACCGTAATGATGATGGCAGCGGAACCTTGGAGAGATACAGGAAAAAGAGCTTTTACTGGTACAAGAAAGTAATTGAGACGAATGGACAAAGCCTATATAACTAAAAATTAAATATAAATTTAACGAAAGGAGAAGACAATGGCACAGGAAAAGGAAATAAAGACATACCCATACCGTGCACCTAAGAAATATCCCAAAAAAGACCTGCATGGACGTCCAAGAATAATTATGATGCAGTACAAGGACTTCAAGCGTTTTCAGAGCTTTTATGTTAACGTATTTGGCTGGGATATGTTTGAACTGCCACAGACGGCAGGCGGTGCAGTGAAGGGAAGCGAATTCCCTACGGTTGTCGCAGCAACAGGCCCAAGCTATGAGACGTGGGAGGGACTGAACCCAGGTCACATGAACTGCATGGTATCACATGCGGAGGGCGACACAGTATCAACTCCTACATTGTTCACTGAGGTTCATATGGACAGACCACTTGCACAGACAATTACTGAAATGGTAGAGGCAGGCGGTTCATATGAAGGAGAGCTCCCAGAAGAGACGGAAGGCTGGGCCAGTCAGGCATTTGCCCAGGATCCATCAGGCAACACTCTTTATTTATGGAAGTGCCCTGATTCAAGAACATGGGAAGAACCAGAGGCAGGTTACGATCAGGACTAAATAACTGATTGGGAAGGAAGGCGTATTAATGGCAGAAGTAATAAAGACAGACACATACCCATATCGCGCACCTAAAAAGTATACGAAGAAAAGTCTACATGGCAGAGTTCGAATGGGTAACATAGGTTATACGGATTTTAAACGTTTTCAGAACTTTTACGTTAATGTATTTGGCTGGGATATGTTTGAATTACCGGAAGCTGTAGGCGGAGCAAAAAAAGGCAGTGATACACCATCACTTCTTATTGCAACAGGCCCAAGCTATGAAACCTGGGAAGGTTTAAATCCGGGACATATGAATATGATGGCAGCTTATGCACCAGATGGAGTTCAGACTCCGGTATTCATGGCAGAATGTCATATGGATAAGGCTCTGGTGGATACAGCAAAGGAAGTTACTGATAACGGAGGAAGCATCGTAGGAGATGTCCCTGAAGAGAGAGATGGCTGGAGCAGTAATCTTATTGTAAAGGACCCGTCAGGAAATGTACTTCCATTATGGAAGTGTCCAAGCTCAAGGACCTGGGACGAGCCAGAGGCCGGATACGACAAAGAATAAAATTAAATAATGATTTAATAAATGAAAGGATGATAAAAATGGCAGAAAAAACCAATACATACCCATATCGTGCACCAAAAAAATATCCAGAAAAGAGTCTGCACGGACGCCCACGTTTTTTACTTCTATCTTATAACGATTTCAAGCGTTTCCAGAAGTTCTACGTTAACGTGTTTGGCTGGGATATGTTCGAATTACCAGAAGCAGCAGGAGGAGCTAAAAAGGGAAGCGCTAATCCATCACTCCTTATTGCAACAGGACCAAGCTATGAGACATGGGAGGGCCTTAATCCGGGACATATGAACTGCATGGGCGCTTATGTTGAGGGACCAGTACCAAAGCCAACACTTATGGCTGAGATTCATATGGACAGACCGGTATCTGAAACCGTAAAAGAGATGGTTGAATATGGAGCAACAGTAGTTGGAGAACTTCCAGATGAGACAGATGGCTGGGTAAGCCAGGCATTTATCAAAGACCCATCAGGCAACGATTATAAGCTCTGGAAATGCCCGGATTCAAGAACCTGGGATGAACCAGAAGCAGGATACGATAAAGAATAATAACCATTAGGAGGACATTAAAATGAAAAAAATATATACATGTTATGTTTGTGGATTTCCATTTGCAGTAGAAGATGATCAGGTGCCAGAGCTTTGCCCATCCTGTAACTCATCAAAGGATAATTACCTTGTAGAGCCTTGGAATGGAAGCATTGAAAAGAGAAGAATTCACGTTGATTTCCCTAAGCCAGACCCAAATTGGGACCCTATGAATGTATCATATCATCATCCAAAGCAGTTCCCTGCTCATACAAGACATGGAAGAGTAAGAAGATTTGTTCTTCCTTATGATGAGGGCAAATTAGAGGAAACCCGTAAATTCTATAAGGATGTTATGGACTGGGATATGTATGACACAGAGCATTCAGATCCTGAGCACCCACTTATATTCTGCGCAACAGGTCCTGGTAATGCTAACTGGGAGCCTAAATTTCCATCCTTTGGATATGGCTATTTAAGAGCCAGAGAGGATGATGAGACTGGTGCTGACCCAAGATATGTTGTAGAAGTTGATAACATTGAGGATACCCTTAAAAAGGTTGTTGAATTTGGCGGTGAGGTTCTTAAGGAAAGATTCACAGTTGAAGGCAATGATTACGCTGTAATCAAAGACGGCGAAGGTAATGCAATGTACATCTGGGAGACTCCATCCACAGTTACATGGGATGAGCCGGAGAGCCAGAATATATCTTTTAGAAACTAAATATTGGTAAAAATACAGAATATCCCGAATGGTTACGTCATTCGGGATATTTTTGGTTGCGTAAATAAGGAAAAACTACTACAATATACATATACTTGTATAAGGAAGAAACGGCATGAACTACATTATTCTTGACCTGGAGTGGAATCAGTGTCCCCAGGGTAAGGGAAAAGAGAATAGTCAAATTCCATTTGAGATAGTTGAAATTGGGGCTGTAAAGCTGGATTCCAACCGCCTGTATATGGATGAGTATCACCAGTATGTATCCCCTGTGGTATACAGAGAGCTTCACCGGGTAACCAGAGAGATTATCAAGGTAACCATGGACGAGCTTGATACCGGAGTGGATTTTGCTGCCGCGGCCAGAGATTTTCTGGAATGGTGTGGTGCAGATGGCGAGTATGTATTTGGCACCTGGGGTTCTATGGATTTAACGGAATTCCAGAGGAACTGCAGATATTTTGGGTATAGCTGTAATCTGCCTAAGCCATTGATGTATTATGATATTCAGAAGCTGTACAGCATTTGTCTTGATGATGGCAAGTCCAGAGCGTCCCTTGAGACGGCTGTAGAGGAGCTTAAGCTTGAACAGAATATATCCTTTCATTCGGCTGTGCATGACGCACTTTATACGGCAAGAATTTTTGAACAGCTGGATTTTGACAGTGTAAGTGAATATTCCTCAATTGACACATATGTTATACCTGACAATCGCAAGGAAGAATTCACAATTAATTATGGAACCTACAGCAAATTCATCTCCCACGGCTTTGCCGACAGAGAGGAGCTGCTTAAGGACCCTGTTGTTATGCAGACAAGATGCTATAGATGTGGACGTAATGCCCGCAAGAAAATCCGCTGGTTCTCCAATAATCAGAAAATGTACTATTGCGTAGCCTGGTGTGAGAATGATGGATATCTTAAGGGAAAGCTAAAAATACGTAAAACAGATGATGAGCTTTTCTATGGAATTAAAATTCTCAAGCTGGTGGACGAAGAGGGTGCAAGAAAAATAAAATCTAAACAGACGGCTGCACGGGATAAAAGACGTGAACGCAGACGTAAAGAAAGAATAAAAGAAAAACTTCGCAGTTAAAAGCGAAGTTTTTTTGACCCATAGCTTGTACGTCTTCTGTGCTGTCTGGTAAAATATATTATTCCAAAAACAATAAATCCTGTCAATGCAAAGCCTCCAATAAGAATCCATACATTAATGAAAAATACCTTCTCATCAGTACGAAGTGAGCGCTGCACCGGTGGCACACCATTGCTGCCATCTGCGCCTCCGATACCGGTGGAGGTTATATAGATTGTTGCCTTGCCAACGTCAATACTTCCATAGTAATAGCTTATGCATGCAAAACCGCCTGCATCGCCCATATAGGCAAGGTCGTCAGCATAGGTGACAATTCCTGTAAGCTCAGACATTGTTACTGATTCAGGGACCAGCAGGTAGGCTCCGTCAGCAAATCCAATAGAGGTGCTGTCAGAGGTCTCAAGTGACTTGGTAAGATTAAGTACGTCAGTGCTTCCGGAGGACACTCCTGAACCATATTCAGAAAGGTATATTTTCTGATAATTATTAAGATAATAATCAAATAACGCTGTTGTATCATTGTATCGGTCCTTGTCCGTTGAATCCATTACTACACATATAAGACGAAGCCCGTCCTTTTGGGCAAAAGAGACCAGACAATAGCCTGATGCATCAGTGTAGCCGGTTTTGCCACCAAGAGAATATTTGTATGCATAATCGCCGCCGGGAAGCATCTGATAGCGGTGTCTGTAATAACGGGTAAAATTACTTTTATTGGTTGGAGCAATAGTATACAGCTCTGAATATGACATAATGTTCATAAGTGTTTTGTTATTAAAACAGCCACGGGCAATCATTGCCATATCATAAGGGGTGGTATAATGAAATTCATCTGTGAGACCGCTTGGATTGGTAAAATGTGTATTAACTGCCCCAAGTGCCGCAGCCCGGTCATTCATTATTGTTGCAAAATTAGAAACTGTACCGCCTACTGCCTCAGCGAGTCCATAGGCAACCTCGTTGGCGGAACGAAGAATAAGGCAATACAGAGACTGCTCAACAGTAAGCTCCTCCCCAACGGCTATGGAGGCGTTGGCATCACCATATTCAATGCTGTCAACTGCAGCCTGTGAGTAGGTAACGGTGTCAGATAATGGAAGATTCTCTATTGTTAAAAGTGCAGTAAGAATCTTGGTGGTACTGGCAGGATAGCACTTCTTGTCAGCATTCTGCTGGTAGAGAACCGCTCCGCTGTCGGCATCCATAAGCACAATGTCCTTGGATTTAAGCACTGGAAATTCAGGAAGTCCAAGCTCGTCGTTATCATCTGCCATCGTCGGTGTGGCAGGAATAAGTGCAGCAATCATAAACAGCATAAATACAGCTGATAATATTCTATATAATAATTTCTTTGACATATTCATATTTTCCTTATAATAAGATATATTTATAATAGCGTCAGGTAAAAATATTTGCAAGGTTATTGTTAATATTGGAAAAATAATGTACCATAATACGAAAGAAATAATGAAAGGCAGATAACAGATGAGACTTAGAAATGTAAAGGGTTCACGTGAAGCACTGGCGGACAGTGATTACACAGTTAATGAACCATCAGAGAATAAAGGAAGCTGGAGAGGATATTTTGGCAATAACAATCCACTCTATCTGGAAATTGGAACAGGCAAGGGACGATTCATAACCACCCTGGCACAGAATAATCCCAACATTAATTATGTGGGAATTGAAAAATATTCCAGCGTGCTTGTACGTGCGTTAGAGAAGCAGAATGAGCTTCAGCTTCCGAACCTGGTATTTATCAGAATGGAAGCCGAGGAGATTGAGGATGTATTTGAGAAGGAGGAGGTAAACAGAATCTATCTTAATTTCTCCGACCCATGGCCGAAGGACCGTCATCACAAAAGAAGACTTACCTCACGGGAATTTTTTGCAAGATACAATAATATATTGAAGAGGGACGGTACAGTTGAGTTTAAGACAGATAACAGAGTACTGTTCGATTTCTCTGTTGAAGAGGTTAAGGCGGCAGGCTGGGAGCTGGCAGCAGTTACCTATGACCTTCACAACAGTGATATGAATGAGGGCAATATTATGACAGAGTATGAGATAAGATTCTCGGAGCAGGGAACACCGATTAATAAGCTTATTGCTAAAAGATAGGGAGGTGTTCACAATAAGAAACAGTGCAAGAATAAAGGCGGCAAAAAGCCTTGGCAGCAATCAGAAGCTTAACAGAGAAGCCCTTAAATTAAAGAAATCCTTTGAAGAATTAAGCAGTATTTTAAGCTGTCAAAAAAAATCGAAAAAAAAATAAAAAAAAGCTTGCATTCTATAAGACCTTATTATATAATAACACTTGCGTTGAGGAACGCAGCTATTATATAAGCGCGATTAGCTCAGTTGGTAGAGCACCTGACTCTTAATCAGGGTGTCCAGGGTTCGAACCCCTGATCGCGCATTCAGAGGTCGCAGGCTTAGCAGATAATGCAGGTTGGCGGCTTTTTTGCGCGAACTACAAACGATGCACATACAAAAAACAGGACTTAGCCACGGGGTGCTTGCACACAAGTGGCTGAGCCCTGTTTTTTGTATGTATGTCGCGCCAGCGCGACAATGAGTAATTGCGAAGCAATTACAAATCTGCATCGTGATATGATATGAAAAAAAGTGTGAGTATTTCCCCATTCTATCGTATAATATATATAACCAGTAATTAAGGAGAATGATGGATGGATTCAGGGGCACAGAATTACAAAATATATGTATCTGGTGACGATAATGGGATTATAGGGATAGTAAAGGAATTCCGATTATCGCTTATGAACTTTATCAGCGGATATGTAAGGGACATGCAGGTGGCGGAAGACCTTACGGAGGAGCTGTTTCTTAAATTAATGGTTAAGAAGCCAAGATATAACGGCAGTGCATCTTTTAAAACCTGGTTATATACAATCGCGAGAAATATCTCAATCGATTATCTTCGCAAACAGAAGAGGGATATTGTGTACAGCATCGAGGATGTTAATCTGGACTGGATTGACAAGAACGAGGTGGAGAAAAAGATTATTTCAGGAGAAAGGACTGACCTTGTAAGACAGACAATTGAGAAACTAAATTATACATATCAACAGCTTATTCTTTTGAAATATTACGAGGAATTTTCCAACGAACAGATAGCAGAGATACTCCACAAATCCAGGCATGCGGTGGAGACCGGTCTGTACAGGGCCAGGCTGGAGCTAAAGGTTATTATGGAAAAAGAAGGTGTCAACAATGAAGAGTGATGAGGAAATGATAGCTTCTTTACTGAAGAAAAGAAGAATAATTGTTATTGGACAGGAAAAACGGAGAAAGCATATATTGATATCTTTTCTGTCTATAGCAGTAGTGTGTGTGGGAATAATTGCGGCTGTTAAGCTTATACATAATTCGACAGTGACTAATCCGGTAGTTCCGTCAGTAACTGAGCCGGCAACAGAGCCAACAGCGCAAACGGATGATACAGTTGTAATTAATGAAATAGAGCCTATTGTTGACTTGGATTTTAGCAGTACATTTTGGATATGGGTTGATGAGCGGAATAAGGAAGTTCAATCCATGACATATGATGAGATTTGTGATTATTTTGGAATTCAGGATATCGATTTGTCAGTGATTGACGAGGGCTATGAATTTAATAAGTATGGTTCAGGAATAGCGTTTAAAGGGTCTGCTTTTGGAACATGGGAAGGCGAGCAGGGGGCTTTTCTTGATGAGAATCACTTCATATACAATTATGGTGATGGAAGTGCTGACATCATCATGGATAAAAACAGCTCATATCATAGTGGAGATTATTATGTTAAAAGTGATATTACTACTATTGAACCAGATGAATTGGATTCCAGGATTAATGACATTAATGTTAAGCTGTATCATTACACCTCTACGGAGAAACAAAGCTGCTATGTTGCAAAATTAATGCTAAGTGATACTGCGATTACTGTTAATACATATGACCTTACAGAACAGCAGCTGGTGGATATAGTAAGATACGTAACAACATTAAAAGATAATGCAGAAGTGATTACATTTAATAAGATAGTGCCAATACCGGATGATTATGGATTTAAATCCTTTCCTGATTATGTAAAAAATGATGTTGAAAAATTCGCACAATGGATGACTAAGGAGGAGATATGCAGTTATTATGGTATCAAGCCAGTTGATTTGTCCGCAGTTGATAAGAGCTATATATTTGACACAGATAAGTCTGGATTATCTCCTGAATATGGTTTTGCAGTATGTAAAAATGAAGACACATTCTGGCTGGATGAAAATTATTTTACATATAATTGTGGAGAAACTGGAACTGTTCAAATAATTATCGATAAAGACAGCAGAAATGGGGATTATTGGCTTACCAGTAGCCTTGAAACAATTGAGGCTGGTACTGGCAATTCACAGATAAACGGACAGGGAGTGAAGCTGTATAGCTACACCTCTGATAATGGTATAGCTTGTTATGTTGCCAGAATGGACATTAATGGGTTGGAAATTATTATCAACAGCCATAATATTTCAGAGAGTCAGTTTGTGGATGTGGTAAGGTATGTAACAACACTGTAGTAGTCATAATAATTTATAAAATTTTAATTTGTCTGTGCTGTAAAAATATTGTAGAATATCTTTACAGCACATTTTCTATACCTGTTCAAATTCTACCAATCTTAAGAATATTCAAGC
>CAYTWF010000055.1:0-19913 GCA_964441705.1 uncultured Butyrivibrio sp.
CAAGGTTCTCTTTGCTGTTCTGTGTGATGTCTCACGCGACAGCTTATTTAATATACGACATTTTCAAACGTTTGTCAACAATTTTTTTAATTTTTTTTAAATTGTTTTAATTGTCTTAATTGTTTGCTTTTTGTCGGCAAGGAGTATATTACCATTATGGTATATAAAAGTCAACACTTAATTTGACTTTTTTTGACTTTTTTTGATAATGTATTCAACATGCTACTTTTTGTATCATTTAGGTGTATTTAGTTACTTAATCTTTACGCTACAGGTGGATTCTCCATCCTCAAGCAGGCCTACACTGAAGGTATTAATACTGGTTGCAGTCTGCTCCTCCACCATAAATACCAGTACGGCATTATAATTATCTCCTGCTTTTATAGTCACATCTTTAAGATTACTTATATCATTAAGCAGCAGGTTGCCATAATTATTATATTGTGCTCTTCCATTAATTACAGCTCTAAAAACAGGCTTTCCGGCATATGTATTCAATACTATGTCAGCTGCTGTAGGATTATTAATTGTAAAGCTTACAACAATCAGTTCATATCCATCCTCTGCTGCAAATGTAAACAGAGCATCCTCGTTCTCCGGATATTCTTTGGTTGTAATATATGAACTGTAATGTATACTGACTCCACCCATTCCAAGCTTTCCTGCACAGTCAAACAACGTTGGATCTGTCTGAACAGCTGTTGTCTCACCATCCGCAGGTGTAGTAGCTTCATCAGAAGGATTAATTACCGGTGTCTGTGTTGTAGTCTCCTCCTGGGCATACTTGTTCTGAAATTTATAAGAATGATTAACAAGCACCCCTGCTGCATACTCTGCGACAAGATTATTCTGTTCATCATTCAAATCAACTCCTGTGGTACAGCCCGTCAGGGACAGTGTACACACAATCATAATTGAGCCCATTATTCCTGCAAAAGATTTCCTCATATATGCTCCTCACACAATAATTGTAAATGTATAATATATTTTATCACTTTTAGAGAATCTCAACAACCTATTTATTCTTCGCATGGGAATTCATACCAGAACTCAACGCCATTGTCATGGTTAATTGCACCGTAGCCCGTTTTATAGTTGTCCAGTATGGCCTTAACAATAGATAAACCAATTCCGTTACCCCCATATTCTCTTGTGTGAGCCTTATCGACCTTATAGAATTTCTCCCAGATTCTGTTAATATCCTCCTCAGGAATATTTTTCCCCGTGTTAAATACACTGACCTTTACAGTCTTGGCATTCTTGGTCATTGAGACTCTTATCTGCCTGTCATAGTCACAATGATTAATTGCGTTGCTTATATAATTGGTTACAACCTCCTCCATCTGTATCTGGTCGCACCATACATATGCGCTGGTAAGCTGTGAGCAGTCAACCTCAATATTTTTCTGTGAAGTACGAATCTGATTGGAACGAACAACAGATTCAATAAGCTCCTTAAGGTCAAATCGTTCAATGTTAGGAGGTTCACTTCCAAACTCTATCTGATTAAGAGTCAAAAGCTTCTGAACCATGTTGTTCATTTTGGCAGACTCATCCATAATAACCTCACAGTAGAAATCCATACTGTCAGGGTCGTCACTTATGCCCTCCTTAAGTCCCTCTGCATAGCCCTGAATAAGAGCTATTGGTGTTTTAAGCTCATGTGATACGTTAGAAAGGAATTCTCTTCGCATCTCATCTGTCTTGGTTTTATTCTCAATATCCTTTTGGAGTTCCATATTAGCAGCTTTAAGCTCGGATATTTTCTCCTGGAGCTTATCAGACATGGTATTCATGCTTTTTCCAAGAAGACCAATCTCACTTCGGTCATTGCGGGTATATTTGGCATTAAAATTCATCTCAGACATGGATTCGGCAATTTTGGACAGCTCCTTAACCGGACTGGTAAATCTGCCAGCTATAATATATACTCCTACAATACTAACAATCAGTACTATTATTCCTACAAGCTGCACAAAACGGTTAAAAATACGAATGCTTTCATTAATACTTTCTATTATTATCTGCATAAATATCTGAGAGCCATCATCCAGAGTTCCATATATAACAAGATATGATAAGCCCGTTGCATTATCATAGCCACGGGATATGGTATATTCATCAGTATCCTTAATTATCTCTTTATCCTTGCCAAACATAAAATCAAGCATCCATTTAGAGGTGTTATTAATATCTCCCTGAGTTGTATATGCCATATTCCAGCTGCTGTTAATAACAAATACATTAATATTATGAAGAGCATTAATTTCCTGCATTTTATCCTTAATATCTTCCGGTTGATAATTATCTGAAGTAACAATTGTCTTCAAGCCGTCAAAAGACTGCTCAAGCGCCTTTTCACGGTCATTTATATAGTACCTCTCCATTAATGTAGAATTAAGGGCACATACAATACCTATTACTGCCGCAATTACCGCTGCCATAATTATTGTAAGCTTAATTTTTAAAGAATGCATTTTCATACACACATCTCCACAAGTATTTATTTACCTGTTATCATATCAACAGACTGGTAAAAAAACAATATTTTACACAGAATCTACATAAAGAAATCCCCGTACCTTAGCACGGGGATTGGAACTACTCACCTAAATATGATTTTCTAACCTGTTCATTATTCAACAAATCACTTGCTTTTCCAGAAAGTGAAATGCCTCCTGTTTCAAGTACATAAGCTCTGTCTGCAATTGATAACGCTTTCTTGGCATTTTGTTCAACCAAAAGAACTGTTGTTCCCGCATCATTAATTGACTTAATAATATCAAATATTTCTGAAACATATATTGGAGATAATCCCATTGAGGGCTCATCCATAAGAATAATTTTAGGTTTGGACATAAGTGCACGTCCCATAGCAAGCATCTGCTGCTCACCGCCTGAAAGCGTTCCGGCCTGTTGATTCTTACGTTCCTCAAGTCTTGGAAATCTCTTGTATATATCCAAAATATCCTGTTCAATCTGAGACTTATCTTTTCTTATATATGCACCCAGCTTAAGATTTTCAAGTACAGAAAGCTGTGCAAAGACTCTTCTCCCCTCTGGAACCTGTGATATTCCAGCCTCAACTATTTTATGTGCAGGGAGCTTGGTAATTTCCCTTCCATCATATGTAATCGTACCTGCAGATGACTGCAAAATACCTGAAATTGTATGTAGAGTCGTAGTCTTGCCAGCACCATTTGCACCTATAAGTGCAATAATTTCACCTTCATTAACCTCAAAGGATATTCCCTTAAGTGCTTTTATTACACCATAATGTACCTCAAGGTCTTTTACTTCTAATAAAGCCATGTTATCTCCTCCTATTCTCCAAGGTATGCCTTAATTACTTCAGGGTTACTAAGTACCTCTGAGGTTGCACCCTGTGCAAGAACACTTCCGAAGTTAAGCACGGTAAGCTCCTCACATATGCTTGAAACAAGCTTCATATCATGTTCAATAAGCAAAATAGTCATCTTGAAATGGTCTCTGACGAATGCAATTGTTTTAACAAGCTCCATGGTCTCATTAGGATTCATTCCTGCTGCCGGCTCATCAAGGAGAAGGAGCTTGGGATTGGTTGCCATGGCTCTGGCAATCTCCAGCTTACGCTGTTTGCCATACGGAAGGTTAGATGCAAGTGTATCCGCCTCCTTATCCAAATCAAATATTTTAAGCAGTTCCATAGCTCTCTCATTCATCTGTCTTTCCTTTTTAAAATATGAAGGCAGCTTAAAAATACCTGCAAAGGTAGAGTATTTGTATATATTATGAAGACCTATTTTAACATTATCCATAACTGTCAGCTTACCAAATAATCTGATGTTCTGAAAGGTTCTGGCAATTCCATCCTTATTAATCTGAACAACTGACTTTCCGGTAATATCACATCCATCAAGCTTAACGGTTCCGGTATCCGGCTTATATACTCCTGTAAGGAGATTGAAAATAGTTGTTTTGCCGGCACCATTAGGTCCTATGAGGCCATATAGTCTGCCCTCATCTATTTTAATATTAAAATTGTCAACAGCGCGAAGACCGCCAAAAGAAATTCCCAGATTAGTAACCTCAAGCATAGCCATAATTACTGTGCCTCCTTTGCTGTAGTCTTTTTAACAAATACTGCTTTAACTCTGGCAGTAAATGCTTTACGAAATTCAATACATTTAGGATTCCAGGTAAATATCATCATGACGATAAGAATAACTGCATATATTACCATTCTGTAGTCTCCAAGGAATCTTATCTTCTCAGGCAGGATGGTCAGCACAATAGCTGCAATTATCGAGCCTGGAATATTACCCATTCCACCAAGCACAACCATTACAAGTATATTAATTGAGAAATTAAAATCGAACTTCAGGTTAGTCAGTGTTGAGTAATTATGTGCATAAAGTACTCCTGCAACTCCTGCTATTGCAGCAGAAAGAGTAAATGCAAGAAGTCTGTATTTTTTAATATTAATTCCAACTGTCTCTGCGGCAATCTTATTATCACGTACAGCCTTTACCGCACGTCCTGTTCTGGAATCTGACAGATTCATTGCAACAATTACAGTAATTATAAGAAGGATTGCTCCAATAAGGAACGTAGAAAGTCTTTCTACCGCAATACCCTGCGAGCCCTTCACAATCATATCCTCGCTGTTAAGCTTCTGTGCTGCACTGTCACTTATTGCAAAATGAAAGCCGCTGCTGTCCTTTGATATAAAAAGACTTCCAAGTACGTTTTTGATGATTTCGCCAAACGCAAGTGTAACGATTGCAAGATAATCTCCCTGAAGTCTTAATACAGCCGAACCAATGAGAAGTCCGAATAAGGCTGCACAGATTCCACCAACTACCATTCCAAGTACAAATCGAAGTATTGGATTACTGATTGCCTGTGCCGTTACCTGTGTGAAAAATGCTCCCGAAAACGCACCAACATACAAAAATCCAGCGTGCCCAAGACTTAACTCTCCCAGAAATCCAACAACAATATTAAGTGAAACTGCAAGCATTGCATAAGCGCATATTGGTACTAAAAGTCCTATCATCTGATAGGATATAGCTCCGCCGTTTGACAATGCCGACATAATAACATATGTAACAGCTATTGCCGCTATTGTTATAAGTGTTGTTAATGTAGATTTTTTCATCATTATTTTCCCTGACTGCTTCTTCATCCCTGCCACCTACACTTTCTCATTTGTCTTCTTGCCAAACAATCCCGTTGGTTTAAAGATAAGAACTATAATCAGCACTGAAAATACAATTGCATTTGCAAGTGTGGTCGAAATATATTTTTTACTGAGATTTTCAATTACGCCAAGTAAAACGCCGCCAATAAGTGCTCCCGGAATTGAACCGATACCACCAAATACCGCAGCAACAAAGGCCTTAATACCAGGCATTGCACCTGATGTTGGCTTAAGACTTGGGATAGCAATAAACATAAAAAGACTGGCGACAGCAGCAAGTGCTGAACCAATTGCAAAGGTAACTGCTATTGTCTTATTAACATTAATTCCCATAAGTCTCGCAGCATCCTTATCCTCAGACACAGCAAGCATTGCATGGCCCATTTTGGATTTCTTCATAAAAACAATAAGTCCAATCATAATGATTGCACATGCTGCAATTGTAATAATTGTAGAGCCCTTAATTGTCAGCTCTCCACCTGCAAGCTTAATTGTTCCAAAATCTATTCCAATATTAAAGTTCTTTGGATTAGATGAAAAGATAAGCTGTGCCACGTTCTGAAGCAAATAGCTGACACCAATTGCCGTAATAAGTACTGCCAGTGGTGTAGCACTTCTAAGTGGCTTATACGCAACTCTTTCAATAATCACTCCAAGCAGTGTACAGAATACCATGGCAAGTGCAATTGCAACAAATGGATTAACCCCCATTGCATACACCAGTTCATACAAAACATATCCACCAACCATAATAACATCACCATGAGCGAAGTTAAGCATTTTAGCGATACCATATACCATTGTGTAGCCTAATGCAATAATTGCATATATACTGCCAAGGTTGATACCATCAATAACATTGGAAATAAAGCTCATTTTTTTGCACCTCGTTTTTTTCAATGTGTTAATAATTACTCTTTCATGAACACTGACTTTCGTGTGATGTATATATAGAAAAATATTTTCTGTACATACATCACACGATGTAAAAGTCATAAAAGAATTACAAGAATAAAAGGACAGAGAAAGCACACGAGCCTCTCTGCCCTGATATACTTAATTAATTCAATAATTACTCTGCAGAAACATATGTACCATTCTTGATAGTAACAGCCATAGGTGCCTTATTAACCTCACCTGTTGCTGCCCATGTCATTCCTGCACCTGTAAGTCCGTCTACAGAAATCTGTGTCATAGCAGTCTTAAGTGCTTCACAAATATCTGATGTGGAGCTGTCTGGTTTAACATTAGCCTTCTCAATTGCTGCCTTAATGATATAGATTGCATCATAAGCATCTGCTGCGAACTGATTAGGAACATCTCCGAACTTATCCTTATATGTAGCTACGAAGCTCTTAGTTGCATCATCTGTTGCATCAGCTGAGAAAGGAGTAAGAAGCATAACGCCCTCTGCCAGCTTGGTATCAAAGCCTTCAACACCAAGGATTCCATCAAGACCGTCACAACCAAAGAAGGTTGGAGCAAATCCAATTGAGTCTGCCTGTGTAAGGATAAGTGATGCCTCATTGTAATAAATTGGAAGGAATACAAGCTCTGCGCCCGCATCCTTACATGCCTGAACCTGAACTGAGAAATCAGTCTTAGTATCAGATGTAAAGGTCTGTGTTGATACAACCTCAAAATCCTGATTCTTAGCTTCTGAAGCAAATTTCTCATAGATACCTGATGAATAGATATCTGAGCTGTCGTAAATTACTCCAACCTTGGAAGCAAGCTTGTTCTCGCCAATGTACTTAGCAGAAGCAGTTCCCTGGTTAGGGTCTGTAAAGCATACCTGGAATACATTATCACCCTTAACTACATCTGTTGATGAAGCTGATGGAGTAAGCTGGAACATATTATCATCTGCTGTATATGCAACAACTGAAGCACATGCGCCTGATGTAACTGTTCCCATGAGAATCTGCATTCCCCAGTCCTTCAATGTGTTGTACGCGTTAACTGATGTCTCACCTGTAGCAACATCATCCTCGAACTTAAATTCAATCTGGCAGCCGTTGATTCCACCATCTGCATTAATCTCATCAACTGCTATCTGTGCTGCATTCTTAACAGCCATGCCATATACTGCTGCGTCTCCTGATATTGGTCCAATTCCACCAATATAGAACTTGTCGCTGCCTGAGCCTGAGCCAGCGTTCTTGGTACATCCTGCAAATGTACCAACTGCCATAGCAGCTGTTACTGCTAAAGCTAATACCTTTTTCATTGTCTTCATAATGTTTCTCCTCCTGTTGATTCACAAAAAGCTGTGAATCTGTATTGACAAATTCTTTTCACTGAAAGGGTGAAAAAAATTAATCCTTATGACAAAATATACTACTATCGCATCACTGATTTGTCAACCATTTTTGTACAAAAAACAATAAATCACGATAGTAGTATATTTAATAATATTACATTATTATATTCATTATATTTCCAGCTTATAACCCATTCCCCATATTGTTTTGATTAAATCACCCTTATCACCCATTTTACTTCTAAGCTTCTTAACGTGGGTATCAATGGTTCTGGCATCCCCAAAGTAATCATAATTCCATACATTGTTAAGAATTTTCTCTCTTGAAAGGGCAATTCCTTTATTCTCCATAAAATAGGTAAGAAGCTCAAATTCCTTAAAGCTCAGGTCAATCTCTTCTCCATCTACCTTGACAATATGTGCAAGCTTATCCACCTCTATGCCGCCACAGGATAGTGTAGAATTCTCCTCTCCCGCCGTTCTCCTCAAAATAGCATCAACTCTTGCAGTAAGTATCTTGGGACTGAATGGCTTGGAAATATATTCATCTACCCCCAGCTCAAAGCCCTGAAGCTCGTCCTGTTCATCTGCTCTGGCCGTCAGCATGACTATAGGAACCTTTTTAGAAAGCTTTCTAATCTCTCTGCACGCCTGCCAGCCATCCATCCTTGGCATCATTACATCAAGGATTATCAAAGCAATATCATTATTGGAGCAGAACATATCAACTGCCTGTTCTCCATCCTCCGCCTCTATAACAGAATAGCCACTTTTCTGAAGAAAATCTCTTACCAGCTTTCTCATTCTGCTCTCGTCATCCACTACAAGAATCTTGTGATTAAGCATACCCTTACGCCTCCATGACATTAATTATCTTAAATTTAGAACATAGTATCAGATTAATATGTTAATTGTGTGAATTATCAACACTTTGAAGAGATTCTTCTATAGACTGGAGCTCTCTTTGTTTTTCATTAAGCTCCTGTTCTTTTTCCTTAAGGTCCTCTGCCCATGAAGCATACTTATCCTGAAGTACTCTTTCATAATTAATAATGTTTGCATTAGACGTTGTGGACGCGATTATAAACATGGCTACCACTACTGCAGCAAGCACCACATTAAGAATAATTGAGGTTCTTTTACCGTTCTTCTGCTTTAAAAGTCCGGTTTCAAGGTCTTTTATATCCTTTTCATACCTGGCTGACATCTTTCTGTCATTTTTAGCTCCATCTTCGCTGCTCTTTGAGGGAACATATACAGGAAGGACGTCATTGCGGCTTATTCCACCTGCCTTTAAAAGTGCAGCACGCAGCTGTTTCAGGAAGTCAATTCCAACCGGTGTTATAAAAAGCTTTTTTTCAATAAGTTCATTATACAGCTGTAAAATTCTTGCAGGTTCATTCTTATCAAGCTGTTCATTAAGGTAGAGAATTCCCTTTTTCTCCTTAAGAGCAGCATCATAGTCTTCTTTTGTCTCAAACTGATAACCATTGACAACATAGGCTGTTGTCTCATCATGTTCAGGCATTCCAATCCCTCCCTGTGTGCTGTTACTCTGACTTAATTGCCTCTGACCATTCCTTAAAGCATTCCTCTACGGTATCAATCTGTGCAAGAGCCTCTTCATTCTTACCTGCCCTAAAATCCAGGAGCATGTCCATGCATACATCTACCAAAGGAAGGAGTCCAAGATTAAGTGCTACTCCTTTAAGCGTATGTACCTCTCTCATTGCATTATCGCAGTCTCCTGCATCAACTGCCTTTCTTAGATTAATAATATTCTGATTATCCGGAAGCTTTCTAAGATATTCAACATACATATCCTCATCTCCCATAAGTCGGTCAAGGGTATCATCAACCTCTGCACCCATATCCTCAAGTTTGTCAAAAAGTCTGTCATTCATTTTGGTCACCTCGTATATTATTATATTCTTTTAGTACCTTAAAAAGCTTATCATAATCAATTGGTTTGGCTATATGCCCATTCATTCCACATGCCAGTGCCGCTGATACATCCTCTGCAAAGGCATTGGCAGTCATTGCTATTATAGGAATATCCGATGCCTGAGGATGAGCTGAAGCTCTAATTCCTGCCGTAGCCTGATAGCCGTCCATAACCGGCATTTGAACATCCATAAGAATTACATCATAGGTTCCTGGTGTAGATGCCGTAAACATATCAAGTGCCTGCTGTCCATCGACTGCCTGACTCACAGTAATTCCGGCTCCTGTTAAAATATCTACCGCAATCTCCATGTTCATCTCATTATCCTCTGCAAGCAGCACATGAAGACCCTTCAGATTATTCACCTGTTTACCAGATTCACTAACCGGCTCATATTTTCCATATAATGACACAAGCAAATCAAACATCGTCGATTGAAAAAGTGGTTTGGAAATCACTCTGCTTACACCTGCCTCTTTAGCTTCCTTATCAAGCTCTGATGCATCATAGGCTGTAGCTATAATAACAGGAAGTCCCTGTGGACACAGCTCATGAATCTGTCTGGCAGTTTCTATGCCATTAAGTCCCGGCATGTTCCAGTCCATAATACACAGATTATAGCTGTAATCTCCACCCATTCGTCTTTGTATCTGTTTAACAGCTGCTTCTCCGCTAAAAACAATATCGCTCTTGACCATGCATCTTGCCAATAGTGATTTAACATATTCACAGCTATTCTTCTCATCATCTACTATAAGTGCTCTGATATTGGAATAATCGTGTGGTACATCTGGTGAGCCATGAGCTGTGGAAACTCTTCCAAAGTGTAAAAGTACTGTAAAGGTTGTACCCTTTCCTGCTTCACTTTGTACATCAATAGAGCCTCCCATCATATTAACAAGATTATTGGTTATTGACAACCCCAGTCCTGTTCCACCATATTTACCTGCTGTTGAAGCACTTTCCTGCTCAAATGGCTTGAATATTCTCTGCTTATACTCCTCTGACATACCTATTCCAGTATCACTTACGATGAACTTCATGTATACCTTATCTTCGTCCATCCTCATTTGGGAAACATTAAGACATACCCTGCCTCCCTCTGGAGTAAATTTAATTGAGTTGGATAAAAGATTCATAAGAATCTGATTAACTCTTAAGCTGTCTCCGACTACCCACTCCTGGGTTATTTCACTTAACTGAACTTCAAATCTAATTTTCTTATTAACAGCCTGATTATAAAAAAGTGTTGCAATTGTTGTAAGCTGATTCTTAAAATCAAATTCTTCATTGGCAATTTTCATTTTACCACTTTCAATAGACGACATATCTAGTACATCATTAATGATACTTAGTAAATGTCTTGCAGCAATTTTCCCATTGTCTATACAATGCATTATTTTCTCTTCATCAGCTGCCGAATTTCCTGCAATATCCATATATCCAATTACAGCATTTAGAGGTGTTCTTATCTCATGGCTCATCTTTGAAAGGAACTGTCCCTTTGCCTTACTTGCCATTCTGGCATTTTCAAGTGCATCCTCAAGTGCCTGTTTTTTTGCTTCCTCTTCTTTCTTAACGCTGTCAATGTTCTTTTTAAATAAGATAAAGCTGTTTGGATGCTTTTTATCCTTAGGAATCTGTCTCATTGTATACGCATACCATACATATTCTCCGCTGTCATTCTTGCATCTCGCTTCAAAATAAGTGCTTTTATTATTCTTTTTAAAGATATTTTCAAAGCTTTCTGCGTTAATTTCTTTAATTATCCGCTCAAAGTCCTCTGGATATATCATCTCATTATAATTGGAATACTGTGCAAATTTGAATGGCATATCAGTGCTTACAAGCTCACCATCCTTCATATTGTGAACAGTGCAGGTTAGTGTAGCCAGATTCACCTCCATAACAATTGCATTGGCTTCACACACGTATCCCATAAATCTTGCCAGCTCATCTGACTGCTGACGTTCTTTTTTTCTGCCTCTTGTTCTTACTATAACAATGACAATTGAGAATGCGACAAAAAGCACTGTTCCCAAAAGTCCTAATGCCATGCCGGGATAGTCATACAGCACCGACAAAATTGTGTGTGTTCCTGATATATCAGATATATTGTTCTGAATTACCTGCTGGGTAAAATCATCTCTGGTGTTTTTTATTCCCTTATCTATAATTGAAAGCAGACGATAATCGGCATCCTCATTGATTCCAATTGCCATATCTATTGAATATGCCGGAATTACTGTATATGTCAGTCTGTTTCTAACATCATCCTCCACGGCCTTCTGCGCACAATAAGTATAAAGATAGGTTCCATCCACCTCTCCTCTGGCAACAGCTTCTATGCATTCCTCATGTGTATCATATGTAATTACAGTGATATTATCAAAAAGCTGCTGTGAATATATAGTATTATTCTCTGCTCCGCCAATCTCTGCAATGCTTTTAATATCTCCACTGAAATTGCTTCTTGTCAGCATTGCAAGTGCTGTTGACATATATGAATTAGACAGCAATATGCCGTGATATTCTGCAAGTCCATAGCTGGAAAAGCATGTCAGGTCTATATCGGCTTTTCCTGCCCTTACATACTCATTATATTCTTTATAGGTATCAATTGGTATTACTCTATATTCTATTCCAAGTCTTCTGGCAATCTCATCAAAAATCTCTATGGCAATTCCTTTTGCCTGTCCGTCCTCGATATATGAATATGGCGCAAGGTCCGGGTTAGTAACAACATTAAGAACGCGGTTTTCGGCCTTAAGTCCTTCTATATATTCTATTTCGCCTCCTGTAAAGGATATATCATCTACAGAGGATGAAAAATATGTATTCTTTAATGTAAGTCTCCAGCCAGGAGTATTCATATCCATCTGGCTTATTGCATAATTGATTTCCTTGAGGAGCTGGGTATTGCCTTTTCGTACAACCACATAAAAGTCTGTTGGGTCAAATTCCTCAAGAATCTTCTCTCCCTGGCAGCTTCTAAGGTTACTGGCAACCATACCATCAACATCTCCTGCTGACAATGCCTTCTTCATTGCATCAAGATTATTATAATACACAGGTGTATAGGTAAATCCATTATTCAAAGCAAACTGTCTGAATCGTTCATTACGGCTGCTGTCTTCAAGGACTGCAACTCTCATTCCGTCATATGTAGCTGTATCCTCTACTGTGTATCTGTCATCATCAGCTCTAACACTCAGGCAGATGGCACTTGTCCCAATAGGACTGTCTGAATAATCAAAACGTTCCTCCCACTCCGGTGTCTTCTGCGCTGAGGTTACAAGGTCAATCTCACCTGCATCCAGCATTTCAAGCATATCTGACCAGCTTTTATCATACCCTACATATTCATACTTCCAGTTATTATAATCCTCTGCCATCTTAAGGAAATCATATCCGTATCCACTTCGGATACCGCGTTCATCCTCCATATGATAGCCGTCCCATTGAAAGAAACCAACCTTTACAGTCTCTCTCTCAGACTCCGAAGCAAGTATTCTGCCTGGAGCTGCACATAAAATTATTATTACCATTACTAATAACGCACTAAAACAACGTAATAACCTCTTACTATTATGTCTTATCATAGGTGACCCCCGTTAATTAGTCTACTATTGTCCGTTCTGAAATACCAGATATCTGTTACTATCTTACTACACGCAGTTGTTTTTTTCAAGAACAGCCAGATAAATAAAACAGACGTCAGCGAACTTCGTTCGCTGGCGTCTGCTTTGGCACTTAAAAATCCACCCATGGTGTGTGGATTCCTCCTTAATATTAGTGGACCAGAGGGGAGTCGAACCCCTGTCCGAAAGCCCATCCATCGTACTTCTACAAGCTTAGTCTATTATCTGACATTCCCTCCATCTGACTCGAACAGACACGATTCAGACTTTAGTAGCTTCATAATACGCCCGCGCGTTCAAAGCTTTACGCGTGTCGTTTCCTACGAAGTCGATGCCAGATCACTGATGCGTAGGTGCATCAGAGCTGACAGCTGCCATTAGGCAGCGATTGCTAAATTATCGTTAGCGTTTATATTTAATTGGAATTTAACGCATTACCTTGCGGCTTGCTTCTCCGAATTCAGAACCCCCGTCGAAACCTGTACTAGCCCTTATAAAGCACAGGGGAAATCATTCCTGTGCCTATTGTAGCACGACTTATATGGCAAATCAAATATTTTTTACTTTGAATTCTCTTTCTGTATCGCGCCTCTGGTCCTTCTTGGCAATAGTATCACGTTTATCGTAATTCTTTTTGCCCTTTCCAAGACCTATTTCTATTTTTGCCAGTCCGTTTTTAAGATATACCTGGAGTGGCACAATTGTATAGCCCTTTTCAGCTATTTTACCAATCAGCTTATTAATCTCTGCCCTGTGAAGAAGGAGCTTTCTTGTTCTGATTGGGTCCTTGTTGAAAATATTGCCCTTTTCATATGGGCTTACGTGCATATTGGTAATGTATACCTCACCTTTATCAATTTTGATATAGGATTCTTTTATGCTTACCTTTCCCATACGGATAGATTTAACCTCTGTGCCGTACAGCTCAATACCTGCCTCCCATTTATCCTCGATAAAATAATCAAAATATGCTTTTTTATTGTTGGCAACAAGCTTAAAGCCATTGGATTTATTTTCCATATATATACCTCGCAGTTCTATTCCTGCTCATTCTCAACTACTCTGAAATCTATTGTTCTCTGAAGCTTATCGGCACCTGTACACATAACCGTAAGTCTCTGTCCCAGCTTGTAGGTCTTATGTGTAGTCTCTCCCACCATCTCGTAATTCTGTTCATCATAATGGTAGTAATCACCTTCAAGTGCAGTTACATGAACCATTCCTTCTATTGTATTAGGAAGCTCCACATATATTCCCCATGCAGTAACGCCTGAAATAACGCCATCAAATACCTTTCCAATGCGGCGTGACATATATTCTGTCTTCTTAAGCTTCTCAACATCTCTTTCTGCATCATCAGCACGTCTTTCCGTTGTACTGGTCTGTTTGGCTACCTCTGGAAGTATGCTTTCATAATGCCTGATTCTTTTATCATTAAGTGCATTGTGAAGATTTTCCTTGATAATACGATGAATCTGCAGGTCTGGGTATCGTCTTATAGGGGATGTGAAATGCGTATAATATTTGGCCGCAAGTCCAAAATGTCCTGTACAGTCGGTTGTATACTGAGCCCTTTTCATGGAGCGGAGTGTAAGTCGGCTAATCAATGCCTCCTCGTCCGTTCCCTCTATTTTCTCAAGGAGTTTCTGAAGCTCCTTAGGGTGAATCTCCTCATTAGTCAATCTGACTGTATAGCCGAAGTTATTAATAAAGGTGCCAAGTGAATGAATTTTCTCCGGATCCGGATTATCATGAGTTCTGTATAGAAAAGGTATCTCCTGCCAGAAATAATCCTCTGCAACAGTCTCATTAGCAGCCAGCATAAAGTCTTCTATTATCTTAGTTGCAACATTTCTGTCATATGCTTTGATTTCAATTGGATGTCCTTTATCATCAAGAATTATCTTGCTCTCCGGGAATTCAAAATCAATCGAACCTCGCTTATGTCTCTTCTCACGCAGAATTGCTGCCAGTTCATTCATCAGCTCAAACATTGGAACGAATTCACGATATTCCTCAATGGTGGCTTCATCTTTGTCAGTAATTATCTTATTAACCGCAGTATATGTCATTCTCCTGTCCACATTAATAACTGTTTCACAGATTCTGTGGTCCGTGAGAGTTCCTTTTTCATCAAAGTCCATCAGACAGCTTAATGCAAACCTGTCCTGCCCCTGATTAAGGGAGCATATTCCATTGCTGAGCTTATGAGGAATCATCGGAATTACCCTGTCAACCAGATACACACTTGTACCTCTGTTAAGAGCCTCCTTATCAAGCGGACTTTTCTCGGTAACATATTCAGATACATCTGCAATATGGACTCCAAGCTGATAATGTCCTCTCTCATCTCTGGTAAGAGATATAGCATCGTCAAGGTCCTTGGCATCCTCGCCATCAATAGTTACAGTCATAAGAGTGCGGCAATCAACTCGTCCGGCAATTTTTCCAGAATCAATCTCATCCGGTATTGATTCAAGCTGTTTCAAAACCTCAGGCGGGTATTCTGTTGGTATCTCGTATGATGCTACTATAGACAAAATATCTGTACCCGGGTCACTGATATGACCAATAATACTGGCAACATGTCCCTCCGGATTCTTATCCTTCTCATCATATCTGTCAATTACTGCAACAACCTTATGTCCATCTACTGCACCAAGAGACTTTCCTGATGGAATATATATATCCTTAAGTATCTTCTGATTATCAGGAACTACAAAGCCATATTTACCTGATTGCTGAAAGGTCCCTACAATATTGGTGCTGCCACGTTCAACAATCCTTACAATCTTGCCTTCCCGTCTTCTGCCATCCTGTTTCTGTGATGTAACAACTACAGCAACAGTGTCGCCATGAAGTGCTCCATTAGTATCTCTTTCCGATATAAATATATCGTCCTCTTCGCCCTCAATTACAACAAATCCAAAGCCTCTTGCTGTACTTTCAAATCTTCCTGTCAGCGCAACATTTTCTGCTCTGCCATATTTGCCCTTCTTAGAAAGACCTATCTGTCCCTCAACTACAAGACAATCCAGAACCTCCATAAGCTCCGGTCGACGTTCCTTTGGGATATTCAAAAGCATTGCAATTTCTTTTGCCTTCATTGGAACATAGAACTTATCGTGAATCAGGTCATTAATCACCTTTTTTCTTTTCTCAAAAGAATCCTTATCCATATACACACCTCCTCCTTGCCACAATCGAGCATGCTGGCTCATACTCGATTGGCAACGGTACACTTCGCCTGACGGCTCAGTGTCCATTAGCCAGCATATATAAATTCGTGCAAGCACGATTTATGCATGCTGGCTTGTTGCTCAAAAAATTAAGAACCCTTGTTATCCAAGAGTTCTTATCATCATTAACATTATTAACTAGCTAAGCCATTTTAAATCAAGAACAATAGCAATTACGAAGAATAATACTGCAAGAACCTTAGTTATCTTCTCAAGTGCACCTTCCATTGAACGGCCCTTGTTCTTGCCCCAATATGTCTCTGCTGCTCCGCTTATTGCTCCAAGACCGGCCTGCTTGCCCTCCTGCATAAGTACTACAATTGTAAGAATAATGCTGACAATAACTAAAATTACTGTAAGTATTAATTTAACGACTTCCATCGAATAATCCTCCTGCCTTATGTATAACACTATGTAATAATAAACTCACGTGAGAGTTATTATAACATAGTGTCATAGATATTTCAACTAAAATAATTATTTTATAAGTAAAGATTTACCGGTCATCTCAACAGGCTGCTGCATTCCCATACACTCTATAAGAGTTGGAACGATATCAGCAAGGCATCCGCCCTCTCTAAGCTTATAGGTTTCATTATTGCTTACAAGAATAAATGGAACCGGATTGGTAGTATGAGCTGTAAACGGAGCTCCTGTCTCATAATCCACAAGCTGCTCTGCATTACCATGGTCAGCACAGATGAATAATGTTCCATCCTCCTGCTTAACAAGGTTAACAATTTCGCCAACGCACTTGTCTATTACCTCAATTGCCTCAACTGCTGCCTCAAGGATTCCAGTATGTCCAACCATATCAGGATTAGCAAGGTTACAGATAATAACGTCATATTTGCTGTCTCCGTTCTCATCCTTGGCAGTAATTGCTTCTGAAAGCTTATCAGTTACTGTATATGCACTCATACGAGGCTTCTTGTCATAGGTAGGAACATACTTAGGTGAATTAACCAGAATTCTGTCCTCGTCCTTATTAGGAGTCTCAACACCGCCATTAAAGAAAAATGTAACATGCGCATATTTCTCTGTCTCTGCGATTCTTGCCTGCTTCATTCCATTATTGGCAAGCCATTCACCAAATGTATTAGTAACCTCTACCTTCTTAAATGCAACACCCTTATTTGGAATAAGTGGGTCATATTCTGTAAAGGTAATAAATGTAAGATTAAGTCTGCTGCCACGGTTAAATTTATCAAAATCATCATCACAGAAGCAATGTGTAATCTCTCTGGCTCTGTCAGGTCTGAAGTTAAAGAAAATAACTGAATCCTTGTCCTTAATTGTGGCAACCGGAGCTCCATTATCTGTAACACAGAAAGGAACAACAAATTCATCATTAACACCTGCATCATAGGATGCCTGAATTCCTTCAGGTGCACCTGCAGCTGTAGCTCCTACGCCCTTTGTCATTGCATCGTAAGCCTTCTCCACTCTGTCATAATTATTATCTCTGTCCATAGCATAATAACGACCAGATACTGTGGCAATCCTGCCAACACCAATTTTCTTCATCTCAGCCTCAAGGTCTTCAACAAATCCCTTTGCAGACTGAGGTGGAGTATCTCTTCCATCAAGGAAACAGTGAACATATACCTTCTCAAGACCCTGCTTTTTGGCAAGCTCAAGAAGTCCATACAGATGTGTATTGTGGCTGTGAACGCCGCCATCTGATAATAATCCCAAAAGATGAAGTGCTGAGTCATTCTTCTTACAGTTCTCACATGCCTTAACAAGCTCTTCATTGGTAAAGAAATCCCCATCCTGAATTGACTTGGTTATTCTTGTAAGTTCCTGATATACAATTCTTCCTGCACCCATGTTAAGATGTCCAACCTCTGAATTACCCATCTGTCCATCAGGAAGACCAACCGCCATTCCACTTGCCTGTCCCTTAACATATGGATATTCAGCCATAAGCTTATCCATAACTGGTGTTTTAGCCTGTGCAACAGCATTGCCTTCTACTTTGTCATTAAGTCCATATCCATCAAGGATAAGGAGTACTGTAGGTTTTTTACTCATTATAAATCTCCTATTCTATATAAAATATTATTCTATCCAATTACCATTGTTAATATTATAACAGGACCAAGGATTTTGCAACTAGAATTCCACATCAACCTCAACCGGACAATGGTCGCTTCCCATAACTGTTGTATGAATTACCGCGTCCTTTATTCTGTCCCTGGAATCCTCTGATACAACAAAATAATCAATTCTCCAGCCTGCATTCTTCTCCCTGGCATGAAACATATATGACCACCAGGAATATTCAACCCTGTCAGGATACAGCATTCTGTAGCTGTCTACAAAGCCCGCCTCCAAAAGCCTGGAGAACTTATTACGCTCATCATCTGTAAAGCCTGCGCTCATATGGTTAGTCTTTGGATTCTTAATGTCGATTTCCTCATGTGCCACATTAAGGTCCCCACACATTATTACCGGCTTGTCTTCCTTTAGCCTGCAAAGATAAGCTCTAAAGTCATCCTCCCACCTCATGCGGTATTCCAGTCTTTCCAGTTCTCTTTTGGAATTAGGTACATATGCAGTTACCAGATAAAATTCAGGGAATTCTAAAGTGATTACCCTGCCCTCATGGTCATGCTCATCTATTCCAATTCCATAGGTTACATTAACCGGTTCCTCCTTAGTAAAAACAGCAGTTCCTGAGTAGCCTTTTTTCTCTGCATAATTCCAGTAAGAATAGTAATCCGTTCTATCCCATTCCAGCTGTCCCTTTGTAAGCTTAATTTCCTGAAGGCAGAAAATATCCGCATCCACTTTATCAAAAAAATCCATGAAGCCTTTGGTCATACATGCTCTAAGGCCATTAACGTTCCAGGATATTATTTTCTTCATATAATTCTCCAATCAATTACAGGAGCTCTTGTCATATGGCAAAAGCTCCTGCTATAGGTTATTAATTATGCATTAACGATTTTACCGAAATCAGCCTTAAGACTGGCTCCGCCAATAAGACCACCATCAATATCAGGCTTTGCAAGTAACTCAGCAGCATTGCCTGCGTTCATTGAACCGCCATACTGAATTCTGATTGCCTGTGCAGTAGCTTCGTCATAAATCTCACCGATAACAGCACGAATTCCGGCACATACCTCTTCAGCCTGGTCAGATGTAGCTGTCTTACCTGTTCCAATTGCCCAGATTGGCTCATAAGCAATAACTGCTTCCTTAGCCTGGTCAGTTGTTACATTCTGGAATGCAATCTTAATCTGCATTCTAATCCAGTCAAGAGTGATTCCCTGCTCTCTCTGAGCAAGAGTCTCTCCACAGCAGATAATTGGTGTAATACCATGCTCGAAAGCCTTAAGCACCTTCTTGTTAACAGTCTCATCTGTTTCAGCGAAGTATTCTCTTCTCTCTGAATGTCCGATGATAACATATTTTACTCCAATATCTGTAAGCATGTTAGGAGCGATTTCTCCTGTGTATGCTCCGCTCTCTTCAAAATACATATTCTCTGCACCAATTGCAACATTAGTTCCTTTAACAGCTTCAATAGCTGTTGTAAGGTCAATTGCTGGCACACAATATACAACATCAACGTTGTCATTAGCTACAAGTGGCTTAAGCTCGTTAATAAGAGCTACTGCTTCACTTGGAGTCT
>CAYTWF010000056.1:0-18574 GCA_964441705.1 uncultured Butyrivibrio sp.
TAGATGGCCTACGCCGAATATTAGAAAAATATGCTTTAAAAAAATTCTAACATAGAGATATTGCAGGCGCAAGAAAATCTTATGAAAATTGTAAGTAATTCTTAAGGAATTATTAATTGACTTTATACCTCGTCAGCTGTACACTAACTGTATTAGCTGGTGTAGTACAGTTATGAATTTTTTATAAGAGGAGGGCTCCAATGAGAAGAAGAGCGATAAGAATGATGGCTGTTGCAATGACAGCGGTTATGGTACTATCCGTGATGACAGGATGCAAGGGAAAGAAGTCTAAAGAAAAGGATGCGGATGCAGATGAATATGCATACAAGGTAGAGACTACCAAACTGGATTCATCGATAGATGGTTCATCCAAGCCGGTAATTCGCAATGGTGTAATGTATTTTATTAATTATAATTATACAGATAATTATGAATCCTACACTATAACACTTAACACAATGAATATTGAGACAGGAGATATTACTGAGATTGCTGCATTATATGATTCGAGCAAGGAGGACAATACCTTTACGGATATGTCCTATGTATATCCATGTGAGGATGGAACCTATAGAATCTTTGAGCAGATATATGATATGGGAGATGAATCCGAAGATACTGAGCTTCCGGAGGATGTGGACGGAGATGATACAATCACTGAGGATATTCTTGGCAAGCTGGGATATGACCTTGGTGAGCTGGGACTTACCTTTGATGATGTTAAGGACATGACAGTTAATGAAGTGATTAAGCTTTTTACAGGTGAGAAGCCGGGGACAGAGGAGTCTAAGTATGATGGTGGTAAGTGTCTCGTGCTTACACTGGACAGCAAGGGTCAGGTAACTGATACAAAGGATATCAGCGATAAGGTAGAGATTGGCTCCATATCGTATGTAGTTTGTAATGAGGACGCGGCATATTTTTATTCTGAGACATGGCAGGAGGATGGCAGTGCCGGAGAATATAAGTTTGTTGAAATGAACTGGTCCACAGGTGAAGCTGCGTCATACACAGTTGACAGCTCAATTGTCAATAATATGATAATTTCGGGAGATAAGGTTGTCGCCACCTTTGACGGAGATAATGGAATGTATCCTGCTGTATGGGATACCGATAAGCATGAGTTTACAGGTGATGAGGACAGCAGCTTTGAGTCCTCATGGGCAGAATCAATTTACCCGGGATATAATGATAATACAATGTTTTATATAACTAATGATACATTGTATACATATGACATGGAAAATAACAGCAATAAGAAAATGTTCAAGTTCACGGAATATGATATAGCAGTTGATACAATTAATATGCTGTATGCGCCGGATGAAGAGCATATATATATGATGACAACCTCATATGAGGAGGGCACTATCGATTCAGCAGTGGTTGAATTGTATAAGCTTACAAGAGTAAAGGCCAGCGAGATTGAGTCAAGGACAGAAATAACTCTGGCGTGTCTGAATTCAGACAGCGAGCTTTCTGAGCTTGCCGCCAAATTTAACAGAAGCAATACAGAATATAAGATAGTAATAAAAGAATATTATGATTATGATTCTGAGGAAGAGGCAGATTATGATGCCTCAATAAAACAATTTAAGAACGATATAACAAGTGGCAACGCAGCAGATATTGTTGATTTATCCGGGCTTGATTATGATACCAATGCCAAGCTTGGACTGTTTGAGGATTTAAGCACATATCTTGAAAAAGACAGTGAGCTTTCATCACGAAATCTTAACATGAATATCATTAACCTGTTTAAAAAGAATGGAACCTTGTGTGCACTGCCTGCAAGCTTCATGCTGGAGATTATGGCTGCGTCTAAGGATTATGTGGGAGAGGGAGACCTTACAATTGATAAGTTTGCAGAGGTAGTTATGAATAATCCTGATAAGACATATATGGGCTATGTCAATAGAGAGGATGTGCTGAGTAAGCTGCTTACATATGCAGGAAGTGATTTTATTGATTATGACAATAAGACTTGTAACTTTACAGATGGAACCTTTGAAAAGCTTCTTAATGCGGCGGCCATGTTCCCAACCCAGGAGGAGCTTGATAAGATAGATTATTCAACAGCACCAAGTGAGGCCAAGGAGCTTTCAGATGGTAATCAGATATTCTATAATACAACGCTTTACGGTCTGGTTGACTATTATGTAATTGGAGCATTACTGGATGACAATTATTCAGTATTTGGATATCCGTCAATTAACCAATCCAAGGTAGGTGTATCGGTTACATCACCACTGCTTGGAATTGTATCAACCTCCAAGTACAAGGATAAAAGCTGGGAATTTGTTAAGACTGTTTTTACTAGATATCTTAACACAGATGAATATGATCAAATGTCCGTTGATAATGATATTTTGAATGAAATGATTACAAAGGCTGCGACACCGCAGTATCAGATGGATGAGGATGGCAATTATGTGCTGGATGAGAATGGCAACAAAATAGAGGAACCATATTCAAACTATAGCTGGAGTGATGTGGACATTGAAATATATGCGTTTTCAGACAAACAGGTTGAAGAGCTCAAGGACCTTGTTAATCGGGCAGATGTTATCGCAGATAATACATATTATAGCGGTAATGAGCTATACGATATCATAAATGAGGAAGCAGGAGCCTTCTTCAGTGGAGATAAGAGTGCAGAAGAGGTATGTAAGCTTATTCAGAGCCGTGTACAGATATACGTTAACGAGCAATAGATGGGAGGCTTTGAATGGCTGCACATAAACGAAGTAAAGCATATAAAAATAAACGCCTGAAAGCATCACTGTTTCTGGCACCAAGCGTTATAGGTGTAATGGCATTTTTCATAGTTCCGTTTATTGTGGTAATCTATTATTCAATGATAGATAATCCGGTAAAAAAGAATTTTGTGGGCTTTGATAATTTCATAAGCGTGTTTAATAACAGCGCCTTCAGACTTGCAGCATCCAATACAATTAAGTTTACATTGATTGCAGTACCATTGGCAGTGATTCTTTCACTGCTGATGGCATGCATGCTGGAGAGAGCGGTGCCGGGAAAAAGTATTTTCCGGTCTTTTTTCCTTACACCTATGATGGTGCCTATAGCATCAATTGTGCTGGTTTTTCAGGTGTTTTTTAATAAGAATGGTGTTGTTAATGAGATAACCGGAGTATTCGGTGCGACGGCAGTTGACTGGTTCAAGTCAGACCATGCAATGGTAATTATAGTTATCCTGTTTCTATGGAAAAATCTCGGATATAATATGATACTGTTTATGGCGGGACTTGGTGCTGTACCCAGAGAAATGCTTGAGGCAGCAAGAATGGACGGAGCAACACAGACACAGATGTTCTTCAGACTCAAGCTTAGATACCTTACTCCTACATTGTTTTTTGTAACTATATTTTCAATTATTAATTCCTTTAAAATATTTAGGGAGGTATATCTTCTCACAGGAGATTATCCGTATGAGAGCCTGTATATGCTCCAGCATTTTATGAATAATTCCTTTGCATCACTGGATTACCAGAAGCTGTCAGCGGCGGCAATTATTATGTGTGCAGTGATGATAGTAATTATTGGAATTTTGTTTACAGTTGAAAATAAGCTTGGAAAGGATGTGGAGGGGTAATGGCTAAGAGAAAAAAACATGGTCTGTCAGGTAAAATAGTAAGAGTAACAGCTGCTGTTATTTTCTCAATATTTTTCCTGCTTCCGATTGTACTGACAATTACCAATTCGTTCATGTCCTCAAGTGAGATATCCTCCAATTATGGGCAGGTGTTCTCGGCAGTAGGTGCTGATAAGGACAGCGAGCGTGAATACATAAGTGACAGGGTTAACCTGAAATTCATTCCGGATATGGTGTCTTTTAGCCAGTACGCCAATGTGCTGTTTAAAAGTCCGGATTATCTGCTGAAATTCTGGAATTCAGTGATATATGTTGTTCCAATTACCCTGTTTCAGATATTTGTGGCGGCCTTTGCGGCATATGGCTTTTCCCGGTGTCGCGGTAAGCTGAAATCGGTGATATTTTTTGGCTATATTATTCTTATGCTGATGCCATATCAGGTAACGCTTGTGCCTAATTATCTGGTGTCAGACTGGCTTAATATTCTTAACACAAGATGGGCAATATGGCTGCCGGGTATTATGTCACCCTTTAGTGTATATCTTATAACCAAGTTCATGAGGAGAATACCTGCGTCGCTGATTGAAGCGGCAGAAATAGATGGTGCAGGAGAATTCAAAATATTCTGGCATATATGCATGCCATTGTGTAAGGGCGCGATATTTTCAGCGGGTATGCTGGTGTTTGTAGATTACTGGAATATGGTTGAACAGCCACTGATTCTTCTTAATAATACAGATAAATATCCACTCTCCATATTTCTGTCACAGATTAATATGGGAGAAACCGGCCTCGCATTTGCGGTGGCAACAATATACATGATTCCAAATCTGCTGCTGTTCTTCTATGGAGAAGACTACCTGGTTCAGGGAATATCATCACAAAGCGGCTTGAAAGGTTAGGGGGACAATATGAAGGAAAAAAATAAAACCAATAGAAAATGGGTCATTAAATTTGCGGCTGCATTTATTGTAGTGTTGCTGTTTCTGACCTTCTTTTCCAATACAATAATGAATTATTCGCTGCCAAAGGTGGCAACTGTATATCTTACCGACGGTTCCATTGAGAACAAGGTAAGGGCAAGCGGAGTCATTGCTTCAGGCAGTTCAACTGAGGTTATCTCACAGGAGGTACGAACCGTTAATGTGGTTATGGTAAAGGATGGTGACCTGGTAGAAAAGGGCGACCTTTTACTTACCTTTACTGAGGAGAAAAGCGAGGAGCTCAAGGCGGCAGAGGAGACCCTTAATAATGCCAGAGCCTCATATGACCAGTATATCATTCTTAATGAGGTGCCTGATTCAATAGTTGCAAGAGTATCAGGCTCATCTAAAGGTGATTATTCCATATATAAGAGCCAGCTTCAGGCAGCCACAGCCAGTATTAATACAGCTGAGAGCGCAGTTAAGACCTATACAGACAGCGCAGAGGCTCTGCAAAAAAGCATTGATTCACTTCAGCTTGAAATAGACAGGATAACAGCGCAGGAGGAATATGACGAGAGTGTTGTAAATGATAAGAAAAACAGCCTTACCTCCCTTCAGACACAGCTTGATAAGGCTAATGCCAGCCTTAAAAGCGCCAACGATACACTTGAGGCAGCCAGGGAGAGCCATACCAAGGCACTGGATGCAATGAATCAGGAAATCGAGCTGGTATCCTTATATGATTCAGTTCAATCAGCCCAGGAGGCACTTGATAAACTTAATGAAAAAGGAATTGTAACAAGAGTTACAGCACCATGCTCAGGAACTGTAGGAAGCATTACAGTTGCAAAGGGCAGCCAAACCTCAGTAGATGAGGCTATGCTTGTGATTACTGGCTCTGCAGATGGATATATGTCAACAATAAGCGTAACCAATGCACAGGCTCAGAGAATTAAGCCAGGCGACAAGGCGGATATAGACGAAAGCTGGTATTATTCAGATATTGAGGCAACAGTTAAGGCAATTAGAAATGATACAGATAATCCGGGACGTGGCAAACTGGTTGACATAATAATTTCAGGAAGCGATATTGCTGAGGGTGTCACACTTAATTTCTCAATTGGAGATAATGCCTCCAATTACGATATGGTTGTTCCTAATGGAGCGGTAAGAGAGGATAAGGATGGCAAATTCATTCTGACCATAAGACAGAAAAGCAGCCCTTTAGGTAACAGATATTTTGCCAAAAGGGTTAACGTAACAGTGGCAGCGGAGGATGATGTTAACAGTGCTGTCATAGGAGACCTTGAAGGTGGTGAATATGTAATTACTACCTCTACCAAATCAATTAAGGCAGGCGATCAGGTACGTCTCGCGGAAAACTGAAAATACTAATTATCATTGCTGCATCACTTCTGGTGTCAGCAGTACTTAACAGCGTGGCATTTGCAGCAAGAGCAGGATGGCTTGCTGCCAGTGTTCCAGGTCAGAACGAAGCTAAAAGCTGGGGAGACAGTGATTATGCACAGGTATCCTGTTACACTGCCAGAGACAGGGCGTTTAGCAAGGATGGCATATTTCAATTTGAATACAGACTCAACACAGAGTTTAAGAAAAGCGGAGATTCAGAGTCAGCACTGTGGACAGACTGCTATTACGGCAAAGGCAGTCTTACAGTTACCTCAGGTAATGACGAGATTACGGGAACAGCCTATGGAGTGGGCAATGATTTTTTTGCCTTCCATCCACTTAAGCTGCTGTCAGGAGCATATCTTGACAGCGATTCCACCAATACGGATTACATAATTCTTGATGAGGAGGCGGCCTGGAGACTGTTTGGCTCATATAATGTGGCTGGACTTACTGTCAGCATTGGTGAGACTATATATACGGTGTATGGAGTTGTACAACAGCCTGATGACAGGTATACCAGGGCAGCTGGCAGTGATAGCTACACCTTTTATGTAATGTATGATACCCTTGCCAAATATGATGAGAACACCGCTATAACAGGCTATGAGGTAATGGCACTTAATCCGGTAAAACACTACGTATATAATTACGTGAAGGAGTATTATAAGGATGAGGCGGTTATGGATATCGTGGAAAATACTGACAGATACAGTTTTGCCAATTCCTGGAAGCAGCTTAAAACAATGGTCTACAGAAGCGTTGACAGTAACGAAATTCAATATCCCTACTGGGAAAACGTTGCAAAAATATATGAAAACATAATTGCATTTTACACCTTTGTGCGAATTATTCTGTTATTCACAGCAACTGTGGCATTTGCCGGAACAACGGTATGCACAATTAAATTAATAATGACTAAATAACCATTGACTTTGCATAATATGCATTGTATTATTGTATACAATTATACAGATACAGAATAAGACCATGAAAATGGTGCTTTCAAGGAGGCAAAGTCAGTGAATAAGATTAGTCCAAGCAGAAAAAGTAATCTTCTGGAGTTAGACCCATATGAGTATGAGCTGCAGAATGTTGAGAAGCCGGAGCTGTTTCGTGAGATATATCCTTACAGTGAGGTTCCCAAGATAGCATTTAACTACAGACGTGTGCCTATGAATATGCCTAAGCACATATATATAACCGACACCAGCTTCAGAGATGGACAGCAGTCCAGAACTCCATATACAACTGAGCAGATGGTGGATATATTCAAGCTGCTTCACAGACTTGGAGGACCTAATGGCCTTATTAGACAGACGGAATTTTTTGTATATTCCAAGAGTGACAGAGAGGCTCTTGAAAGGTGTATGGAGCTTGGGTATGAATTCCCGGAGATAACCACCTGGATAAGAGCTAACAAGCAGGATTTTGAGCTTGTAAGGGATATTGGCATTAAGGAGACAGGTATACTTGTAAGCTGCTCCGACTACCATATTTTTAACAAAATGGGACTTAACCGTAAGCAGGCCATGGATAAGTATCTGGGAATTGTTAAGGAGGCTATTGATGCAGGGCTGAGACCAAGATGTCATTTTGAGGATATTACAAGAGCAGATTTCTTTGGCTTTGTTATTCCTTTTGCATCAGAGCTTATGGAGCTTTCAAGGGAAAGTGGAATCCCAATTAAGATAAGAGCCTGTGATACAATGGGTTATGGTGTACCATATCCTGAGGTGGCAACTCCTAGAAGTGTGCCGGGAATTATATATGGACTTCAGCATTATTCAGGTGTATCCAGTGATATGCTGGAATGGCATGGACATAATGATTTCTACAAGGGTGTTACCAATGCTTCAACTGCATGGCTGTATGGCGCAGGTGCAGTTAACTGTTCACTGCTGGGAATTGGTGAGAGAACAGGTACCACTAGAGGCAATGGTATTTGAATATGCAGCACTTAAGGGTTCTTTTGACGGAATGGAGCCAACCGTAATTACAGAGCTGGCCAAATATATTGCAGACGAAACAGGCTATGTTATTCCTCCAATGACACCTTTTGTAGGCAGGAATTTCAATGTTACAAGGGCAGGAATACATGCAGATGGACTGCTTAAGGATGAAGAGATATATAACATATTTGATACCAGAAAGCTCCTTAACAGAGCACCATCAGTTGCGCTGAATAACTCGTCAGGACTGGCTGGAATTGCATGTAAGATTAATGATTATTATAATCTTACAGGGGATAAGGCAATTACCAAGAAGCATTCCTGTGTTGTGAAGATTAAGGAGTGGATGGACCACGAATATGACAACGGCAGAATCACCCTGATAAGCGATGATGAGCTGGATGCACTTGTACATCTGTATGGCAGAGAGATATTGGAGGATATGTAAATGATAGCCGATAATGACCCACGTTCCTTAAGAGAAAGGGTATTTGATGCAATTGAGAACGATATAATTGACGGCGTGTACAAGGATGGGGAAGGCCTTAATGAGATAAAAATAGCTAAAGAGCTGGGAGTCAGCAGAACGCCGGTAAGGGAATCACTGATGCAGCTGGAGCTTGAGGGTCTTGTAAGAAATATTCCCAATAAGGGTGCGGTAGTAATTGGAATATCGGAAAAAGATATTGAAGATATATATGCAATAAGAATTAGAATTGAAGGGCTTGCAGCCAGACTTTGTGCAGAAAACGGCAGTAAGGCAATTATAGATGACATGGAGAGAATAGTATCTCTTCAGGAATTCTATCTGATGCGTGGGGATATAGACCAGCTGTGGAGCCTTGATACGGATTTTCATCAGAAGATATATGATGGCAGCAGCAGTAGACCATTAAGGTTCATGCTGTCGAATTTCCACAATTATATCAAGCGTGCCCGTGACATATCAGTTAAGGCTGAGGGAAGAGCCAAGAAGTCTGTGGCAGAGCACCGTGGCATGCTGGATGCAATTGAAAAAGGCAATGGTGAGCTGGCTGAGGAGCTTACAGCACAGCATATCACCAATGCCAAAAATAATCTTGTTAATCACCTGCAGTAATAGGCTCTGGTCTCACGAAGCTCCCGGGGAATATTAAGCTCCTTGGCAGTGAGAGCCTTGATAATATTGTCAAGGCGGCGCCTGGATATTGAAAGTGTACGTTCATAATATTCAATAGCATCTGTATACATTGGATTGCCCTTTAGTTCCAGCCTTATGTCGGAATTGAAAGGGCAATATTTGGCTAAAATAAGTCTTGATATCTTATTAAGCTTGCCTGAGCCCTTGGATTCATAGTTAATCCACTGTTCATAATCCTTGCAGAATACGTCGCAGAAATTATTACGGCAGTTGGCAAGGCTGGACCTAATCTTTTCTCTGGCAGAATCAGGAAGCTCACGATTCTTCTTGTAGAACTGGAGATAATCACAGTATTCAGAGGTCAGGGATTTCTCAGAAATGCTGTTCCAGTAAGCACCCTGAATTCTCTTGCACATTTCCCAGCGGTATTTGCCAAGAACACCTGTAATTGTTGGAATAACCGGGCTGTAACAGAATATCGGCAGCATGAAACGGGCTGACGAATTACGGTTACGACCCTCAATTTCCTGCCACATAACACCATGTGAACCAATGCAGGGAATGAGAATGATATCAGGAAGTATCTCAGTATATACATATTCCTTGGATATCCCCAGCTTCTCATTGGAGTACACCGTTGAACGGAAGAACAGGGAAAAGTCCAGCTTACGCACAGCATTAATTGAATCCATTATCTGTTCGGAGGACATAAGCATCTGTTCAAGTGGCTTGTATACATTCTCTGCAATAAGAATTGGAATAAATGAGCTTACCTTGCCATAGGTCATTCTATGAGTCTGCGAGAACATATTCTCAATCTCAAAGCGGAGCTTGGCATCATTATCGCCAAGATGTTCAGCCTCAGAACCCTTGAGCTGACCGGTTCTAAACTGCTCCCTGATATATTCAGAGTAGTCCTGGTCCAGATGGTTGCGGGAAGGCTCACGTTCACCCCATATAATGTGCTTAAGCCAGTCATATATGGTAAAAACGTGGCTGTTGCTGCAGGTGACACCTATACGCCGTGATATTTTGTACAGGCTGACAGTTGCGGCATCACCCAAAAGCTCCTCATCCATATAACCAAAATTAAGAAACATGTTAATATAGTTGGGAATGCTCTCATCATTAAGTGAATGCATAAATACATCATAATATATTCGATAAAACATAGTAGAAATATCCTTGCGAAGACGTCTTGTGTCTTCATTAGTTGAAAGCTTGTCCGGACAGCTTTTAAGCTGGTTAATAAGGCCGGTAAATTCATCTGCCTCCTCCTCGTATGTATCTGCGTATGCAAGAATCATGGCAAGAGAGCCCTTAAGCTCAGCAAGTATGTCCTCATCATGGTAACCGTCATCAGTATCCTCATGAACGGCAGCAGCAACAGGCGCCGGCTCCTCTGCAGGTGGAATATAGTCCTTATTAATGCCAAGAAATTCTGCCATCTGAAGACATGCATCATTCAAAACATTGGCAAATCTTGCACCCTCAGCCATGGCGGCAGCAGCCACATATGGATTGGAGGCAAAATACTTCTCAGAGATATCTGCAGGAATGCCTGAGATACCATTGAATTTGTCAAGCTCCCATTTGTTGACTCTGGTATCAATTGTATAGGCACTGTCCTTCTTACGGCAGCTTATAAGCAGCGACAGATATGTACGAATCAGCTCCATAATAAATCTGTTATGAATCATTACTATATGACCTGAATCATTGCGGTACTTTGTACATATTTTCACAATGTCACTTATACTGCTGTATGGGAAACGCTCTACAATAGAATCCTCCTCGGCAATGTAATTATATACACATATACCATAGTAGCCCCCGGAAATACACGCAACTGCTCCGGAGGAAAAGGTGAATTTGCCATAGGTGGCATAGGCTGATATCCTGCCCTTAATAACCACATAGAGATTATTCACGTCCTCTCCATTGGCACACAGCAGGTCACCGGCCTTAAGTTCGATTAAATTATTGTTATCTGGCATACATAACCTCCACAATTCAATTATCCGTCCATTGAATTTCATAAGATAATTGTATCTGTAAGGAACCGGATAGTCAAGAAAAGTAGAGGAAATAAGCCAAAAAATTGTGTACGAAACAGTATACTTATGTTATACTTCAAAATATGAGTATAAATGCGTAAGGCGTTGACAATATATCGATTATTACAACAAATAACAGCAGGAGGATATAGTAATGGTAATTAAAGAAAAAGATAATTTTACTTCCATGGTAGCCAAAATGCTTAACGGGCTGGGCTACGATAATGTTCAGGTGCATGAGAATGATGCTTTAGATATAACGGCACATAAGGACGGTGAGAAATACTGCTTTATGTGCAGATATGATATAGACGCAATTGGTGACAAGAGAATTACAGAGCTTATTGAGGCATCAAAGAATGGTAAGTTTGACAAGGCGGTATATGTTACCAACAGTTCATTTTTATCATCAGCCAAGCGTAAGGGTGAGGAGGCAGGAGTACTGCTGTGGGACCGCAATACAATTGACAGAATGGCAATAGGCGTGTCAGAGAAGCTTGAGGATGTTACAATAGAGGAAGAGAAATCCTACGCACCAATAATCATTGGCGGTGTGGTTGTGGCACTTTTGGTAATTGTGGCAGCAGTATATTTCTTATTCTTACGATAGGTACCGGTTGATATAATGAATTTATTAACAATAGAGAAGCTTAACAAATCATACTCAGAGAGGATGCTCTTTGAGAATGCAGCATTTTATCTTGACGAAGGCGAAAAGGTTGGAATTATTGGTATTAACGGTACCGGTAAGTCCACCCTTTTAAAGATTATGGCAGGAATTACTGAACCAGATTCCGGCAAAGTAACAAGAGCCAATAATATAGTAATCAAATATCTGTTTCAGCATCCGTCCTTTGAGGAGAACGAAAATGTTATGGATTATGTCATGAAGAATATTCCCCACAATGAGGAGTACATGACTCTTGAGGCCAGGGCCAAGTCCATGCTTAATACATTTGGTATAACAGATTATACCGAGAATACAAGTCACATGTCAGGAGGGCAGCGTAAAAAAACTGCTCTTGTTCAGGTGCTCCTTGAACCTGCTGACATTCTGATTCTGGATGAGCCTACCAACCACCTGGATAATACCATGGCAGAGTGGCTTGAGAATTATCTGAATTCCTATAAGGGCGCACTGGTAATGGTAACTCATGACAGATATTTTCTTGACAGCGTATCCAACAGAATTGTGGAGATAGACAAGGGCAGTATATACAGCTATAAGACCAATTATTCAGGCTTTATAGAATTAAAGGCAGAGCGTGAGGAGATGGAGGTATCTACTGATAAGAAGAAAGCCAATCTTCTGCGTAATGAGCTTAAATGGGTAATGCGCGGGGCACAGGCCAGGTCCACCAAGCAGAAGGCAAGACTTGACAGGTACGAAGAGCTGAAGAACCGTAAGCGTCCGCAAAGCGACGGACAGGTGGAGCTTAGCTCAATATCCACCAGACTTGGCAGAACCACGGTGGAGCTTGATAATATAAGCAAGTCATATGGAGACAGATGCCTTGTTAAGGATTTCACATATATTTTTCTTAAGGATGACCGAATTGGATTTATTGGAGCCAACGGCTGCGGCAAAACAACACTTATGAAAATGATTATGGGTGAGATACAGCCGGATACCGGAACGGTTACAATCGGACAGACCGTTAAGATTGGCTATTATGCTCAGGAGATATCCCAGCTTGCATCCTCAAGAATTGACTACATGGACCCGGAGAAAAAGGTAATTGACTATATAAGGGATACTGCGGAATATGTTCAGACAGCAGACGGACAGATATCAGCTTCCCAGATGCTTGATAAATTCCTTTTTCCACCCAAGGAGCAGTACTCCCTGATTAAGAATCTTTCAGGCGGCGAGAAAAGACGTCTGAATCTTCTTCGCGTTCTTATGGAGGCTCCCAATGTTCTCATACTTGATGAGCCAACCAATGACCTTGACATAAGAACACTGACAATACTTGAGGACTATCTTGACAGCTTTCAGGGAATTGTTATTACAGTAAGCCATGACAGATATTTTCTCGACAGGGTTGTAAGGAGAATCTTTGCATTTGAGGGCAACGCAGTAGTGCGTCAGTATGAGGGCGGCTACACGGATTATTCTATTGTAAAAGAATTTGAAGGGGAGCCGGAGAAAATAACGGCTGCAGCTGGCCCAGCTGATTCAGATGCTAAGAACGACTGGAAGAAGAACAAGGAGAAAAAGCTTAAATTCACATATAATGAACAGAAGGAATATGACAGCATCGAAGAGGACATTGCCAGCCTGGAAGAACGGATTGAGGCAATTGACAGGGAGATGGAGGCCAACCCAAGTGATTTTGTGAAGCTGGCCAAGCTGACACAGGATAAAATAGATACGAATGAACAGCTTGAGTATAAGATGGACAGATGGGCTTATCTTATGGAGCTGGAGGAGAAGATAAAGGCAGGGGAGTAGACTGGTTGACCAGCTGTATATATGGAAATTCAAGCTGTATCGTTTTGGTATAATTGGAGATATTATCTGATGGCTCTTTAATGCTGGAACCAGTAGCCACTAAGAGATATTCTTGAAACATATGGATTTGTATTTCCGTGTGTATAGGTATATGAGTGGAGAGAGGGTTATATAAAAAATCGACAGTTAATAACTGTCGTTTTTTTATGCACTGAGCCGTCAGGCGAAGTGCCCCGTTGTTAATCGAGCTTATTTGATTAATTTAGTTAAAGGCTTAACCTTTTTGTAGACAAGAATAATGCGTTAGTATTATAATATAATAAACTAACCATTACAAGGAGCCTTTATGTATAGCTACTATGCTGTTTATGAAATTACAGAGATTATCAAGCTTTTTCTTGCAGTTTATTTTTTCTCAGATATAAAAGTGAGAAATAATCTGCGTACATACATTCTTATTCCTATTGCTGCGGCAGTATTTGTTCCAATATTCACAATATTTGGTAACAATATTTTACTTTATTCCATATTTTTGCTGATAATATCATTTATTATTTTCAAAGACAAAGTGTATAAGGTTCTGTTAATGACCTTGTGGGCACTTACAGCAGTGGGTTCTCTCGATTATTTTAGCGGAATAATAACCCGATATTTTATGAATATTAATAATGAATTACTGATATGTGTTGTTCTCAGTCTTATTACCATATGCATCCTTTGGGTTATGGGAATTTTATTAAGAAAAATATATAAGAACAAAGTGCAGATTCCTATATGGTGTTATGTGGTGTTCATTATTCTGGTTAATGTAGATGGAATTCTTCTGCTTGAATATGAAAATGGCCTGTCGAACCAGCATATGAAACCGACTGCGTATGTAATGATAATCATTAGTGTCGTTGGATATCTTTTTGAAATATTTGCTGTGATGATTCTTGCAGCCATAGGGCGGGCATACAAGGAAAAAGACATTATGAACCAGAAATTTCTGAAAATGCAGGAACAGCAGTACATGTACCTGGAGGAGCGTGAGCAGGATACAAGACGGTTCAGACATGATGTCAGAAAACACATGATTGCTATCAGGCATCTGATTAATTCCAGCCAGTACGAAGAATTGAAGAAATATCTGGACGATATAGAGCAGGCCGTTGAACCACACTCATTGCTTAAGGTTAATAACAGTGTGGCAGAGGCGGTTATCAATCAGTACCGCATGTTTGCAGAAAAAGAAGGTGGAATTCTTAATGTAAGCGGCAGGTTTCCAACTGATGTACATATAAGCTCTTTCACGATATGTACGATACTTTCCAATATACTGCAGAATGCTGTTGAGAATCTTAACAGGGTAGAGGATAAAAATATTAATCTGAAAATAGGATGTGCAGATGACACAATAAATATATGCGAGACCAATATGTCATCATGCAGCTATGATATTCAGGAGAATATTATTGCAACCAGTAAAAAGGACCAGCTTAATCATGGTTACGGACTTGCCAATATCAGGAATGCAGTTAGAAGCAACCGTGGAATGATGACAGTTGAGGTAAAAGACAGCATATTTACCATTAATGTAATACTTAGAAATGTGAGAGATGAAAATGATAGCAGTGATTGATGATGAATCCAACTGGTGCAGCTGGGTGAAGGACGAATTGCTAAAGCTGGGTTATGACGATAAAAGCATTACTATATTTCATTCAGGGAGGGAATTCCTTGAATGTGACAGGAAATATGATATTGCTTTTATTGATGTAGAGCTTGGCGATAACGAACCGTCAGGACTTGATGTGTGCAAAGAATATATGAAGCTTAATCCGTCAGGCTACGGAATAATTCTGACCTCCCATACGGAGCTTAGCAGAAAGGGGTATGAGGTTCGCGCCTTTCGTTACATAGATAAGCAGGAGCTAAGCAGCTGCATTCCGGAGGCAATGAACAGCATTGATATAGCTATGCGCATGAGACAGGAAGTAACACTTCCGGTTGTCGGAGCCGGAAATATCAGCGTATCTATGGAACAGATAATGTATGCGGAAACAGACGGCAGAAATGTAACAGTTCATCTTACCACGCTGAACGTAATATGCAGATTGAGCATAAATGGTTTGTATGAAATTCTGCGTCCATATGGATTTTACATGCCTCACAAATCCTATATTATTAATCTGGATTATGTGGATTATTATGATGATAAGAGAGATATTGTTATGAAAAACAAGGCAAAGGTACTGCTTAGCAGGACAAAAAAGAATGAGTATGCACTTGTATATACCCAATGGAAGATAAACAGGGGACTTTAATGACATAATGTGCAAAAAAAACGACAGTTGGCGCAACTGGTATTTTAAAATGAAGTTCTTTCTGATAAAATAAAAGTATCAAAAAGGAGGTCGCTATGAAAAAATACTTTCTGATTGGAATTGCAGTACTGCTTACAGGAGTGGGGATTTTTGCAATTGTATTGCATAACTGTAAATCTACAGAGCTTGTGGACAAGATGGTGGATTACAGAACCTGCAATGAAGTGATTAGATATGGAGACTATAGTATTATGTTGGACCAGTATGCCTACTATGAAGATAGACAAACGATTGCTGGGGGAATAAGAATTAGAAATAAAAAACAGGATGTAACTTCATGTTCTGTTGTATATGCGGAAAATTATATTCTTGTGGGGAATTTAGGGAACGAAGATGAAAATGAAAAAATGATTATTTATTTTGACCAAAGTGGACAAAATACTCCATATATATGCAATGGAACGGTGAAACGTGATGATAATGAAGCTTATCTGACCTTCTGGTATACAGTTGAAGCAGACGAATATGATAACAGAATATATATATTTGCAGACCCTGAATATACAGCAACACTGGTTGGTAACTATAGAAGAATTAATCCTGACATGGACAGGAACGACGGATATTTTGAGCTGGATGCGATTACCAATGGAGACAATAGGAAAAACGCTTCCAGGGAAGTCCCTCTCAATGAAAATATGAAATGCAGGGAAGGCAATAAGCTTGAGGAATATGGGGATTACGTATTTTTCCTTGACCAGCTTTATTATGATTGCAATACGAGTCATATAGTAGGTGCCAAAATCAAAATTGAGAACGATAAGAAGAAATTAAAGATGACTGAATGTGTAACAGGAGAGGATTATTGTGAGCTGCCTGAGCTTGGCATAAGATTCCAACTGAACCAGGAGGGTGATGGGAAAGCCACGGCCGATACTGCTGTGGAATGCGTTAAAGGCGATATGTATGTATATCTATGGTATAGGCTGGATGAGGGAACCTATGAGGATAGCATAGATGTAATCATGGATAATACACAGGTGGCGCAATTGGGACTATACTAGAGATTGTTAACTATTTTCATTTCATAAGGATATAAGGGAGGAAAAGGTGATATTTATATGAGTATAAGGAAAAAATTATTAATTTTAACCGGGACAATAATAATTGGAATATTTGCGGTAGTAAATATTATATGGTTTTTTGGTATGAGATATAAAAATATTAGTTACATGAAGACCGTTAATTCTGATATGGTTGGAAAAATGAGCTATGGCGGGCAATATGGGGATTATTCTTTAAGAGTGAAACCGGCTGGCTATTTAAGCTATGACAGCGGTTTCCTATCGTTATCCAACAGGAACAGTGGAAGTGGGTACATAGATGAGGACGACAATATCGTTATAGATGATACTACGGATATATCATTTTATATTTGGCCAAGATTTGGAGACTCGTACTCAATAGGATTAATGGTGTTTGAAAGCGATAATATATATCAGATAATAATTAATGAGCAGTTAGAACCTTTAAATACCGAGAGTGAGTACTATGATAAATACAAAGAATATATTGCAGATAACTATGATAATATTATTGGAATGATGCAGGCGGCACATGAATTGTGGGGGTATAACTTTGAGGTGTTGAATAATCCTGATGTATGACTGGCTTATATATAAAAGGAGGGCAGTCTCTGTTAGGAGACTGCCGGATAGGAATGAAGAAAAAGGATAAAGCCTTTTCTTTTGGTTTGGTACAAAAACTATTGTACCTGATAATTGCGTCGAAACTATGAACAATTAATAAAATAATTCTTATTTTTCTAAAGAAAAAATGAAATACAATTTATAAATATTTTATAAACTTCTTTAATTCGGTTATTGACATACGCATTTTCAGATGATATTATAACAAGGCTTGCAGTTGTGGCGGAATTGGCATACGCGCATGATTCAGGTTCATGTCCATATTACTTGGGTGTGGGTTCAAGTCCCATCAACTGCACTGGCTATTGTCCCTTGAAAGTCCTTATTTATAAGGCTTCCGAGGGATTTTGTTTTTAAAAAATGTAATCAAAAATGGTTACACTTGATTACACTTTTATCGAATACCAATGAAAGGAGAGTTTTGCACAAGTTCTTCTTTATTGGGAAAATGATTACAATTATGGTTACATTTTGAAAAATCGCAGCAATGCGGTTTATTTTTTTGCATAAAAAGACAAAACAGTTATTTTCAATCCCCCTAATTATGATAATTACTAATTTATACTTGTAATGAAGATTGGAGATGATGTTATGGCTAGTTTAGAATCAATAGGCGGACAGCATTACGAAATTATGAAAAGATGTTATAATCCTAATTCAGTTATGTGGAATAGTTACGGAGCTATGGGTATTACTGTTTGTGTTCACTTATTGTATCTACAAGGATTGTATAATTGCCGGGCAGTATCTACAGCAGTTGATAAATGTCTGCATGGCAAAAAGAGTAAAGCGGAATATTTTGAAGAGCCAATAAGGATATTCCCACCGACAAAGAAAGAGAAAGAAGCAGAAGAGGAAAAAGAATTAAGAAAATTTGTTGCGTTTGCTAATGGAATGGTAGCAGATAGCAAAAAGTAATTGTAAAATAAAATAAAAGTGATACACTAAAGACAAAGGAAGTGATGATTATGGCTAAACTGTACCCTAGATAGTGGACACAATAGAATAGAGCAAACCCATTTTATG
>CAYTWF010000057.1:0-17032 GCA_964441705.1 uncultured Butyrivibrio sp.
AGCCGGAACCGCACGCTGGGTCTAACAAGACTCTATCTTTGATACAATGTGCTTTTCCCGAATATGTACTTCGCTGCCCGTAGAAAGCCTTATTCTGCGGGCTTTTCTGCATTTCAAAAGGCACAAACCGGCCTGCGAATCGCGGCTGATATGCCCTTGCTGTCGCTGTACTCATTCCGGCTGTGCCTCCTTTCCGAAACCCCTAAATGGCAATCCTTAAAAAGTATAGGTATCCTTAAATTGTGTAGGAAAACTTAAAAGGTTTACCAAGCCTTCTCCAAATCAGACTCTGGGAAGGAATCAACTGTTCGGCCATCATCCAACGAGACCATATACAGGCCGCCGTTGATATCGATAATCGTTCCTTCCTGACCGCGCCAACGCACACGCACATGGTCACCGATACGGAAACGCGGCGTGCTTTTCTTGGAGCCAAGCTCTGATGCCATTCCAGCGAAAGCAAACAAGCCGAACAGTTTACCCGGCTTTTTCTGCCTTGGCGATTCATCGACAGGCTCCTCAAATTCCTCGTCTTCCTCGCCGTAATGACAGTAACGCTTCTCCAAGTCAGCATAAATGTCATCGTCCATGCTGAACACGAGCTCCTCGACCTGCTCCTGTGTGAAATCACCAAGAGCCGAAGTCACCATCTGGTTCATACATTCTTTACTGACAAAGCCCTGCATTTCCACAATCTCATCCGGAGTAAACCGGACGCCTGCGGCCATTGCTTTCTTTGCCAGACGTGAAGCAGCTTTCTCGTCGGAATACATTTGGATGATTTCTGCGACCTGTTCATGGCAGCCAAACGAGGTCAGCTGTGAAATACGACTGACCTGCGTGCTATCTGCCCATTCATAAAATTTGTCGTAGAAATCTTCCCATGTCATAGCTTCTTCATTCCTCACGGATAATCAGTTCTTTAATGAAACCGACAGTTCTCCTCCGAAGTTCGTCGTTACAAAAGCCTCGTCCTGCAGGATCGCTTCTTTTGCCAGACGATATTCAAATGGGAACAAGAACGGGAACTCTGCCAACGCAGAGAAAGTGTAATAACTGCTTCCTCCGAGGTACATAGCTACCTTTGTCATGAAGGTTACGATTTCAGGATTTGTCACGCTGATCTTTACTCGTTTCTGTTTTCCGACCGCAGGTGATTCCACTCCGCCAAGCTCACGCATGGTCGAGATGATCTTTGTGGTGGAATAATCGACCGTGCCTCTCTCTCCATATTCATCAAAAGTCTTTTTACGAATCTGCGTGGTGGTAATCGTATCCTCAAACTCGAACATCTTACCCATCAGCCTGCTAATATCCAAGAATACAGGATAGGCCAGTGGCATCATGCACCAGCCGATTTCAGTCAGGTTATCCGGGTATTTCTGTATCAGCCTCCGACCTTCTTCCTGAAGCTGCTCTACGCCTTCTGAATTCAAATACCAGATGCGCATTAAAATCTCACGAGCCTTGCGTCGGTTCGTGGGACTATCTATTTCATAGGAAAGATGCTCCTCCAGCTGCTTTCTATATTCAGCCTCTGGGAGATTATCCTCCAGCAAGGCCACGGCTTTTCTCATCCAGCCTTGCTTCACTACTAAACTTAATCCAACCATCTTAGCCATTATTCTGCACCGCCTTTATTTTGATAAAAGGTACCACTACCTCGTCGAGCGACATCCCGCCATGCGTCATAACGGCCTCGCCTTTAACATCAAGTGATTCTCCTACATTACAAATCAAATAGTCATATTCCTTTGGAAGGTAATACTTTGGATACTCAATCAATCCGTATTTCTGGATGAGCGACTCCTTGTCTGCAAAATCCTTCAGCACCACCATCTTGTGACTCTTTGTCTCGACCTCTACTCCAGAGCCCATGATCCTGCCAAGTCCTACGCAGGCCGTGTTTCCGTGATCTGCCGAGATGTAAACATCAAAGCCATCTGCAAGGAACCGCCGTACCATATTGCTCAGTTTCTTTTGCCCAGTCAACAATTTAATATCGTGATACATTCCGATGCGTCCCTGCGTCTGGGCATGTACCATATCATCGACATCGTTGATGATAACTGCACCGCAGCGTACAAAGGAACCAAAGCTCGCATCGTAGCCGCGCTCGTATCCGATCTGTGCATCTGTATAGCCGAGCTTCTTGGCGCAGTCAATAAACTCGGTTTTCTCCTTGCTCTGTTTCCACGGTTCCACCAGCTGGCTTGGATATTTATTGGAAAGCAAGCATTGACGTGAGATTGAGGTGGTTGACGGGATCATGGCAAAGGCCGCAGCCTGCTCATACTTGATCCCATCGAAGGACGTGGAGAAGATTCTCCAATCAAACTCCGACATGCCGTCCATCACGATAATCACAAACTTCTCGCTGTGCTCATGCATATAATCCATCGCCTTGCTGACGAGCACCGGCGTGTCTTTGTCTATAGAGGACGATAGCTTTCCAAATTGCTCAAGCGCGTAGTTCTGAAAAATACCATTGATTTCAGTCGTATCCAGCTCTATTTCACTTTGAATCGCCAACAGATCTAATCTGGACTTTTCCTCCGCGATTGCAAACCAGTCCTTATAGTTCTTCGCCTCGACCACCCGGCTCATCAGATCGGACAGCTTCTGCTGCAAATACCACTGTACGTTCGCCTTGGCATAGACCTTCATACGCAGAAACTGCGCAGTCGCTTGCCGGGAGCGCAGGTCGTCGAAATTTGTCGAATAGACATTACAGAGCAGGTCAAAATCAGTCTCTGTTTTGCCCTTCAGCTCCTCCGGATTCAATTTTGGGAAGAGATGCTGCAAGGACACCTCATAAGCGCGGAGTCGCCTGTGCATATCATAGGGAATATAGCTGTCCGTATGTGCCAGCACTACCAGCTTGGCATCATTGGAGTACAGCTTCTCCTGATAGTTTATCCGGAATTTCAGGTCATCCTCGTAAACGACAATCTCAAAGCCATGTGCCGAGAACGCAGACGTATAATCAACCTGCTGGTACAGATCGTCGTTGTCCACGAGCAGAACTTTCTTCGAGTATGGCGCAGACGATTTCTCGTACACATAGTCTCCGAACATCAGTTACGCCTCCAATCTGATCATTATCATCATGCGGAAGTCCGGGTAGACCTGACTTCCTTTTTTATATTCTGCCTCAATGGCAGCCTTCTCGCGCTCCAGCTTTGCCAGTCTGGAACGACGGATATTTTCAATTCCAATATGCTCAGCGGCCTCTGTTCTGAGCTGCAGAGCGTACATATACTTGGTGTAGCTTTCCTTCTTCGTCTGGATCTGCTTATCCTTCAGCTCGACGAATGTGTCATAGGCAAAATCCATGCACATCGCTTCGAGCTTCTTATATTCCTCCTCTGAAATGTTCGGTGCCGACTTTACCGTCAGCTTGCTATTCCCATCAAGGAATACGTCCATCAGACGCTTTCCGGCCATCGGACGCAGGATAAAATTCTCGTTTACAAAGATAGGAATGATCCTCTTACCGCTTTCTTCATCGGAAATAGAGAGCTCCCATAGCATGAAGTAACCTGCCTCATTCGGAAAGTCCTTGATGCCTATGGAGAGGAGCTGGGAGTCATGATCCTGAATGATGCTCGTCCGCAGGTGCTTTGTGATCTCCACATCGTTTATGCTGATGCGGTCAATGAGCCGAAGATCGTGGCCTTTCCAGCTTTCGTAGTAAGCCATCATCTGGCGCAGGGCACCATCTACATCAAAGTCTGACTCTGTTCCGACAAGGCTCCGCAAATCTTTTTCTTCGCGGATAATGTCCTTATACTTCTGGGCATTGGCGACCTGCTGCTTCACTTCCGACTCAACCGGATACAAGTTTTTCTCTACAGAGCGTGGCTTGCCGATGGAGTTCATGTAGACCTCGGTGAAATCAACTTCGGCCACCTCGCTGTCGAGAACGTCGGAATACTTGTCCACACCCATCTCCTTGAGGATGACGGAGAGCTTTTCTTCCAGCACCTCCCGGACACGGCACTCAACCGTATCCGTAATGATAAAATTGTAGATATGAACATCCCGCTGTTGGCCAATACGGTCTGCACGACCACATCGCTGTTCAATCTTCATCGGATTCCACGGCAGGTCATAGTTGATGATGATATTGGAGAACTGTAGGTTCAGGCCTTCACCACCGGCATCCGTGGAAATAAATATGTTGCTCTTAGTCTTAAATTCAAGCAGCGCCTCATTACGCTCCTCAATATTCATGCCGCCATTCAGGATCGTAACCGTGAAGCCACGATTCTCCAGCAGCTTTTTCAAATAGGCCTGTGTGGCCACAAACTCAGTAAAGACGATGATCTTCTGGTCGCGGTCTTCGCTCAAAATCTCGTCAATGGTATCGACCAGCTTTTCCACCTTGACATCCGGATACTGAAACTCCGCCTGCTTGGCAACGGCGATGATGCGTTCCAGTTCCTCGATTTCCGTATCTATATCCAAGGACATAGCCTCGATTGCTTCCTCAACACCGTCTTCAATATCCAGCTCGGCCAGATCCTCTTCGGTCAAAGAACCAATCCGTGTGCTCTGCGTTTTCAACACTTGCAGGCGGCGCTCCAAGCTCTGCCGGACGGCTGCCGTACTGCTGGTCACCATGCGCTGCATAATAATCAGCAGGAAGATTAAGCACATGTTCTTCTTCCGGTTCCGGCGTGCCTTGTCATAGGTCTTGGAAACATAAGTGCTGACCAGCTGATACAACTCGCGCTGAAGCGTATGCCTCTCGTCCCAATTCAGCTCCACCAGATGCGTGATCCGGTTCTTGAAGAGCCGATTTCCGTTGTTGTCGATTGCCTCGCGTTTCTCTGTACGAATGAGGTATGGTGCGACCTGCTCCTTCACAATCGACTTTGCATTCGGGAAGGCTTCTTCATCCAGAAGCCGCACCAAACGCAGGAAAGGTTCCGTCTTGCCGTTATGCGGCGTGGCCGAAAGCAAAAGCAGATATGGGCTTGCCTGCGAAAGAAGATAGCCCAACTTATAGCGAGCCACCTCGCCGGAGGAGCCTGCGACACGGTGCGCCTCATCGATGATGATCAAGTCCCAGCCGCTGTTGATAATCGAGTAAATTCGCTCTTCGTTATATTTTTCTACGCGCTCATCCGTCCAACCGGCGTGCTTCTCGATAGGCTTGATGGAGTCCATCGGAGAGATGACCTGATCGAACTGACCGTAAACATCATCCGCATCTGTGAGACGGCGGATCGTGTCATAATCAGACGGCAGGATCACTTGAAACTTCTCGTGGAACTTCTCCTGCATTTCAGACGCCCACTGCGTAACAAGACCGGTCGGACAAACGACCAGAACTCGCTGCACGAGGCCACGGCTTTGCAATTCCTTAATGATCATCCCGGCCTCGATAGTTTTACCAAGACCGACCTCATCCGCCAGAATATATCGGATGTTGTTTGTCTCCATTGCGCGGTTCAGCACATGGAGCTGATGCGGCAGCGGAATAATCCCGCTCGAAAGTGCGGAAAGGAAACCACCGGCGGTCTCGTTCTTGATCTTGGCCAGCAGAGTGACATAGCGCAGATAGTTCTCATCGTACTGAGCTGCACTGCCGCCTTTATTCAGTTGTTCTTCGGTCGCTTTGTAAACCTGACCTGTGGCAGAATCGAAAACCTTGTAGGACGTGTATCCCCACATCTCGATTCTTTCCAGCACCTGAACATTGGCACCGGCTACAGAATCAAAAACGAAATCACCGGTATTAAACATTACATCGCTCCTTTATTACACGCGGCTCAAACTGATGTCGTAGTACATGAGCAGATTCGGGTCTTCCTGAATGGTCTGCTCCGGCAAACGCTCGGCCACTGCCACGATGGCAGCGTAATCCTTGTCCTTCCAGAGCTTCGAGAATCCAGCACGAATAGCTTCCGAGCGGAACACCTTCAGCTTGCCCTTGGACTCCAGATAAGTCTGGAATTCCTTCAGCAGATTCTTCTCACGCAGTTTGGCAAGATCACCACTCTTGGTAAGGTCAGGAATGTACCACTTACCGTCGTCATCCTTCAGGAAGTTCTCTTCGAGAATTTCCAGCAGTTCAGGCATCTTTTCTCTCTTATCTACTGCTTGAAGTTCCTTCATAAATTTCGGCTGAAGCTCCGCATAAGTCATGCGACCGTTTCCACTATTTTCATCGAGTTGCTGGTACAGCCAGCCAATAGCTGACTTCTCATCTGACACAAATAAAGAGAACTGAATGTTCTCTACTTCCATCGTAGAGCGAGCCATATCATATTCGTTGACCTGATCAGGCAGGAAATACATCCCATCGCGCTTAAGGAACCGTTCATCAAGACCTTTATAAAATTCTGCTGAGTCAAGTGGAACAGCATAGCCGCGCATAATGTGGTAAGAAACCATCCGGTCGAACAGCAAAAATGCCTGACGCTCAGCCAAAATGTCAATTTTTCCATCATTATCAGAGTCAACAACAACCGGCAAATTAGAAAGATGCTGCCTAACGAACTCCCATGCAGCCTCATCAGTCCCTGCTTTAACAGTAAAGTTCTTCAGGAAAGACGAAGTCGGCTTGTAAGCTGATATTACTAAATCCTGCTTAACAGCAGCACCTGAAGTTATCTGTTTAAAACTGCTTTGCTTCTTGTCGAGTGTGCGCACATCTGCAATGATAAACCCCGCTCTTGCTAAGGCTTCCTGAATGGCATTCCATACAGCATTCTTTGAATTGTGAAATTCAACAGTCATCCAGTGATTCGGTTTTAGTACACGATAATACTCAGAGAAGCAAGACGTCATCAATTGCTGATATTCTGGTAAGTATTTATTTTGCTCTGGATTGACGATTGCTTCTTCTTCATTGTTGGTCACTACACGCAGCCACGATTCCCACATGAAGCTAAGCTCTGAATAGTTCAAATTCCCGCCAAAAGGAGGATCAGTAAAAATATAGTCGACCGTGTTATCATCCAATCCACTCATCGATGTAAGAGAATTTGTACTAATTAGCGTGGACATATCAAAATCATAAATCTTATCCTTCAGCTTTCGAATGGATTTGTATTTCCCTTGAATCCAGTCCAGCACATTCCACTCTCTTATCATCGAACCAACATAAAGTGTTCCTGAAAGGATCATGTTGGGAAAGCCTGAATTCAAACGGAATCGCTGAAGTTTGCTCACGCCCTGCATTACTCCGGTAACAATCGACTTAAGTGCAATTTTTACATTATCGCTCTCTTCCGAATTTGTTATCTCATCCCATAAAACCGCCAAGCAATACAAGTTTCGCTTAGTAAAGAAATGATGAGCATGTGTGATACCATATTTATCGTTTCTTCTACTTTCACCGCCCACTGGCATTCTATCGGTCGGAACCCAATAAGGAATCTTCAGGGCTTCGATTTTATCAATCAGCTCCAGATCGGTTTTATCAGGGCTCTTATAGCATTCCTGCCGACCGTTTTGATAAGCAATCAAAACTGGTACCTGTTTTGTCGTATTTACAATTTCCCCGATATAATCATCGAGAAAACTCTTTACTGCTCGCTCACAACTTTTCTTTGTAATTTCAGCATTACATGAAGGGCAGAGGAATTTATCTTTTACGCTTCCAGTTTCCTTATCAACAGCGGCATCCCAGAAAACCACTTCCTTGCCACAGTGCGGGCAAATAAATACGTCCGACCACACAGTATAATTTACATGGTGTTCTGCTCCGGTTTCGTCCTTCGTCATATACATCCATGCGCATTCTTTATCAGCGCGTGCAGACATTTTCAAAAAGGCTCGCTCAAAAATCTGCACATCTACTGGTTGGTTATAAACTGCAGAAATATATGTCGCAGCAGGCGAAAGGTCACTAATAATTGACTTTCTTGTACCCCACTGCTTACTCTCAAATTCACCGGTCATCTCGAATTCAAGAGAATGATCTGAACTACCGCACATTTGAGCAGCCACTGCAGTCATCCCCGTCCCGCAGAATCCATCAAAAACAACATCTCCGGGCTTTGTATAGTGGAGGATATATCGCATTATGGCCTTATAAGGAACCTTCGTGTGATAGCTATGAGCATTATAGACTGGATCTTTTTTCCCTTCGCTTACATCTGCTGCAAAAGGCTCACACCTATATGAATCTGACGTTTCGTCATAAGGAACCCCGTTTTCTTTGACGAATTCTCCAATAAACGGATTCGGACAAGCCGTATAGTAAGGTGCATTCGAAAGCTCGATAATATCCTCATCGGAGCCTTGCGGAAACCCTTCTGTGCCACGCACCTTGTCAATATCAGCCTTGGTAAGTATTCTTCGTTCCATAGGTTACTCCTCGCTTTCCTTTCTCTTCACAACGATGCGGAGCTTGCTTGCATCCTTGCCTTTCGTATAGGAACCGACCAGCTCTGCAATCTTGTTCTTGAAGCTCGTCTCGTCCATCGGCGGCAGCTGCTCCAACTTTGCCACCAGCTCATCCGTATCGATCACCACCGGCTCGAAGCCCTTCAACAAAGCATTGATGGCTTTCACAAAGAAATCGTCCACACGCTTCGGCAACGCACCGGTCTCGATGAAGGTGTCGATTGCCTTTTGCTGTTCTTCCGGGAGGAAGGTCTTCTGGCTGGAAACAATCGGATCGGAGATCGTATTCAGCAGCGTCTGCGTCCACTCATCAAGCAGGCTGTCAATCCTGATTTCGATGTTATCAAGCTGACCGAACACATTCTTTGCCTTATCATCCAGATGGAAACGGCAATGCGGGCAAATATGCGTCGTTTTCAATTCCTCCGGAGTCAGCTCATAGCAAACAACAAGGCCGGACATATCGGTCTCAATGTCGGTGAGCTTTGCAGCCGAGAGAATCTCGATGGAGCGGAGCTTTCGGAGGCTTGCCAGCGCTTTGCCTTCCTGAATCTTTCCGCGACGCTGTGCATCGGTGATGTCGAGTCTCTTTTTCTTGTGCGCATCAAAGTAAATATCGATGTACTTTGCTTTGACCTTGCCAAGTGCTGCATCAACCTTCTGGGCGGCAGCTTCGCCGGATTCACCGTCCATGATGCTGTCGCGGATGGTACGGAAGCTGCCCTTGGCCTGCTCGATCTCCGCTTTGAATGCCTCACCAAGATCGATGTACTCGATATTCTGAATGTAGGAGACTACATCTCCACATCCATTCTTGAAATCCATAAACTGAGGAATAAGCATCGCCAGCTTAATCTGCTCCTGCAGCGTATCGACCTGCTCCATAGACAAGCTGAAATTATTCAGCTTTGCCGGAGTATTGAACTTCGCAGAATAGTTGCTGAACTCGTTCCTGACAGCATTGCAGGCATCACGCAAGCGATTCATGTCTGTGCTGCTGACCAGAGGCTCTCCCCAGAGGTCAAAGCCGTTATTCAGCTTGTTTGCCGCCATGACTGCGGAATTACTCATTTCCTGTGCCTTGGAAAGAAGCTGCGCTACACCGGTCTCGCGGTCGTTCGGATTATCCAGCAGCGCCGGATTCAGACCGAGCACATCAAACAGTCGCTTCAACTCTGCCATAGATGCCTGCGCAGGCTTGGAGAGATACTTGAACTCGTACAAATCCATCACGCCAATCTTCGGAATCTGGTCAAGATTTGAGGCCGTGATTGTGGTCTTGCCGTCCTTCAAGGTGATAACCGCATAGCCGCCATAAACCATCGACAGGAAAATGATCGGCGTGAAGATAAATTCAATCTGGAAACGCTTGTCCACATACATTTCCATGAAGCGCTGCTCAAACATATCGGAGTAGTTTAACACTCCCTGCGGCGGCAGCTTCTTCACAAGATCAATGTAATAGGCCGCATACTTGGAGCCCTCCGGACGGATTTTTTCTCCATCGAGGATTCCAAAGCTCTGCAGCATGGCCGTTGACTGCTGCGTCTTCCTGCCAGCGAAATGATCGAAGGCCGCACGAGCGCAGTCAGCCATGTTCCGGCGGGTGATCTTTGTCTTCATAACCGGGAAGTCCGGATACTTGGTATTGAAATATTCGTCAAAGGTCAGAGAGGCAGCCAGATCAATCGTGTCCTTAAAAGTGAGGTCAGTCTTGTATCTGCCTTTCAGCACTTCAATCATCTGACGTTTCTGCTTCTTATAAACCACATCAAAGCAGGTGTTCTTGTTCTCGCTCAGATACTTGATCAGGCGCTTGCGGAGCATATTCGCCTTATTCAGGTAGGCATCCTTGTCCTTGCCTTCGCTGATCTGGGCGAGGCTGTTTGCCGCTGCGTAAAGTCCCATGACCTCTCGGAACTCATCTGTGGACTTGAAGTACAGATACACCTCGTCCTGCAGATTCTGAACCGTAGTGCCCGCAGCATCATACGGCGGCATGATGTGGATATAGAAATCACGCTCCGGCTGTGCCGTGCTTCTTTCTCCCGGCAGACCCATAAACAGATATCCTTCGCGGAACATGTTATGGGAATCCCAGTTCAAATCGTACTCGTAAATATTGAAATTCGTGACATACTGCTTGGCGTCCCATTCGAGGCAGCGATATACCACGTCGTAGAAATAGCGATTCAGCTCACCGTCGGCCATAATGGAAGCCTTCTGCTTGATCTTCTCATCGTAGTCAACGATCTTATCTACATCGATGTAATACTGGTTATTGCCATCGTTATAGATGATGAACTGACCGGAAACCGTCGTCATGATATCCTTCAGCGTAGTCTTGATCAGCGAAAGAAGGAAATCGGCATCCTCCTCCGGCATCGGCAGATACAGGCAAAGGTCATCTTTCAGGTTTTCTGCTGTCAGGCCGAACTGCACATCAAGTCCATTCGTGGTCAGGCGATGGACGCTGAGTGCATAGATGATCTTGATGGCCAGCGGCTTATAGACTGGCTTCGGGAAAGCGCGATTGATGATGTCCTCCAGCTGCTGGCTGGCATTCACAACGCGGCTGATGGTTACATCGCTCTTCAACAGGCCGTTAGACTTGATCGCAGGCCAGTAATCATCAAAGGAGATGATGCCCGGCTCGTTCTCCGGAACATCGTTATTGAAAATCCCCTTGATGGTCACGGAGATATTCTTCAGGATGTGCCTGTTTTCAATCAGATAAATCTTATTGAAGACATCGATGTAGGAAGGATGGATCGGGAACAGATCCACAAACTCCTCCAAGCGAGATGACATGCCGGTATAAAGGCCGCAGAACTTTTCCAGATGCTTGCGGATCAATGCTTTCTGCTCCGGTGTCTTCTTGAGAATACGCTCGGAAACAACGTAGGAGGTGGCCTCCTTCGTGATAATCAGCTGGGTGAAGCGGTCGCTGACGTGCTTCAATGTATCCGCAACAAAGCTGAAACGAGGATTGTCGAAGATCTTCTCCTGCATACCGAAGATCACACGCAGCTTTGACTTTGAGCACATTTCACCAAGCGCACGGAAAAACTCAAGATCAAGGACAATCTCGCGCTCGTTACGAGAGGACAGATAGGAAAGGAACTCATCCACTACTATCAGATAACCCTTATCCGGATATTTTGCAGAAAAGGCCATCATCATATCCTGAATTACGGTCTTGATGCTTTTGACGCTGCTGTACTCAGGAGCCTCGAAGCTGATTCCGCGCCGGTCAAAGTCATCCTGAACATAGCCCATAATGACATCATAAAGAGGCATCACGACACCGCCGATCTCAATCCGGAGCACTTCAAACTTTCCGGCAATCGGCTGTACCTGCTGCTTGAACTTCTCGTTCTGGAGATACTGCACATTGTCAGCATCCGTAGCTACTGCCGAGATCACGGACATCAGGTGGGATTTACCGGTACCATAGTTACCGACAACAAGCACACCTTTATTATCAACGACCTCGTCCATCTGCAGCTGATCAATCATCGGTGCCTGCAGAGCCTCTGCCATAGAATCTGACATGACATAAGTCTTTACATATTCACGCGCTTTGTCTTTGTTCTCAGCCGTCACAAGCTGGATGACGTCCTCTATCGGATTAAAGCTGATTAATTGAGAGTATTTCATGTGACCTTCCTCCTAAATGACGCATGTCACGTCGTAATTATTGATGTCAAACATCTTGTAGTCCGGGTATCCTTCCTCCGCATAGAATAGTTTCCCATCCTCATATTTTCCCGGCCAGACAACGCTAAACGGTTTCCGCTTGCACGATGCGACCAGTATCTTCAAGACATCTACCTTGTAGGCCGGATTAAACATGACGTCAAAATCTTTTATCACCACATTATCCGGCAGGCTATCCAGCACACGATTGAAGCAGGCTTCCAGCTGCATCGTTCTTCGATTCGGGCGGAGTGTTTCCAGTTCTTTTGCCAGCTCTAAATTGATTGATTTCACTTCTCCTTTAGCAAAATCGCCACAATAAATAACTGGCTTCATAAGACCATTCCGCTGGGCATCTGCGAAGGAGACCCTGCTTATTACCTTACCCATCCTTGGCCTCCTCTATGTTTTCCTTGTTTCTCATTCCGCTTCCTCCATCATGTGTCTGAAATGCTGTCCCTGATTCATCACATCAAAGATGGAATAGAACACACTTCTATATTGATCACAATCGATGCTCTCATCCACGAAATGGAGTCCGTCATTAAAGGAGTCCGAACGATTTATGTAAGAGAGCATAGCCTGAGCCAGATGGTATTTCGTGTAATCAGGAACTCCACCGGCGGCCTCATCCATGATCTGTTTCTTTAGTGCTTCAAGCACTGTGTTACTGAGCACGCTGCTTTCAAACCCGCAAAGCTGCAAGAAATAGTATTCAAGGATTCTCCGGATCACGTTCATCAGCGGAATCGGTGCATCCAGTTTTTCGTATTCCCGCCAGAGCGCAGCATAAGAATTCTGAACCGGATTGAAATTCCTGTCTTTTTCCGAAACCTTTGTGGCCTCAATAACACACTTCTCGATGGACGAGATGTTGTTCTTCTTGTTTACCTTAAAGAAAGTGACATACCGGTAATGGCTCACCTGATTGTATGTTATCTCCCTGTGGAAGAAGGCATTGTGCGTCAGGATAAATATCTGCTGGATGTACTTTCCCTTGTATTCGTGATCTTCGAGCCGGACATTATTGCTGCATACGCCCAGCATTTCCCGTACCAAAGCACTGACGATAAACAATGCGCTGGAGTCCATGCTGGAAACCGGATCGTCGATGACCACGATCTTGTCTTTGCCGGAATCCGTCTCGGTTTGGCTGCCGCGTACCAAATGATAGAAATACAGGAACGCGATAAAATTCCTCTCACCCTCGCTGAGTTTGTCGGCAACCTTGCCATCCTCGCGGATGACTTCGTAGGTGCCCTTGACTCCCTCTTTCTCCCGGAGACGGAAGCCTTCAAAGCCGGAATCCTTCAAGTGCGCATTGATGCTATCTACCGTCGCAGCTGTATTGATAACGCTGGCATTGAGCTTGTTGATCTCCGAGGTCAGCGTCTTGTATTTTTCCTGCAGTGCTTTTACCTGACCATCCAGTCGCTTCGCTTCGGCTTCAATATCCTTCTTGCTCTTGTTATAGGCCGCTACCTTATCTTTCAAGATGAAGGCGATTTTCTCCCAGACCATATTGAAGCATTCAAGTTGCTTATCAGGCTTCGTATCTACGATATCGTTGTTTTCCTGAATCAGTTTATTGATACCCGTAATGGTGTCATCAATATCAGAAATAATGGTATCCGTATCTTTGAGTGTCACCGGCTCGCCCGGAGTCGCTCTTTTCTGCGCGATAAGCTGCTCATTTTCTGTAATGAGAGTTTCAAGCTGCGCCACCAGCTTTTCATATTCCGCTGTCTTTACCTTCGGAAACACATCGGTCAGGTTTTTTTTCAACAGCTCAAGCAGCGCTGCCATCTTCCTCGTATATTCAGTCTCGAAAGTTTCCAGCGCATCAAGCGCTTTCTGATATCCTTCGTCAAACGCCTCCGCAATGTCCTTCTCGAAATCGTCCGGCAGCTTTCTCTGACAGAACGGACACTTGCCTTCATCGTGACCAACCACATAATCGGCATGGCCTTGCTTCACCCATTCCGTAGCATTGAGAGCCTTCATAAACTTAGCGAATTGCGTCTCGCTCCGGCTGGTCACTTCTTCTCCAAGATGACTCGCGCCGGTCAGATCATATTCACCTTCCAGTTCAGAAGAGAACTTGAACAACGGATACCTGCGAGCTTTTGGATCGTAGGCGATATCATACAGTTTCTGGATATCCTCTTTCCTGTGATCGACGGCAGAGTGTTTCCCTGACAGCACTTCGTCTGTAAACTGCAGCTTCTTTTTCTTTCCGTTCTGTGTCTGGTCGAAACTCTTTCTGATATCCTCTGTATCATCCCAGCAGGTGGTTTCAAAAGCATCACGCAGAGGCTTGAGCTCACCGCTCTTTTTATCGCGGTCTTCAGCAGCCTGTTTACCATCAGCAACGACGTCTTTTCTTTCCTCGGTCTTTTCGTCGATCTGTTTTCTCGTCTCAGCATTTTCCTCACTAAGCGTAAATACGCCTTTAAGGTCACCGTAGTTAGCCAGATTGCGATCTATGAATTCCTGATTATAAACAAGGATCGTGTAATCAGCCGGATTAACACCTGTTTGCCATTCAAGGCACTCCGGATGCTCGAAAGCATATGCTACCGTGCTCTTACCGGCTCCATTCTTTCCGAAAAAGAAGTTTATATATGTAGGGTCTACCGTCTCACCATGAAAAGTGGCAGCATCCAGTTTTATATTTGTAATAAGGGACTTCATTTTGTCCTGCATAAGCATTCTCCCTTCTGCCACATATCTACGTGCGACAATTAATCCGTGATCTTCCCATCACGCAGCCATTCATCAACCTCGGATATTTTGAATTTATAACGTTTGCCTGCTCGATAAAATGGTAGCTTTCCGTCTTTTATCCAGTTCCTTACGGTATCTGTGCTAACACTGAGGTGCTCCGCTATATCTTCAAGATTTACCCACTTTTCCGGTGATGTTTCTGATGTTGATGTGATATTTTCGATTTCGTTACTCATGTGACTTCCTCCATTACTTAAACGTGGTTCAACCCATGTTAAACACCGGGACTTGAACCCCGGCCTCAAGAAGCTCCTGTATTAGATCGCACCTCTTGATTGACCAGTGAGTCCTATTCAGTTCATTGAATCTATTATCCCCGACGAGTCCGAGCTCTTCGAGACATTCATTGAGTCGTTGCTGCGGAATATCTATCTTGTATCCGCAATAATAAATTTTCACATCATTGTCATAGATTTTCAAATCAGATACAAAACCATAAATGACCATCTGGTCGTCGTCTGCCTTTCCGTAATTCCGGTTCTCGGCCATAAAGAGCGACGGCATGGTTTTTATTTCATCCTTATTTTCCTGTGTCATAGGAGCGAATCTTGCCATAGTCTCTTCTGACATCAAGTGCGTCAGCGCCCGATCACGCGGAACCTTAAAATACGGCTTATCAAATTCCTCTCCACCGATCACGAATATATTGTAGTATTCCCGATTCACTCTGACCGGCACATAGAAGTTCCCGCCGAAAGCAGGCATAGCAGCGAACTGTTGCTGAATGGTCATATTGATGGTGCCGTAGTTTGGAATCGCAACACTATCGTTCCCGTGCTGTACAATCTGCGTCCGTCCTGTTGCAGGAAGCCCGGTTGCAGATATTACTTTGACTTCATTACTCATTCGAGCCACCTCCGTGTTTGCCAAGCGTCAGATTCATTGTTCCGTAATTTGGGATAACATTACTGTTGGCTCCGGTCTGCGATATGAACAGCGGATTGTTCATTACCGTATGAGCCGGAGGAGGTGTACCCGTTTTGCTGTCCTCATCTCCAAAGTCAAAATCATATTCTTGCCCTGATTGACTTCCAGACTGATCCGCGTCTTCATCGCCGAAATCGTATATATCGACTTCCTCCGGCACATCAGGCATACGCACGTCTATTTTTGTCGTGATCCGCTTGCCCATATTCCCGGAGTAAGTTCTTGGAGCTCCACCGTTTTCAGGGCACCAGTCATCATAAGTCGCTTTGCCGACACTGTTGTCCTTCCGGTTTACAACAACATAGTGCCAGACTCCAAGTAGGAATGCCGGAAGGCAGACATCATTGAGACCGCCAAGCGCGGTCTTTTTTATTTTCCCGCCATTCTCCTCGATATAGAACTCCTCATTCGGCTGGATACTGTCGTCCTGCTCAATCAGGTCGATTAGTGCCTTCACAAGACGCACATCCTTTTGAACTGCCGTACCTGTCTCAAGAAACATCGCGGCGAACTCCGTCATGGCACCCAGAGCAGCCTGATAGTCTGTTCTGACCCGTTCATCGAAGGCCTCGACCTCTGGTTTGTCGCCAAACGGCAGATACTGACCGGTCGAAGTCTTACAGGACTTGAAGTCATTTGTTTTCCCTTTCAGGGCACCTTCCTTGGGCTCCTGATAGTCGGGATTGATGACCTTGATCAATCCAATCAAGACTTCGGGATCAGAGAGGCCGTCTCGTTCTCCCTTATAGTGCTGTCTTGCTTTGACGCGCTGCCTTAGCGCCTGCAATACCAACACGAAGAATATACCGCCACAAAGTCGCGGTTTGTCATTTATTGTCACTATTTTACTCTCCAATTTTCATAGTCGAACCTAAAGAACCTTACGAACTATAGCAGCCGACCTACCGAACGATTGGATAGCTCTTGTGAGTAGTCACAAGGGCAATTTTGCGTTCAGGGATAGGTGGAGCTGGCAGGTTCAGTGGTTCGTGGTTGTTCCGATTGTTTCCCACCAATTCCTATTATATCAAAGTGATGCACAGATTTCAATACACTGCGATGAATATCTGATGAACGCGCCATGAATTTCCCCACTGTGATTGCTCACCAAAAAGCAAATCACAGGAGGAAATCTTATGACAACAGAAGAAAAGACCTATTTCATCTACATCCGCAGTACCGGTGAGAAGGTGCCAGTCTCCAAGGCGCAGCACGACTCCTTCTATAGAGAGGCGTCCCGCATCCGCAACAAGGA
>CAYTWF010000058.1:0-15770 GCA_964441705.1 uncultured Butyrivibrio sp.
CATAAAATGGGTTTGCTCTATTCTATTGTGTCCACTATCTAGGGTACAGTTTATTAACCTTTCAATGGTACAGTGCATGCAGAAAAAACTGTATGATAAAATGCTTAAAATTATGGACCAGTACAGTATACCTCATAATATGATTAATTTTGAAATTACAGAGACCGCAGCCTCTGTATCCAATGATGTGCTGGTCAACAATATGAACAAGCTTATTGAGGCTGGAACTACATTTTCCATGGATGACTACGGAACGGGATTTTCTAATGTTACCAGCATGATTGACCTGCCATTTACAATTATTAAGATAGATAAAAGTATTGTATGGTCTGCAATGAAGAATGATAAAGCGATGTGTGTATTGAAATACAATACGGCAATGATTAAGGAAATGAACAGAGCCATAGTGGCAGAGGGCGTAGAGACTAAGGAACAGGCGGACATTCTTGCGGCACTGGGATGTGATTATTTTCAGGGCTATTATTACAGCAGGCCTGTACCAGATAAAGAGGTAATAGATGTGATTGCCAGATACTACAAGTAATTAAGGCATCAAAGGAGAGGTGAATTACATGAATAACACAGTTCTTATAGTTGAAGATAATACAGTTAATCGTAATATTCTCAAGAAAATATTACTGGATGAATATACAATTATGGAAGCGTCAGATGGACTGGAGGCGCTTGATATTATCAAGAAAAATCATGATAATATTTCGGCGATTATTCTGGATTTGCTTATGCCTAACATGGATGGCAGGGAGCTGATGCAGATAATTACTAAAGATGATAAATACTCCAATCTGCCAATACTGATTGCCACTGGTGAGCATAACAGTGTGCTTGAAAGTGAATGCCTTGAGATGGGGGCATGGGATTTTGTAACCAAACCATACAGCCCTATTGTCATTAAACTCAGACTTCGTAACATTATAGGCAGAAGCCAGACATATCTTATGAACCGCGTTCAGACACTTGCACAGAGAGATACATTAACAGGGCTTTACAACAGGCAGTATTTTATGAAATCTACAGCACAGATGCTTAGAGATAATACTGATGAGACATATGTACTTGTAAGAGTGGATATTGACCACTTTAGATTGTATAATTCATCCTTTGGCAGCAAGGCCGGAGATACGCTTCTTGTCAATATTGCTAATGGAATTAAGCTTATTACTGCTCAAAGGGTGAAGGGAGCTGCTACATATGGCAGAATTGAATCAGATGTATTCTGTCTGTGTCTGCCTTATCATAAAAAACCTCTTGAGGATGCACTTATTGAGGTTGAGCATGATATTCAGGGACTATGCAGCACCTACAGACTCAAGGTATCATTTGGATTATATGTAATTGATGACAGGAACATTGAACTGGAGACAATGTATGCACATTCAGTAGAGGCTGCTAAGCTGTGTAAGAATAACCTGAATGTTCTCTTTGGATATTATGGAAAAGAAATGGGAGAAAAAGCCCAGAAAGCGCTTCTTCTTACCAATGAAATGGCAAGAGCCATTGAAGAAAAGCAGTTCAAGGTATATCTGCAGCCTAAATACTCCTTGACAACTAACAGTCCCTGCGGCTCAGAGGCACTGGTACGATGGATTCATCCGGAATGGGGAATGGTATCTCCCGGTGAATTCATACCTGTTTTTGAACAGAATGGACTTATTGTACAGCTTGATTATTATATGTGGGAAAATGTATGTATACTTATTAAAAAGTGGATTGATGAGGAACGTAAGCTATATCCTGTATCGGTTAACATATCGAGGATAAGTATGTACAATCCGCAGATAGTTAACGAGCTTACAGAGCTTACGGATAGATATAAGATTCCAAGAAAGCTCCTTAACCTTGAAATAACGGAAAGCGCGTATATGTCCAATCCGAATTTGATGAAGAGTATTATTGCAGAGCTTCGTGAAAAAGGCTTTATAATCCTTATGGATGATTTTGGAAGCGGATATTCATCGCTTAATACTCTTAAGGATATTGATATGGATATACTTAAGATAGATATGAAATTCCTTCCAACCGGACACGATAATGTTAAGAGTGAGAAAATTCTTGTATCTATAACGAGAATGGCTGGATGGCTTGGAATGCCTGTAATAGTAGAGGGCGTTGAGACTAAGGAACAAAGGGATTTTCTTGAAAGCATTGGATGTGAATATGTTCAGGGCTTTTATTATGCAAGACCAATGCCTGTAGATGAATATGAGAAGCTGATTGAGAACCAAAATGCTGTAACTGATAATGATGATACATTATCAGAAGAAAAGCTTTTGGGTAATTTTGATGCAATATGGTCCTCAGACAGCGGTTCGGGGACATTGCTTAAAAGCATTTCAGTTCCTTTTGCAATACTGGAGTATACGGATTCACATACTGATATTGTAAGAATGAATAAAGTATATACTCAGGAGATAGGCTACAAAACACTTGAGGACTGTCTTATGCACCATGAGATATATAAGCTGTACTCTTCAATTGATGAGGCTGTTATGTCAAAGGGAAGCAGTGAATGTGAGTGTCTGTTTATGCTTGATAGTGGAAGTAAATGGTATCACATTAAGCTAATGTATATCGCAATGGTTAATAAATCTGCGCTTATCAGTGCCTCTTTTTCAGATGTCTCAAGTGAACGTATGCTTGAAAAGGAGCTGGGGGTTATATTTGGGGCACTTAAGGATAGAACGGGGGGAAGAGGGTGTCTTCTTGTAATAGATGATATGGATATAAGCATTGAGATTATAAAGGGGATTTTCGCGGATGAGTATGATATTATTGCGGCGGCTGACGGTCAGGAAGGACTAAGGCTTCTGGAGCAGAATAGTGACAGGATAAGCGCTATTTTACTTGATATGATGATGCCACATATGGATGGACATGAATTCCTTCTGTATAAGAATAAAATGGAGGATGCAGCAGACATTCCGGTTGTTGTAATTTCAGCGGATGATACAGAAAATACTCAGGTTAATATGCTGGAAAATGGTGTTAATGATTATGTTACCAAGCCATTTGTTCCTGCATTAGTTAAAAAACGTATACATAATGTAATAGAATACAGCAGCAGATTCAGAGCTTTGGTTCAGGAGTTCCATAATGCCAATTCTTTTTCTGATTCCAAGGGTAATCAGATTAATCTTACAGGTTACTCTACCAATGAGGTGCGTAATATGATAAGATTTATGTCAGAGATATTCGACCTTGTAAGACTGGTAGACCCTCAGACTACGTCAGTTGTTACGATTCTTGGCGATGGCACAGTTAAAAGAGTACCTTATTCCTGCTTTAGTATATGGGGAAGGAGTGTGCGCTGTGAGAACTGCTCAAGTATGTGTGCTCTCCATGGACAATGCACTGTGAATAAATTTGAGTTGCTTAAAAAGGATGTATTTTATGTAGTATCACAGCCAGTGGAGATATTTCTGGATGGGGAGGCTTCTGAAAAGCTTGTACTTGAGGTGGCAAGCAAAATATCTGATGAAACAGATTCAGGTATGGAAAGTGCTCAACAGATATATAACAGGATGCAGAATACACACAGAATGATATATATGGACCCATTAACAGGGGCATATAACAGGAGATTTCTGGATGAGATGCATTTTGCATATCATGGACAAAATGGTATGGCTGACAGAGTTGCGTTTATTATGATGGACCTTTTCAGGTTTAAGCAGATTAATGATGTATTTGGACATCAGACTGGCGATAAGGTGCTTAAATCTGTTGCAGAAGCACTTAAACGCCAGATAAGACCAAGCGATTCGGTTGTCAGATTTGGTGGCGATGAATTTATTATTATTTTAACCAATTGTGATAAGGAGCTTGTGCCAAAGACAATAAAAAGACTTAAAAGAGCTGTTAACAGGGTTATGTATGGACCATCAGATTCAGTAGCTGCTGATGCAGATTTTGGATATTCCTATTCATCCTCATATTCCAATGATCAGATAATTGTTAATAATTTGATAAAGGAATCAGATAAGATGATGTATACTAATAAAAAGAATCACCGTGAAAAGGATAAGACAGATTAATCACTGAAAGGATAAGGAGAGTTAAGATGTCTGACTGTCATAGATTAATTAATAGAATAGCAGGAGTGTTTCTGGCGATAATTGTAGCCGGAATATTTGTTCTGGGAGTTAACCAGACAGATGCACAGGCTGCAGTTGTTAACAAGGTCGTAAGGGTGGGCTACTATATTGCACCGGGATTTCAGGAATATAATGAGGAATCAGGTGAATACAGTGGCAGCAGCTATGAGTATCTTATGGCCGTGAAGCAGTATACAGGGTGGGAATATGAATTTGTTCCTGTGACATTTTCGGATGGTGTGAAAATGCTTCAGAATGGCGAATTGGATTTAATGAATAATGTTTCCAAAACAGCAGAGAGAGAAAAAAATCTGGATTTTTCTGCATATGCTTCCGGGACTAATTATGGCTGCCTGATTGTTGGGAAGGACAATTATAATTATGCGTATAATGATTATGATGCGTTTAATTCCATGACGGTTGGTATTTTGACTACCAGTATATTTAACAGCTATTTTAGTGAATTTTGTGAGGAGCATGAGATTAACCCTGAGATTATTCATTATGATACGGATGATGAGATGACGCAGGCGTTGGAGGCCGGAGAGATAGATGCCAGGGTTGTTTCAAGCAGCTATCAGGATGGAAGCAGAGTTGTGGCTAAATTTGCGCCAATGGATTACTATTTTGCCGTTCCAAAGGGTAAGACAGACATTTTGAATGAGCTTAATAATGCAATGATAAGCATTCAGACTGATATGCCTGAATTTGAGCAGGCAATCAATGACAAATACCAGTATAATTATACAGAGGACAGCGTTGTACTGTCTACAGAGGAGAGGGCATTTGTTAAGGACAGTCCGGCTATTAGAGTGGCAACCGGTGGGGACTGGTATCCTATTTTTTATCAGAAGGAGGATGGAAGCTATGCAGGTCCTCTGGCAGATATATACAGCCGGATATCAGAAACAACAGGACTTAGATTTGAATATGTAGGCGCAGACACATATCTTGATGCTCTTAATATGGTTAAGGATAATACTGCTGATATGATAGTAGAAGTGCCATATGATTTTATATATGCTGAACAGTGGGATATACAGATTACTGATAAGGTTACAGGAATAGAATTTTATGAGGTTGTCAGGGAAGACAATGTCAATAAAGAGCTTCATAGCATAGCGATATATGGAGAACCCTATGAAGAGGACCAGATTAAGAAAATGTATGGTGAGGATGTAAAGTATCTTCAATACGATTCTGTAGAAGATGCGTTAGACGCAGTACTTGCAGGAAGTGTTGATGCTACCTTTATGAATTATTATTCTGCCACAGGCTATCAGAACAGAGGCAAATATATATCGTTGAAGTATCTTCTGATTCCATCTCTTCAATATATATTTGGACTTGGAATATCAGGCGGAGCAGATTCTGTTCTTAAGTCTGTAATTGGCAAGGGACTTCACACAATGAGCAGCGAATATATTGAGGGATTATTCCAGCAGGCTGCTCAGAATAATACTTCACCGGATTTTCAGGCACAATTTTATCGTAATCCGGCACCATTTATAATTATTTTTGCCAGTTTTGTAGCAGCGATTGCTCTTTTGGCCGGCTTTATGTTTTATTCAAGACGAATGAAGAAGAAAAATATGGAGCTAGAGAGAGCAAAACATGCGCAAAGTGAGTTCCTTTCAAGAATGAGCCACGATATGCGGACGCCTATGAATGGTATTCTGGGTCTTTCATATCTGATGGAAAAGGAGCCGGAAATAGATGCTGTGAAGGGGTATATTCCTGAGCTGCAGGAGTCAAGCAAGTATTTGCTTCAGTTAATTAATGATGTTTTGGATGTGAATAAGATAGAAAGCGGCAATCTTACACTTAACCCGAGAGTATGTGATGAAGAACGCCTTTTTCATTCAATAATTGACCTTATAAGACCATTAACAGATGAGAAGAATATTGATTTTAATTTTGAAAAAATAGATATAGAGTGGCATTATATGCTTTTGGATGAACAGCGTGTTAAGCAGATATTTATTAATCTTCTAAATAATGCTGTTAAATTCACTCCAAAGGGTGGACGAATTGATTTTATTATGAAAAAAGAATTACAGACTCAGTCCATGATACGGGATAAATTCATTATCAGAGACAATGGAATTGGAATTAGTAAGGATTTTCTTCCGCATATATTTGAGCCGTTCAAGCAGGAGCATTCTGAGGGAACTGATTTTGCAGGAGGAACAGGCCTGGGACTTTCAATTGTCAAGGAGCTTGTAGAACTTATGGGAGGCTCAATTACTGTTACAAGTGAGAAAAATGTGGGTACAGAGTTCATAGTATACGTGGATTTCCCATTAGCTGACAGACCAAAGGATAGTAATAACAGCCAAAATGTGAATGTTAATCTCAGAGAGGGACTTAAAATTATTCTCTGTGAGGACCAGCCACTTAACGCTAAAATAGCTGTAAAACTGTTGGAAAGAGAACATGTACAGGTTATATGGGCTAAAAATGGCCAGGAATGTATAGATATATTTAATAAGTCTAAAGAGGGCTGGTATGATGCCATACTTATGGACATACGTATGCCTGTTATGAATGGATTGGAGGCTGCTGCAGGAATAAGAAAGCTGCCAAGGGCTGACGCGGGAAGAATTCCTATTATTGCCATGTCTGCCAATGCCTACGAGGAGGATGTGGAGAAATCGCTGAAGGCAGGGATGAATGCCCATCTTTCAAAGCCAATTGAACCGGAAAAGCTTTTTGCAGTTATTGCGAAATATACGCGGATATAATAAGGAGAGAGTAAGAGGTGCAGTTTATGAAAAAATATTTTATAAGGGGAATAAATTTTTTGCTCGGCGTGATAATTCTTGCTATAGTATGCATGCCGGTGCAGGGTGCAGAGACTGACCAGACTACCAAAATTAAAGTGGCATTTTATCAGCTTGATGGATTCTTTGAATATGATGAAAATGGCAAAGAATGTGGATATGGTGTGGATTATCTTAATGAATTAACCAAGTATGCGGATATAGAGTGGGAATATGTTCCTGTAGACAGCTGGGAAGGTATTAAGGATATGATGCTTGATGGCAGGGTAGATGTTAAACTGCCTGTATCAGAGCCGGTTAAACCATCAGTAACTTATGAGTACACAACAGAACCAATGATGAGTTCATACCATGCTATTATGACTCTGAATACAAGAAATGATTTGTATTATCAGGACTACGAGGGAATATCCGGCATGAAGATAGGAATGGCAGGAGAGCTTCTTGAGAAAACGGGGACAGGTGATTACCTTGAATCTATAGGGGTGTATGATAATCTTGTTTTTTATGACGATTATAACAGCTGCAGAGCTGCACTTGATGCAGGTGAGATAGACGGACTGATAAGTAATGTCATGGATTTGACAGATGACATGAAAATTCTTGATAAATTTTCAGTAGTTAATAATTATATTACAACATTAAAGGGTAACCCGTGTTATTCAATAATCAATAAGGCGATGACTAAGCTTAAGCTGGAGAATCCATCATTTCAGTCTCTTCTGTATGAGAAATACTATCCGGAAAGAGCAGTTGAACCATTTACCAAGGAAGAAATGGAGTACATTGGCAGTACAGACCACATTACTGTAGCAGTTTATACTGACAGAAGACCAGTAAGCTATTATGACGATAACAATGGATATCAGGGTATTGCAATAGATATTGCTAATGAACTGTCCAAGCAGATTGGTATACCATTTGAATATATTCCAATAACTACGGATACTCCTCTGGGAATGCTCGATGAGGCAGACCTTGTTATGCCGGTATCTCAAAATGAGGATGTTACAAAGTATTTTGTGACGTCAAATCTTCTTAATTCAGAGATACTACTGGCAATTCGCTCAGGCGATAATGAACCAGGAGAGGGTGCCAAAATAGGTGTATTATCTTCAACACCAGGAATTCTTGCAACAATGAAAAATCTTGACAGATTTGAAATTCTGGAATACAGCAGTAATAAAGATGCCTTAAAAGCGTTGAAAAAAGGGAAAATAGATGCTTTTGCCAATTCATCCTATGTCATTAACTGGGAGCTTGAAAATCCTATTTATGATGACTTAAGAACATTGAGATATCAAAGCTTTCCTATTACATATGAGCTGTGTGGTAAGACTGAGGATAGTATTTTATCATCAGTACTTAACAAGGGTATTCATGGACTAACAGAGGATATCAAAGATAAAATTGTTATACAAGATACTAAAACATCTATAAAGGATATCCCTATGAGTGCAAGATTATATATGTACAGGCATCAGCTGGCGGCCTTTATTGTTGTTATGATATTTATAATAGCTGCTGTAATGGTATATAATCATTCAAGAACCAGATACATACAGGAAATACGTTTGAGTGGTGAGCAAAAGGATAAGGCAAATCGTGCAAAAAGCGAATTCCTTGCAAGAATGAGCCATGATATGAGGACTCCTCTTAATGTTATAATTGGAATGAGTCATCTGGCAGAGGACAACGTTAATCCTCCGGATACAACTGAATGCCTGGAGAAAATAAATGTCGCCAGTGAATTTTTGCTTGGACTTATTAATGATGTTCTGGACATGGAGCACATTGAGAGTGGAAAAATGAAGCTCCATGTTGTGCCATATTCAGGAGAGGAGTTTAGCCAGTACATTGCTTCTGTTATCTCCCCTTTGTGCCAGCAGAAAAATATTAAATTTGAGTATACCTTTGATGGACCCGGTAATTTTGTAATAATGCAGGACAAGCTTAGAATCAATCAGGTATATTTTAATCTGCTATCAAATGCGGTAAAATATACTCCAGAGGGTGGAAAGGTTAATTTTCACACTGATATTGAAAAAACCGAAAATGATACTATAATAATGGATGTGTCCATATCTGATACTGGAATTGGAATGAGCGAAGAATTTATGCAGCATATGTTTGAACCATTTTCTCAGGAAAATCAGGTTGTAAAGCCTGTTGGAGAGGGTTCGGGACTTGGACTTTCCATTGTTAAAAAAATATGTGACCTTATGAACATGTCTATACGAGCAGAAAGCCAGCTTGGTCAGGGAACAACCTTCTATCTTCATGGAGAATATGCGATTGCCAGTGAATCAGACCTGAGGGCAAATGAAGAAATTCATAGCGATTCGGTATTAGATGATTCTATTCTTATGAATAAAACAGTTCTTGTATGTGAGGACCATCCGCTTAATCAGGAGATTATTAAAAGACAGCTGGAGAAAAAGGGTATCATTGTTGAGCTTGCTGATAATGGTAAGCGCGGTGTGGATATTTTTGCCCGTTCGATGCCAGGTAATTTTGCAGCAATTCTTATGGATATCAGGATGCCTGTAATGGATGGATTGAAGGCTACACAGGCTATACGAGAGCTTGCAAGACCGGATGCAGGGACAATTCCGATTATTGCACTTACGGCCAATGCATATGAAGAGGACGTAGATAAATGTATGAAGGCGGGCATGAATGCACATCTTGCCAAGCCTGTGGACCCACAGCTTATGTACACAACATTAGAGAAATTAATTTAGTAAAGGAAAACAGGGGTAAACCTATGAATACAATGCTTCTGGAGATGGGCGTATTTAATATTGCACTTGTATTGTTGATATATGTCCAGATACATGATGAAAGAAAGAAGAATAGGGATTGCAAATTATTTGGAAGACTGCTGTTGTCATTGATTGGTATTCTGTTTATAGATACTTTAGGGTGGTTAATTGATGGAAAGCCTATTGGTGGTCAGATATGGATTACAACCCTTGTAGATGGGCTGGACCTTATTCTTACAACTACAGTCTGCTGGTGCTGGCTTCAGTATGCCCTTTTCATTGCAGATGAGCGAAGGGTTACATACAGATGGTGGTATAAGGATTTTGGCACTATTATTTTTATTCTACAGATTTTTCTGGTAATAAGCAGCCAGTTTTTTAATTTTTATTTTTATGTTGATGAGGCTGGTATATATCAAAGAGGAAAAGGGTATTTTATTCACTCTCTAATAAGCCTTGCTCTTTTGGCCTATTCTTCAGCTGCATGTATTTTGGCGTATAAAAAAACCGAGAAAAAAAGCAAAAAAAAGGAATTATTGTTTGTTGCGCTTATTATTTTAATTCCTGTTGCCGGTAATATTTTTCAGCTGTATGTGTATGGCTATCCAACGGTCTGGGTATGTACAGTATTTATGGTAATGGCGGTATATATACATATTCAGAATAAAAGAATAAATAAGGAACGTAACGAGCAGAATGGGGTGCTAATAAAGGCATTGGTTGAGGCACAGGCTGCTAATGAGGACAGGACAGAATTCTTTTCAAGAATGAGTCATGATATGAGAACACCTATGAATGGAATTCTTGGAATGATAAGGCTGTCAAAGACAACAGACAACATAGACGAGATTCATGAAAATATGTATAAGGCAGAGTCAGCCGGAGAGTATATGCTTAATCTTATTAACGATACATTAGACCTGCAGCGGCTTGAATCTCAGAAAATGAAGCTGGATAAAGAAAATGTATATATTAAGGATTATTTTACAGATATATATTCAATGATGGAGGTAAGTGCTCGGCAGAAGGGAATAACATTTCGTTTTAATAACATTAATCTAAATGAGGACCAATATGTAGAGATAGACAGAGTGCGTGTAAAACAGATTTTTACTAACCTTATCTCTAATGCTATTAAATTTACACCGCCATCAGGCACTGTAGTAGTTGATATGGAGATGCTGTCAGAGAATGAGAATACACTTTATAACCGATTTACGGTACGCGATACAGGTGTTGGTATGAGTCATGAATTTATTAAGGACCGATTGTATAAACCATATTGTCAGGAAAATAACGAGATTACAAGTCAGCTGGCGGGCTCGGGACTTGGACTTGCAATAACAAGAAATCTTGTAGAGATTATGGGTGGCAGACTTGAGGTTGAAAGCGAACTGGGAGAAGGAACGGCGTTTAAGGTATATATTAATTTTAAGAAGGTTTCAACAGAAATTGCAAGGCAGGAAAAGCTTAATCGACATGACAGAGAAAAAGGAGTTCAGACTAATATTGCAGGAAAGAGACTTTTGTTATGCGAAGATCACCCATTGAATGCGGAGATTGCCATAAGACTGCTTGACAAAGCAGGGTGCATGGTTGACTGGGAAGAAAACGGAAAGCTTGGCGTTGACCGTTTTATTGCCTCTGATTTGGATTATTATGATGCAATTCTAATGGATATACGAATGCCAGTAATGGATGGACTAACTGCTGCCAAAACAATACGAAGACTTAACAGGGCGGATGCAGAAGACATACCTATAATTGCAATGACTGCTAATGCATTTGACTCAGATGTAAGAAATTCTCTTGAGGCGGGCATGAATGCGCATTTAGCAAAACCAATTAATCCAGCTAAGCTTTATGCAACTATACATGATTGTATTAATAATTAAAATAATGCTGCAGAAATAATATCTGCAGCATTTTGAATGTATGAATTAATTAGCGTAGTCCATTTTCTCTGCCATAGCAACAAATTCTTCTCTGGAATAGTCAAGACATTTTAACATAGTATCTGAAAACTGGCCACATTCTCCGTCATATATCATTTCAAGTGCAAGCTGTGGGGCATAAGGCGTCTTATATACACGCTTGGATACAAGAGCATCAAATACATCGGCAATTGATACAATCTGAGCACTTAAAGGTATCTGGTCACCTGTAAGTCCTTCCGGATATCCCTTTCCATCTGCCTTTTCATGGTGATACATACATATATTATAGCAGTCCTTGTAGAATTGATTATCCTTGTTGCGCGCAAATTTCCGGATTATCTCTCCACCAATTGTAGAGTGGGTCTTCATAACCTCAAATTCCTCTGGAGTAAGCTTACCAGGTTTAAGGAGTATATCGTCGCTGATTCCTACCTTACCGATATCATGAAGAGCAGATGCCATAACGATTCGCTCTACGTCATCCTTGGATATATTATATTCCGGATACAGGTTCATAAGTGCAACAAGCATTATCTTGGTATAGTACTTGATACGCTTGATGTGCGAACCAGATTCAAGACTTCTAAATTCAACAACAGAGCTTAGTGCATCAACAAGAAATTCATTATTCTCCTGAAGCTCCTTACTTTTCTCTAAAAGCTCCTGTTCCTGCTCCTTGAGTCTTAGCTCCATATCACGCTTGTTGTTGTACAGGTCAATAATATTCTTAACACGTCGAATAATAATACCTTTATCAAATGGCTTACGGATAATATCTGCTACACCATAGTCGTAGGATTTCTTGTCGTGACTGACCTGATTATCAGCAGTAATAAGTATTACAGGAAGCTTGCCCATGAAACCATTGTCTTTCATATATTCCAGTACACCAAAGCCATCTACGTTAGGCATTAGTAAATCAAGCAATACTATACAGAAGGAATTCCCGTATTCCTTAATAAGCTCGATAGCCTGCTGACCATCCTCTGCTTCAAGAGCGTCATATTGCTCCTCGAACATTCTTCTGAGGATGGAACGGTTAATCTGTTTGTCATCGACAATAAGCATCTTTTGTTTGTCCATTTTTTACCCCACTATTAATTCATTAGTTTAATTATTTATCAGTTTAATACATTATAAGTCTATTTGATATATTTTGACAAGAAAGAATTAGAAAATTTATTTTTCGACAAATTTATGCACAAATTAATTAAAAAAGGACACAAAAAAAGCTCCCGATGGGAATTGAACCCACAACCTTCTCATTACGAGTGAGACGCTCTACCTTTGAGCCACAGGAGCATATGAATAATATTATGTTGTAGCACCAGAAAAAAATATACCATATTTCATCAGTTTCTGCAACGAAAAATGGTATATTAATGTGAATAAATTAATGTGAATTAATTACGGCTATAAAACGTTCCTGAATAAGCCCGATTAAGGAATTAACATTAACTGAGCTTTGGGTAAATGGTACAAAGCCTCCAGCCATTGACTGATGTCCACCGCCACCGCCGATTCCTAAAAGAGCCTGATTAGTTATCCTGCCAGCATCCATTCCCCCAACACTACGTACGGAAAGCTTAATGCCATCGTCCTTAATTGAGTATACTACTGAAAAATCAACTTCAATAAGGTCAAGCATAAAATCAGATATAGTGGCAATTAAAGCCTCTGGACAATTCTTGCCAGTGTTAGCAAAGCTTATATTATCAAATACCTTAATACTGTTAATTGCATTGGCATATGCCTTTAAATCCTCAAACTTGAGAGAGCAGTGCTCAAGGGACTGTATAATATCCATGTCACAAAGACTGAAAAGATGATTAAATACTTCAACATCCATCTGTGATACACCTCTGGATAATCCCATTGTATCAGTCTTAATTCCATAAAATAATGCTGTAGCAACCTTTTTATCTATAGGAATATGATTGGCAAGGTAATAGGAGGCAATAATTGTTGCACAGGCTCCAACCTCCGGACGGATATCCGAATATCTGTAATCAATCCCTTCATTATTCTCAAAGCTTGGGTGATGGTCTATACAGATAATCTCGTTACCAGCGGCGTCAATTATATTGGAGTTACCTTTCTGAGAATCAACAAGTATAATCTCATCATGCTCGTCCATTGCTGTAAGATTATTAAGGTCTGTAATCTCTATACCCAGCTTTTGGACAAATCCATTAGTGCTGTAGCGTTCTATTTTGCCTTTATAGCATATTGAAGAGGCTATTCCATATCTCTCTAGCAGAACACTTAATCCATAGGCACTTGATATGGCATCAGGGTCCGGAAAATTATGAGTCTGTATATATACATGTTTACTGTCAATATTGCTGATTAATTCGTCTAATCTTGTCACGGTGCTGTCTCCCCTTTATATTTAACACTATTAATATTAATTATAAGGTTTTCCTGTACCCTTTTCAATCTTTTTCCATAAAATAATATATACAACTGTTGGAGGTACAATAATATGCCTGCTCTTGAATTAATTAATGTAAATTACTCTTATCATACGCAGGCCGGTGAAACTTATGCATTACGTGATATCAATCTTTCTGTTCCTGCGGGGAGCTTTGTATCAATTGTTGGTCCCTCCGGCTGCGGCAAATCCACACTTTTATCAATAGCTGCGGGAATCCTTATACCAGAGACAGGAAAGGTTCTGGTTAATGGCAGACCTGTAGGGGAGGCTGCATCTGATATTGGGTATATGCTGCAGCATGACCAGCTGTTTGAGTGGAGAACTGTATATGGAAATGTAAGACTTGGTCTTGAGATACAGAAAAAAAACAGCGGGGAGGAGCTTATATGGACGAAAGGACTGATTAAGCAGTACGGACTTGAAGATTTTTGTAATGCAAAGCCCTCCCAGCTGTCCGGTGGTATGAGGCAAAGAGTGGCGCTAATTAGAACTCTTGTGCTTGAGCCGGAAATACTGCTGCTGGATGAGCCTTTCTCAGCACTGGATTATCAGACCAGACTTACAGTAGGAGATGATATAGCTTCAATCATCAGAAGAGAGCATAAGACTGCCGTGCTGGTAACACATGATTTGTCAGAGGCTATATCTGTTGGAGATATTGTATACGTCATGTCAAAAAGACCTGCTACAATTATTTCGGGAATTCCTATAAGCTTTAGGGATGACAGCCTAAGTCCTATACAGCGTCGTGAGGAGCCTGAATTCAAGGAATATTTTCATAAGATATGGAAGGAGCTGAATGATAATGCCTGATATATGCTCAGAGAATCACCGGCATTATATCAGCCGGATACAAAGGCATAAAAGAATAATAGTAATAGCAAGAATACTTGTATTTGTGTTATTTATTGGATTGTGGGAGCTTACAACCAGGATGGGAATAATAGACTCCTTTGTGTTCAGCAGTCCTTCAAGAATTGCTGCGTGCTTTATTGACCTTGCCAAAAAAGGAATTATTTTTGGACATATGTGGGTTACTGTTTACGAAACACTGATATGCTTTACAGTTGTCATTGTGATTTCAATGCTTATGGCTGTTTTTATGTGGCGTTTTGAGTCTGTGTATCAGGTACTTGAGCCGTATCTGGTTCTTCTTAACAGTCTTCCAAAGTCAGCACTTGCACCAGTACTTATAGTGTGGCTTGGTAATAATATTAAAACTATCATTGTAGCAGCGGTATCAGTAGCTATATTTGGAGCAACATTAAGCATATATACAGGCTTTGTTGAGACAGATAAGGAAAAAATAAAGCTTATTAATACACTTGGCGGTAACAGGTGGCATGTGCTTACCAAACTGGTTATTCCGTCTTCACTGCCCACAATTGTTAATACAATGAAGGTTAATCTGGGGTTGTCACTTGTAGGTGTTATCATTGGTGAGTTTCTGGCAGCCAAGAAGGGATTGGGATATCTGATAATATATGGAAGCCAGGTGTTTAAGATGGACTGGGTACTGTTGTCCATTGTGATATTGTGCATACTTTCGGTAATTCTATATCAGGGGATTCATCTGTTAGAGAAGAAAGTGACGAAGTAAAAAAAGCCTTCCAATACCGGGTGGTGTTGGAAGGGTAAATTGCATGATGTATTGCAATTTCTTTTAGAGCTGCTACTCTACAAATTCTTTAGGTTAGAATCGATGATGGGGTAAACGAAAAAGCAGTTTTGGCTTT
>CAYTWF010000059.1:0-13033 GCA_964441705.1 uncultured Butyrivibrio sp.
ACCTTCTAGTAATTTAATTAAATTATTTGTATCACAGGTTTTAGTAATTTCGAGCAAAATATCGATCGTTGGTTTTGCTACTAATCCATATACTGAAGTACTTCCAATATGATTAATTCGTTCTATATTATCTTTTCCTATCGTTTCAATGATACTTTTTACATGATCACTACCCAGTTTGCCGGCGACATCGGCAACATGGTGGTGAAAACCAAAGACCCGTTCGAAGGGTGGAGCGAAGTGCACAAGCTTGATTTTGGTGGCATCGACCCTTCCCTGTTTTTTGACGACGACGGCAAGGCATACGTGATTCATAATGATGCACCCGACAGGGGCAAAGAGTTGTATGAGGGACATCGTGTAATCAAAATATGGGAATATGACCTCGAGAAAGACCAAGTAATACCGGGCACCGATCAAATCATCGTGGATGGAGGAGTGGATATCACGCGAGAACCCATCTGGATTGAAGCACCCCATATATACAAAAGAGAGGGAACGTACTACCTTATGTGTGCCGAAGGGGGTACGGGTGACTGGCACAGTGAAGTGATTTTCACCAGCGACAACCCCAAAGGTCCCTATATACCGGCCAACAACAACCCTATCCTCTCACAACGCTACCTCCATCCCGACAGAGAGAACAAGGTGGACTGGGCAGGGCATGCCGACCTGGTGGAAGGTCCCGACGGAAAATATTACGGTGTTTTCCTTGCTATTCGTCCCAATGAAGAAAACAGGGTAAATACAGGCCGCGAAACATTTATCCTACCGGTAGACTGGAGTGGAAAATACCCGGTATTTGAAAATGGATTGATCCCTTTCGAACCCAAGCTAAAAATGCCGAGAGGGGTCGAAAACAAGGCCGGAAAAGATGGATTCTTTCCCAACGGCAATTTCACGTTTCACGACAATTTCCAATCAGCCGCACTGGATTACCGCTGGATTGGCGTGAGAGGCCCCCGGGAAGATTTTGTTAAAGCCAGCAGCAAAGGGATCACCATCACTCCCTTTGAAGTCAATCTTAAAGAGGTGGCTCCCACCTCTACCCTCTTCCATCGTCAGCAACACAATAACTTTACGGCCACCACCTCCATCGAATATAAGCCGCGATCAGAGAAGGATCTTGCAGGAATGGTCTGTTACCAAAGCGAAAGGTTCTATTACCTGTTTGGTATAACCAAAAAAGGTGATCAGGATTATTTACTGTTAGAGCGTACAGAAAGAGGAACATCAACCACGCTTGCCACTGCCCCAATCAGAACAGACAAACCTGTAACACTTCAGGTTACTGCAAATGGAGATGAATACCGTTTCAGATACTCAATTGATGGGGAAACCTTTCATACTCTGGGAGGTCCCGTATCGGGAGATATCCTCTCTACAGATGTTGCAGGAGGCTTTACAGGTAATCTGATAGGATTACATGCCACAACAAAAAACGATGCAAAAATTGATTAAATACTATAACAATATGAACAGAAAAAACTCACTTATCATTCTCCTTTTTATTGTGACGAGAATGATATTTATTGATTCAGTTAACTCACAAAACCCAATAGTACAGACAAAGTATACTGCCGATCCTGCACCAATGGTCTGGAACGACAGACTTTACCTCTATACCACCCATGACGAAGATGGATCAACCTGGTTTACAATGAATAACTGGAATTTATACTCTACAAACGATATGGTGAACTGGACCGATCACGGTGCTGTTTTATCATATACCGATTTTGAGTGGGCAAGCGGTGATGCGTGGGCTCCGCAATGCATAGAAAGAGATGGTAAATTTTTTATGTATGTGCCCATGATTTCTAAATTAAACAACAGACCGGCAATAGGTGTAGCAGTAGGAGACAGTCCCATGGGTCCCTTTTATGATCCTATTGGTGCTCCTTTAGTGCAAACCGAGTGGGGCGATATCGATCCTGCCGTGTTTATAGATGACGACGGTCAGGCATATCTCTACTGGGGAAACCCCAATCTCTATTATGTGAAACTAAATGAAGATATGATATCCTACGAGGGCGATGTTGTAAGAGTGCCTATGACAGTAGAATCGTTCGGAAAGAGAGATGACGATTCGGAACGAGAAACTCTCTACGAAGAGGGACCATGGCTCTATAAGAGAAACGACATCTACTACCTGTTCTGGCCGGGCGGTCCTCTGCCTGAACATATAGGCTACTCAACAAGCGACAGCCCAACCGGTCCATGGAAGTATGGCGGTGTGGTTATGCCTGCACAGGGAGGATCTTTCACAATTCATCCCGGGGTAGTAGATTTTCGCGGCAATACATACTTTTTCTATCACAACGCTGCCCTTCCCGGAGGCGGAGGTTTTAATCGCTCAGTTGCAGTAGAAGAGATGAGATTTAATCCTGACGGAACCATTCCTGAAATAAACATGACAAAAGAGGGTATCACAAAAGGCTTAGCAACGTTAAACCCCTATCTGCTTAATCAGGCAGAGACAATCGCTTTCTCCGAAGGATTTAAGTCGTCGCAGAACGACCAGGTAGGTGTTTTCGTAACCGGCAACAGAGACGGTGCCTACATAAAAGTTAGAGATGTAGATTTCGGCGAAAAGGGTGCTAAAAAGTTTTTCGCACGTGTGGCCACAACACATAATGATCCAATTACACTGGAGGTAAGACTAGGAAGTAAGGAAGGTGAAAAGATTGCTTCAGTAAGAGTTCCTCGTACAGGAGGAAGTAACCGCTGGGCAATAATCAATTCAGACGTACCGAAAGTGACAGGCGTTCATGACCTCTATTTTGTTGTAAGAGGAAACCCGAGAAGTCACCTTATCTATTTTGACTACTGGAGATTTTCAGAGTAAACAAAGAAAAAAGAAGAAACAAATATCTGATAAAAAACAAAAACAGAACAATGAAAGATTTTTTTATTTCAATTGTTATTACCCTGTTTATGTTGCCCTTCAACAAGCTCGAGGCACAGGTTGCAGCAATCGACAGCCCCGACGGAAAGCTGAAACTTGAAGTCTATCTCGAAGAGGGACAACCTCAATATACACTGGAGTATGAAGGTAAAACCATTTTAGAAAAATCGCCGCTGGGAGTCATCACCAATGAGGGTGATTTTAGTACTAACCTGGCATATGTGGGGCACGAGACCGGCGAAGTGGAGAACGGTTACACTCTTGAGACTATCAAGAAATCATCTGTTGATTATAGGGCCAACAAATTAATCACCTCCTTCGAAGATCAGAGGGAGCGTGGACTAAATATAGTGTTCCAGGTGAGCAACAACGACGTGGCTTTTCGTTACGAGCTTCCGCAATGGGGTGAAAGAGGAGCATGCGTTGTGGAAAAAGAGGTGACAGGATTTAAGTTTCCTGAATTCACCACTACTTTCCTCTCACCCATGATGGGTGCTATGGGTGCTTTTGCCCGTACTTCACCCAGCTACGAAAGCGGCTATATCACCGATGCACCGGTAGGCAGACCCACTCATGACAATCTGGGGTACGTTTTCCCGGGTCTTTTCCGTATAGGAGACAACGGCTGGGCATTGGTCTCAGAGACCGGAGTAAGCAGTCAGTACTGCGCCTCTCATCTGAGCGACGGCACCAAAGAGGGTCTATACACTGTTGAATACCCTGACATGAGACAAAATAACGGGTTTGGAAGCACCGGTGCTCAGATCCCGCTTCCGGGTGTAACACCATGGCGTACAATTACTGTGGGCAGCGACCTGAAACCGATAGTGGAAACAACCATACCGTTCGACGTTGTTGAGCCTCTCTATGAGCCATCAATAGACTATAAGTTTGGACGCAGCACATGGAGCTGGATTGTTTGGCAAGACCAGAGTATGAACTGGGATGACCAGGTGACCTATATCGACCTCGCTTCTGAGCTTGGTTATGAATATATCCTGATTGATGCACTGTGGGACACAAATATCGGATATGAGAGAATGGAGGATCTTATCAAATATGCCAACTCAAAGGATGTTGATGTATTTCTCTGGTATAACTCCAACGGAGCATTTAATGATGCACCGCAAGGACCTAGAAACAGAATGAATACCTCTATCGCACGCAAGGAGGAGATGAAATGGCTGCAAAAGGTTGGTGTAAAAGGTCTTAAAGTGGACTTCTTCGGCGGTGACAAACAGGAGACAATGCGTCTATATGAAGACATTCTTTCAGATGCAAATGACCATGGTCTGATGATAGTCTTTCACGGATGTACACTTCCGAGAGGATGGGAAAAGATGTATCCAAACTTTGCTGGAAGTGAAGCAGTATTAGCTTCAGAAATGTTGATTTTCTCGCAGGATGTGCGTGAGCAAGAGGCATTCTATGCTACACTCCACCCCTTTATCCGTAACAGCGTAGCCACTATGGAGTTTGGCGGCGTATTGTTAAACAAATTCCTTAACAAAGGAAACCAAAGAGGACAGGAAAGATTAACTACCGACGTTTTTCAAATTGCAACAGGAGTGCTGTTTCAAAGCCCCATGCAAATGTTTGCATTAACTCCTAACAATCTGACCGACACAGAAGAGTTTCTGATAGATTTCATGAAAGAAATTCCTACAACCTGGGATGAAACACTCTATGTAGACGGATATCCCGGAAAGTACTCTGTTATTGCACGCCGATATGGCGATCAGTGGTTTATAGCAGGGGTAAGTGCACTCGACGAACCGTTGAAGCTTGAACTGAACCTGCCTATGGTTGCAGGTGAAAATGTTAATATCTACTCAGATAACAGCAATCGAGAGCCACTTTTCAACAACAGCAAAATCAATGAGAACGGTAAGGTAAGCGTTATAATTCAGCCAAGGGGCGGAGTTGTTATAAACAATTAAAGACTATGATTAGAACAGTCGTCATTTTCTATATTTTTCTTTTTGTCTGTATGGGATCCTTACAGGCACAGGAGAAATTATACAGCAACCAGTTTCCGCTTTCAGATGTGAAACTGCTGAATGGACGATTCAAAGAGGCGCAAGATCTCAACCTGGAAGTGCTTCTACAGTATGATGTAGACCGTCTGCTGGCACCCTACCGCAAGGAGGCTGGACTCCCGCCGAAGGCTGAAGCCTATCCCAATTGGGATGGTCTGGATGGCCATATAGCAGGTCACTATCTTTCGGCAATGGCAATAAACTATGCGGCTACCGGAAACAGAGTCTGCAGGGAGCGAATGGAATATATGATCTCAGAGCTAAATGAATGTCTTGAAGCAAATAAAGTTAACAATGCAGAATGGGGTATCGGCTATATCGGAGGGTTCCCCAACAGTGCTCAGTTATGGTCATCCTTCAAAAAGGGAGATTTTGGACCCTATATGTCAGCATGGGCACCTTTCTACAACCTGCATAAGATGTATGCAGGTCTGAGAGATGCATGGCTCTATGCAGATAATGAAGATGCCAAATCTCTCTTCCTGCAATTTTGTGACTGGGGTATCGATATAACATCCGACTTCACCTACGAGCAGATGCAAAGAGTTCTGGATATGGAGCATGGCGGTATGAATGAGGTCTTTGCCGATGCTTACCAGATTACAGACGATAAGAAATATCTGACGGCAGCTAAAAGATTTTCTCATAACAGGTTTCTTGAGCCTTTGTCTAAAGGGATAGATAATCTTGATAATAATCACGCCAACACACAGATACCCAAGTTTATCGGATTCACCCGAATTGCGGAACTGAGTGGCGACAAAGCTTATGAGAAGGCAGGACGTTTCTCCTGGGAGACCATTGTAGGGAACCGCTCTCTGGCCTTCGGAGGAAATAGTCGCCGTGAGCATTTCCCAAGCGTAGAGTCTTCCCGGGATTATATTAATGATGTTGATGGACCAGAGACCTGTAACTCCTATAACATGCTTAAGCTGACAGAGGATCTGTTCCGCATGAGTCCTTCTGCTGGTTATGCCGACTTCTATGAACGTGCGCTGTTTAATCATATTCTCTCAACTCAGCATCCCGAGCATGGGGGATATGTCTATTTTACTACAGCTCGTCCCCGTCATTATCGTGTCTACTCTACACCCAATAATGCAATGTGGTGTTGTGTGGGTACAGGTATGGAGAATCATAGTAAATACAATCAATTTATCTATACTCACTCAGGCGACTCACTGTTTTTGAACCTATTCATTGCTGCGGAACTCAACTGGAGAGATAAAGGAATCACCATCAGACAAGTGACAAATTTCCCATACGAGGAGGGAACAACTCTTACCGTAACAGAGGGATCATCTAACTTTCCCTTAATGATACGCTATCCTGAATGGGTGGAAGATGGGGCGTTGAAGGTAAGCGTGAATGAACAAGAGGTAGAGTACGACCTGCTTTCATCATCCTACGTGTGCGTCAACAGGATATGGAAAAAGGGAGATGTGGTAAAGGTGGAGCTACCCATGCACAACAGAGTGGAACATCTGCCCAATGTTGAGGATTATATCGCTTTTATGCGCGGCCCCATATTATTGGGTGCAAAAACAGGGACTCACGATTTACATGGATTACTCGCCGGTGATGGCAGATGGGACCAGTATCCCGGAGGAGAAATGTTGCCGATTGACCAGGCTCCCATTCTGGTTGAAGATGATATCAAAAATATTGGTAACAAGCTGATTCCGGTAGAAGGAAATCCTCTTCATTTCAAACTGGATGTGAAGATGGAAAATCCTATGGAGCTGACTCTGGAGCCTTTTGCAAATATTCATGATGCCAGATATATAATCTACTGGCTGGCACTTACAAACGATGGGTACAGTGCTTACAAGGACTCTCTTACGGCTGTGGAAAATGAAAAGATTGCCATAGAAAGGAGAACACTTGATTTTGTAGCACCGGGTGAACAGCAGCCGGAAACAGATCATGCAATGGAAAGTGAATTTTCATCTTCAGGTAACAGTAACAATCAGTTTTATCGTGAGGCAAACCGAGATGGCTATTTCAGTTACGAGATGAAAACTGAATCGGAGACCAACCTCAGCCTGATGGTACGTTATTGGGGAGCTGAATGGGGAGGCAGGAAATTCGAGATCTATATTGATGACGAACTGCTGATTACCGAAGACAATACAGGTCGCTGGAATCAATCAAGATTTTTTGATGTAACCTATGCAATACCCGACAAAATGGTTGAAGGAAAAGACAAAATAAGGGTCAGGTTTCAGTCCCTGCCCGGCAACACAGCAGGTGCTGTATACTTTGTTCGATTGCTAAAACAAGAAAACTGATAATCATAATATTTACAAAACAAATCATATGAGACTAATTACTTATACTCTATTAAGCATTTTATTTCTATCTATAACCGGTGTTTCGGATCTTAACGCAAAAAATAAAGCACCTCCTCAACGACCAATCATACAAACTAAATATACCGCCGATCCGGCACCGATGGTCTATAACGATACTGTGTTTCTATATACATCGCACGACGAGGATGATGCGATGGGTTTTAAAATGGAAGACTGGCTGCTATACTCGTCTACCGACATGGTAAACTGGACCGAACACGGGGCGGTTGCCTCGTTAAAGGACTTCGACTGGGTTCCCTATGATAACGGCGCCTGGGCGGTGCAGTGTATAGAGCGAAACGGAAAATTTTATCTCTATTGCCCCATGCCGGGCGGAGTTGGTATTGGCGTACTTGTGGCTGACACTCCATACGGACCCTTTAAAGACCCAATCGGAAAACCGTTAATCAGAAACAGCAGTCACGATATAGACCCTACAGTCTTTATTGACGATGACGGACAGGCTTATATGTATTGGGGTAACCCTAAAGTCTATTGGGTAAAACTTAATGAAGATATGATCTCCTATTCAGGTGAGATTATGCAGGATGAGACAACTCCCGAAAACTATCAGGAGGGCCCTTGGGTATGGAAGCGCGGTGATTACTACTATATGGCTTATGCCAGCACCTGCTGTCCCGAAGGGATAGGCTATGCAATGAGCACTTCGCCCACCGGAGCATGGGAGTATAAAGGTATGATTATGGATGCCTCAGAAAAAAGTCGCGGTAACCACCCGGGAATAATAGAATACAAAGGAAAATCATACCTGTTTGGACACAGCTACGATCTGCTTAAACATATTACAAGCAAATTCTATGAGCGTCGCTCTGTTGATATGGATGAAATGATATATAATCCTGACGGAACAATCCAAAACCGCCGATACTGGACGGTAGAGGGACCGGATCAGGTGGGCACTCTAAACCCTTTCCAACGAGTAGAAGCAGAGACTATGGCCTGGAGTGAGGGAGTGAAAACACATTTTGAGACCGAATGGGAGGGCGACTTCGATTGGGCAAGAGGAGAAAAAATTGCCGATCGCCTGTTTGTGACCTCTATTAATCAAGGCGATTATATAATGGTTCAAGGTGTAAATTTTGAAGAGGGTGCTAAATCGGTAGAGGTGAGCGTTTCTCCGGTTTATGGGGGACAAATAGAAATTCGTATTGATGATGTCGATGGTCCCCTAATTGCAACCGTTGATGTGGAATTCACCCGTGAAGCGGGCATTTGGAAAGAGTTAACTGCTCCTGTTGAAGAGGTTAAGGGGGTTCATGATCTCTATTTTGTCTTTAAGGGAGAAAAAGATCTCTTCTATTTCGACTGGTGGCAGTTCTTGAAATAATTTAACAGTTTAAAACATAGAAAAATGAAAAAAATAGTCGGCATAATTAGCATCCTGATACTGTTCTCAAGTATAGGTTTTGCTCAATCATATGAAAAAAGCGAACATGGAGTTAAAGCTAAAGTTAACTCGACAGATATAGCAATTGAGTTTTATAGTCCCTCAATTGTTAGGATAATTAAATCTCCTGAAGGGGAAAAAGTAGAAAAAGAGAGTCTATCTGTTATAAAGACTCCGGATAATGTCGATTTTAAAACCGACCAAAAAGATGATGAGCTTCTGATTAAGAGTGAAAATGTTGAAGTGGCTTTAAACATGAAAAGTGGAAAAGTCACCTTCAGAGACGCTAATGGTCAGACACTTCTAACTGAGAAAGAGGGGGGATCAAAGTTTACCGATTTTGACGATGCAGGTGAAAAAACGTACAGCGTTAGTCAGTCCTACCTCCTCGACCAAGATGAAGCTATCTACGGTCTCGGTATTCTTCAGAATGGAAAAATGTCTCAGCGAAACCAGGAGGTATACATGGTTCAGAACAACACCTGGGATTTTGTAACCTTCTTCCAGTCGGTTAAAGGATACGGACTATTCTGGGATAACTACTCTCCGACAACCTTCAGGGATAATCCGAGAGAGACATCCTTTAGTTCCGATGTTGGCGATTGCATAGATTACTATTTTATGTATGGCGGAAATGCAGATGGTGTAATAGCGGAAATGCGCGATCTCACAGGAGAGGTTCCCATGTTCCCTTTATGGACATACGGATTTTGGCAAAGTAAAGAGCGCTATAAAAGTCAGCAGGAGACTGTAGGCGTAGTTAGAAAATATCGTGAACTGGGAGTTCCGCTTGACGGAATTATTCAGGACTGGCAGTACTGGGGAAATAACTATCTGTGGAACGCCATGGAGTTTCTGAATGAGGAGTTTCCTAACCCACAAGCAATGGTTGACCAAATACACGATATGAATGCACATATGATTATTTCAATTTGGTCATCTTTTGGTCCCGCAACAAAACAGTACCGTAAACTGAATGAGATGGGAGCACTCTACGATTTTAATACATGGCCCGAATCGGGACTTACCAGCTGGCCTCCAAATATGGAGTATCCTTCCGGAGTGCGTGTATATGATGCGTTCAATCCAAAGGCAAGAGATATTTATTGGGAACATATGTATGAAGGTCTCTTTAAGCTTGGTATCGACGGATGGTGGATGGATTCAACCGAACCTGACCACCTGAGCTCAAAACCCGGAGACCTGGATAATCAAACTGCTCTGGGTTCATTCCGAAAAGTGAGAAATGCCTATCCCTTAGTTACGGTAGGCGGTGTATACGACAATCAACGTGCAGTTACATCCGATAAGAGAGTCTTTATTCTTACCAGGTCTGCCTTTGCAGGTCAACAGCGCTATGGAGCCAATACATGGTCGGGCGACGTATATACAACCTGGGAAAACTTCAGAAATCAGATTCCCGCGGGACTCAATTTCTCGATGTGTGGTATTCCACACTGGAACAGCGACATCGGCGGCTTTTTCGCAGGAGAATATAATAAATCATGGAACGACGGAACAGCTTCAAGGAATGCCTTGTTCCAAGAGCTCTATGTCCGCTGGATGCAGTTTGGTGCTTTTAACCCGATGATGCGTTCGCACGGAACCGACCTATCTCGTGAAATTTACCACTTTGGTGAAAAGGGGGAGCCTATATATGATGCAATAGAGAGCGCAATACATTTGCGTTATGCACTTCTCCCTTATATATATTCCACCTCATGGGATGTTACAAGTAACCAGTCCAGTTTCATGCGTCCACTTGTTATGGACTTCTCGCATGATAAGAATGTGTGGGATCTTAAGTATCAATACATGTTTGGTAAGTCGATTCTTGTTGCGCCGGTAACAGAGGCACAATATACTCCTGAAGAGACTGAGGATAACTGGTTAGATGAATCTGCTGTGGACTTTACGACCAAAAAAGAATCACAAGTTTATCTGCCCGAAGGCAGCAGATGGTACGATTTCTGGACAAATGAGATAATCGATGGTGGTAAGGAACCATCCTACCCGTAGGTCCCGAAGTGCAGTATGCCACCGAGAAAAACTGGGACTATCTGGAGCTGAGGATTTATGAAGGCGCGGATGGTGAGTTTACTCTTTATGAGGATGAAAACGACAACTATAATTATGAGAAAGGCATCTATTCTACTATTACATTTAACTGGAATGATGCAGATAAAAAACTCACTATAGGCAGCAGAGAGGGTTCATTTCCGGGGATGCTTAAGGAAAGAAAGTTTAATATAGTACGTGTTGGAAAAAACAGAGCAACCGGTATGGAGAGTGTCGATAAATTTGATAAAGTCGTAAATTACTCCGGCGAAAAGGTTGAAATTAAGTTTTAATCATAGTCATAATTACTGCCGATATTCAAATTAATCGAAAAACTTTAGGTATATGATTAAAACAATTTTTAAAATAGATAAGGTAAGAGCTGTTTGGTTTTTCCTGTTCACTTTTTTGTTTACGGGGATAAATATTTCAGCTCAGGATCTTAAACTGCAATATGACAAACCGGCAAAGGTTTGGGAGGAGGCATTACCGCTGGGAAATTCTCGGCTTGGTGCTATGGTGTATGGGATACCGGACAGAGAGGAGATTCAGTTAAATGAAGAGACCATCTGGGGAGGTGGTCCATACCGTAACGACAACCCCGATGCTTTAGAGGCATTACCGCAGGTTAGAAAGTTTATATTTGAAGGTAAACATGGTGAGGCAGACCAGCTCCTCAATGAGACCTTTTTTACCGATACTCATGGTATGCCCTATCAGACAGCTGGAAGTGTTATCCTTAAATTCCGGGGACATGATAAATATGAGAACTATTATCGCGAACTGGACCTAAACCGGGCTGTAGCTACAACAACCTACACGGTTGACGGTGTAGAATATAAACGCGAGGCTTTCTCCTCATTTGCAGATGATGTTATTATCATGCGAATAAGTGCAAACAAAAAAGGTGCACTCAATTTTGAGGCGGGATATATTAATCCCTCTAAGCATACTCTTTTCAATAAAGAGAACGTACTTATTTTGGAAGGCAGCGGATCCGATCATGAAGGTATTCCGGGAGAAATACGCTATCAGACACACACAACCGTAAAACATAGTGATGGTAACATTGCTGTAACAGATGAAAAGATTCAGGTTACAGGGGCAACCTCTGCTCTGATCTATATTTCAATTGCCACCAACTTCAGCGACTATAAAACACTGGAGAGTGACTATGCAGCTAATGCTGAAAAGCTGCTTTCTGATGCTATTAAAAAGGATTTTGCTCCGGCAATGAAAGAGCATTCAGATATTTACAGCGAACAGTTTAATCGTTTTAATCTGACACTTGGAGGTTTACCTGGAACAGAGGGGATTACTACAACAGAGCGCATACTTAACTTCCAGGAAGATCAGGACCCTGCAATGGTAACACTACTGTTTCAGTTTGGGCGTTATCTGCTGATATCCTCTTCACAACCGGGAAGCCAGCCTGCAAATCTTCAGGGTATATGGTGTAACAGCATGTATCCGGCATGGGACAGTAAGTATACAATCAACATAAATGCTGAGATGAACTACTGGCCTGCCGAGGTTACCAATCTCCCAGAGACTCACCAGCCTCTTTTCCAGATGTTGAAAGAGCTCAGCGAGAGCGGACAGGGTACAGCTAAGAATATGTATGATGCAAAGGGTTGGGTTGCACATCACAACACCGACATATGGCGAGTAACAAGTCCCATCGACTTTGCAGCTGCAGGGATGTGGCCTACAGGCGGAGCATGGTTGAGTCAGCACTTGTGGGAGCATTACCTCTATTCAGGAGATAAGGATTTTTTAAGAGAGGCATATCCTATATTAAAGGGAGCAGCCGATTTCTTTATGTCGTCTCTCGTAGAACATCCAAAATATGGCTGGATGGTTGTTTCTCCGTCTATATCACCGGAGCATGGACCCATTACAGCTGGTTGCACGATGGATAATCAGCTTGTATTTGATATCCTAACACGTACCGCCGAAGCTACCGAAATTTTAACCGGTGATGAGGAGTACAGAGAAAACCTGTTGGCAATGGTTGCAAAGCTCCCTCCAATGCATATTGGACAGTACTCACAGCTGCAGGAGTGGCTCGAAGATATGGATGATCCAAACAATGAGCATCGTCATGTGTCGCATCTGTATGGACTCTATCCGGGTAATCAGATATCCCCCTACTCTACTCCTGAGCTGTTTGAAGCTGCACGTAACTCACTTAATTATCGCGGAGATATGGCAACAGGATGGTCTATCGGATGGAAGGTTAATCTCTGGGCGCGTCTGCTCGACG
>CAYTWF010000059.1:13043-15738 GCA_964441705.1 uncultured Butyrivibrio sp.
AATTAAAAACATGCTTACGTTGGCAGGGCGTGACAACCCCCACGGCAGAACTTATCCAAATCTGTTTACTGCACATCCTCCTTTCCAGATAGACGGAAACTTTGGACTTACTGCAGGTGTTGCCGAGATGTTGCTTCAGAGTCACGACAATGCGGTTCATCTTCTGCCGGCACTTCCGAGCATATGGGATAATGGCTCGGTATCGGGTATAATGGCACGTGGCGGATTTGAGGTTTCAATGGAGTGGGAAGAGGGTGAAGTTACAACTGTTAAGGTTCACTCGAGAATAGGAGGAAATCTACGTTTAAGATCACATACTCCGCTCGCAGGCGAAAATCTGGTAAAGGCAGAAGGTGAAAATAGTAACCGCTTGTTAAAGTCGCCCGAAACAGCCGCTCCCATAATAACAGATAAAGCATCTTTGGAAGGACTATCACTGGCCGAGGTTTTTGAATATGATATACCAACAGTTGCAGGGAAGACATACAGTTTTAAAGCTGCCGAATAATTACTGATACAACTTACACTATAAACAGGTTCTAAAATGAGAGTTCTATTCTTCTTTTTACTGAGAGGTAGTACCTTGGATATGGCCTACATCCTGCCCCACTTTATGAGATACCGTTTTGGGTTGATATATTATGCCTCTAAAGAAGCTGGGGAATATACTGATTGACTACTATCGCATTGAGGATAGTATTTCTGAAAAATAATTTTCAATTACACTAACGTTTTTATTATAATTTAACTTCTTGTATGATAAGCAAGCTATTACAAACGCTTTCTATCATTAGTGTTATACTCATGGCTAACTGCACATCCCCAACTATAATAGCCTGGGATAAAGGGGCTTTCGAAACTGGTGAATACCGCAACCTCCTTGCCGAGATGGGATATAAACAGAGCGATATAGATAACAGATTGGAAGAGCTCTACTATAATCTGTTTGAAGGAGAGAATAAAATATATTTCGAAGCAGGTGATTCAATGGCATTTATCTCCGATATAAAAAACAACGACGTACGCACCGAGGGGATGTCGTATGGCATGATGATTGCCGTACAGCGAGATAACAAAGATATCTTCGACCGTCTTTGGAGGTGGTCTAAACACTATATGCAGCACCAGGACGGCCACATGAAAGGATATTTCCGCTGGAGCTGCCAAGTTGATGGAACGCCCAACTCACACGGTCCCGCTTCAGACGGTGAATTCTATTATATAACCTCTCTCATATTTGCCTCAAACCTTTGGGGAAATAATGGTGATATAGATTATCTGTCGGAAGCGCAGTTTATTTTAGACAGCTCTATGGAAAAAACGGGCGAAAATGGTGTGACACCTCTTATTCATCCGGAACATCAGCTTATTACATTTGTGCCAACCGGCTTTGGTGCAGGATTCACAGATCCATCCTACCATGTTCCCGCATTCTACGAAGTGTGGGCACGTTGGGCAGAAGATGGCAGAGCCGATTATTGGAGGGAGTGCGCAGTAAAAAGTCGCAAATACCTGCATAAGGCAATTCATCTTGAAACAGGGTTGAATCCCGACTATAGCACTTACGACGGTTCACTGCTTAATAGTGGCCACATAATTGGCGATGCTTTTCGTTTCGACTCATGGCGAGTGCCTATGAATATTGCTTTGGATTACTCTTGGGCTTGTGAGGACAAGGAGTGGCAACAGGAATATGGCCACAAGATTCAAAATTTCCTGTATAGCAAAGGAGTCGAGAGTTTTGTGGATCAGTACAATGTAGATGGCACCGATGTGACAGAAATTCTTGGTGCCGGCGGATATAGGGAGTTGCGTCATTCACTAGGATTGGTGGCAAGTTCAGCTGCTGTATCACTTGTATGCTCACACGAAAAGAGTAAAGAGTTTGTGGATCATTTCTGGAACAGCAAACATGAGCCTTATGAGGATGGCTACTTCGATGCATATTACGATGGGCTTCTGCAGCTGTTCGCATATATGCATCTTAGCGGCAATTACAGGATAATTTTCCCGATAGACAAATAATGTAAACTTAAAAAACATACAGATGACTAATTTACAATCTTTATCAAGAAGCAAAGAGGTTTTTTTAATTTGTATCGCTATATTTCTATTTACACATCAGTAGGATTAGGACAAAACAAATCTTCAATTCTGCGTGACTCACAACAGAAATTTGTTCATCATGGAGCGGGCACCCCTTACCTGCCCCTCTGGGAATATTTACCGGACGGAGAACCCCGCGTTTTTGAGGATCCGGATAATCCGGGTAAATAGTCAAGCCTTAAAAAGCCCAATTTTCTTTAGTTTGTAAAATTATACCTGTCCTCGTTGTGACAAGTTGCCTGTTGATGAGTAAAAACACTTGCTCCAAAAAGAGCCAGAAAGATGACTTCCACTTGTTCATCATCCTCTTGAAGTTAAATCCGGCTGCCGCGAGCATCACATTGATCTCGTCCCCGGTAATACCCTTGTAGTAATTGCGCGAGAGACGGTGATCTTCTTTAAGGTGGCCAATAACAGGCTCGATACCCGCTCATAGGGGATGCTCGTGATTCAACGTACTTTCCAAGGAAAAGAACAATGAGCCTTGGGATCGGTCTTGTTGTTTTGCCAGCATAATATTCTGCAAAACTTATAGCCCAAATTTACGAAAATTTGCAGATATAACCAAGAAAAACACCTGCTATTTCAC
>CAYTWF010000060.1:0-12285 GCA_964441705.1 uncultured Butyrivibrio sp.
TTTCACCTCGATGGGCATGGACGTATTCCTTTTTGGCCCGCTGCCGACAACGTATAGGAAGAATAAACGCCCTTTTCACCCAAGTCCAACAGCTTTGGACCGCAGTTGACTCTTTCGACACCCCTGCGATGCAACCCAATCCGGCTGACGGGGAGCCAGCTATGGTTTTATTCATCTTCTTAAAGTCTAAATTTTATTCCTCCGTTAATTACAAATCCGTCTAATGGTGCATAGATGTCTTTAAAAACAGGGTTGGTTATTGTACCTGTATAAATGTTGTCGAAACGTGTCTGTCTTGTATCAAGGAAATTTTCAAAGTTGATATACAAAGAAAACCTTTCCCAAATTTTTTCAGCCATAAAGCCACATATAACATAGTCTTTTCCTGTTGTTCCGTCATTGAGCTTTTGCGGACTGAAATAATAGGCTTCCAAACCGATTTTCCATTTATCCTCTATTTCATACATCAGTACAGAGTTAATGCGGTGTTTTGGTGTTAGTGGATTTTCGGTATTTGTTCCGTTTTCAATCAATCGGGTATCGGTAAAAGTGTAGCCCAAAAACAATTTAAAATCATCATAACCGATTTTGATATTTGTTTCTGTTCCTTTGGTATGAATGTAGCCCGATGAGTTGATGAACTGATATGTATTTGTAGCTATATTTTGAAGCAACAAAGGGTTATCCAAATAGGTGTAAAAGAATAATTGGTTTATGCTAAATGACCAATCTTCTCCAATATAGGTGCGGTAATTGATGTCTGCATTTGCTCCATAACTTTTTTCCAATTTATTGGTCTTGTCGTCAATAGGCATTACGTTTTGATATTGTATGCGTTCGCTTTCTTCTGTAAAAATGGTTGGTGTTTTGTAGCCAAATCCGCCACCGATACGTGAAGTCAATCCGTTTGCAATCTGAAACAATGCCGATACTCTCGGTAAAAAAACAGCTCCGTAATCTATCACGTAATCCGTTCTTAAACCTGTTTCCAATTGAAGCCAATCCGTAGCCTTAAAAGAATTTTGAACGAAAGCCCCGAATGTGGTTTGGTTGTAATCCCTCAACGGAAATGCGGTCATCTGCTTTTCTTTAAAATTGTCCGTCCAAATATTAACGCCTGTTACCCATTCTGACTTTTCTTTGCTGTGGGTATAGCTTGCTTCCGTAAAAGTGGCTGTTTGCGTTCCCTCAAACTCGTAATCGGGAATAGCTGTATTGCGGTTAAAATAACTTACGCTGTTTTTGATTTGTACAAAACTGTTTTCGTTTACCGTATGGTCAAAAACAAATTGGGTGGAATAACGCTGTGTTTTGTTTTCTTCAAAATATTGGTGTGTGTTATCGCCTTTGCCTTTGATGTAAAGCATATCGCCACCCAAACGGTTTTCAATGGTGGTGTTAATGCCGAAGTTCATTTTTGTTTTATCATTGAAGTAAACAAATAATTTAGGGTTCAGTACATACCTTTCAAATTGGGGAATGGCAGAAAGCCCGATTTGTGCAGGGTCGTAAGCTCCGTTGCGATTATGCGAAGCAAATATTGTCGTTCCGATTTTCTTAAACTTCTGTCCGTAAAAACCATTGATGTCTAAACCCCTGCCCGATGTTCCGTTTAAATGAAAACGCAAATCCCTTTGTTCCGTTGGTGTCTTGGAAATCAGATTTACCAAACCTGCTATTGCTCCACCACCGTACAGCGTAGATGTTGAACCTTTAATAACTTCAACCTGCTTTAAGTCAAGCGGTGGAATTTGCAACAAACCCAATCCGCTCGAAGCACCCGAATAAATAGGAAAACCGTCTTTTAAAATTTGCGTATATCGTCCGTCAAGCCCCTGAATACGAATACTTGCATTGGCACTTGTGGGCGATGTGGTTTGTACGTGGATGCCAGTGCTTTCTGCCAAAAGCATACGAATATCCCCTGCTTTCATATTGCCTTTTTCGTCTAACTCCTCACTTCCTATAAACTCAATACGTGTGGGGATATTTTGGATAGTTCTTGTACTTCTTGTTGATGAAATAACGATTTCTTCCAAATCTTCCGATTGTTCATAAAGTAGGATTTCAATCGGAGCTGTATCTTCTAACGGAAAATTAAAGCTGTCGGTACGTTGGGCAAAACCGATATAACTAAATTGAATTTCTTGCAAACCGTTTGCAATACCTGTTAATATAATCTGTCCGTTTTCATCGGAAATTGTGGCGATTGTAGTGCCTGTTACCTGTGCGGTTACGCCCATTAAAGGCTCTTTTTTTTCGCTGTCTTTAATTACAGCTTTGAACGTATTTTGTGCATATACACAAAGGTTGAGTGTCATAAAAAATGACACAAAGAGTATTTTTTTCATTGAAAAATAATGCTTAATATTTAATAAATAAGTAATAACGGTGGAAAGCACCGTAACAAATCAGTTTGGGCGGAAAGCACCATATATTAAGCCAATTGTGGAGGATGCCAAATAGAATAAGGAAAGTCTGAAATAGGCGGTGTTGGCATTGTGCCTAAATTTCTTTGGGGTTCTTTTACTGAATGTTCAATCGAAAAATGAAAGTTGGTTAAAACAAATCCCGTACAGGTGTTGCAGTTAAAAAAAGGCGAACAGCAACTGCAATCTTCGTCTTGTTCGTTTTGTCCTTGCTCGGTGGTATGTTCCTGCATACATTTATCCTCAATAAAAGACGGTACGGCTGATAACAGCAATACATAAACGGCTAATATTAAAGATATAAATTTCATTTTACAAAGTTAGGTAAAAATTGTTTCGTTATTTTTTGATTTTCCCGAAATGTCGTTTTTTAGCACGAACGTTGTTTTACGCTTGCAGGTAACGTCTGATTGGCGCAATAAATATACAACATTCGTAAATACGAAATATATAACATGCGTAAACCAGTTTTTGAAAATTAGCCGTTTTGCACGGTAAATGTGTTAATATCAGCTGGTTGTTTCCGAGTGCATTTTTTGCATTTACGAACTATTTCATTAAGCTAAAATAACGAGTAAGCGAGTGCAGTGTCAAGCTTGCTTGAACGTTGCCGAGCGTGAGTTATTTATCCAAATGAGCAGAGTCAAACTTGTTTGAACTATGCCATAGCGAGAAATAGTCTAATTCTAATGAATGTTTTCGATCAACGCCTGGTTTTAAATTAATACACGATAAACACAGAGAGTCTAATCATTTTGTTTTTATACAAAAGAAAAAAGTCGGTATGCTTCTAAAAACTCAATTGCTTACGGCAATAATTCTATGGCAAAGTTTGACTTCATCCGCAATTTTCATCAAAGGTGTAAATTTTCCGAGCGGGAAACAATGTTTTCCTGTTAAAAATGAAATGTCAACTTAGTTTTAACCAACCGTATCTTGCTATATGCTGGAGGACGCTGATGCGCAACACTTGGCTATTTGATACGGGACTGGTAAGATAATAACTCTCCTGTAATTTTTGATTTCTTCTTACCTGACTCTTTCTTTCTTCTAATTTAAAAGAACGAGGTAAGAGTGAGGTAAGACCGAGATAAGACTGAGGTAAGAGCAAGAATAGGGCAATTTCGAGGGTTGAAAACGGGTTAACCCATGTTTTTGATACGTTTTTAGTGGATACTTCTCTACCTGAATCATGGAGTATATATAAGGGTAGGGGCGTGGTTAAAAAATAGCCGTGAAAGATGTAATGCTAATCGATACCGGGGTTTAGTTTGCTCAATGATGCCACGCGATAATGACCTGGATGCCTTTGCCTGCAAACCGGGAGCCGGCCCCCATTTGGGAAGGAATGCCGAATTCGGCTGGGTTCCAGTACCCGATGGTATAGAAAGTCACGTTGTCTCGTTGATGTTGCGATTTAGCGAAAGTGCCTGTTTAAACTGAACAAATGCTCGATTCAAAATATTTTTGATTATTTTTGTTCAAAAAAGCGGTGAAAATTTCCATACTTACAGATAACTATCCAGGCAGGAATACCAGAGCCGAACACGGCCTGTCTTACTTGATTGAACATAAGGGGGCACGTGTTCTATTTGACACGGGGCAAAGCGACCTTTTTTTGGTTAACGCGTCTATCATGGAGATCGATATGGCTGATATCGACATAGTCGTTCTTAGCCACGGACATTTTGACCATGGCGACGGGCTGGCATATCTTTGTGGGGGTAAACTGGTTTGTCACCCGGGCAGCTTTATAAAGAGATACAGAAATGCAGACCGCTCCTATCTCGGGTTAAAGGGCAGTTACGAGGAGATAGCAGAAAAATTCGACCTTGTTACCACCGACAAACCCTACAAGATCAGCGATACGGTATTGTTCCTGGGTGAAATCCCCAGGAACACCGATTTTGAATCACGGCACACATCTTTCTCGTTAGACGACGGCACGCCTGATTTCGTGCCGGATGACAGCGCGATCGCCATTTCAACAGAGCACGGTCTTTTTATTATTACCGGCTGCGGGCACGCGGGGATTGTGAATACGCTGGAACATGCAAAAAGTGTAACCGGTGAAAACAGGATCTATGGCCTCATGGGTGGATTTCATCTGAGAAAGGATGACAGGCAGACCATGAAAACCATTCAATATCTTTTGAAGCACGAGATAACCCATCTGCTTCCTTCCCACTGTACCGCGTTCCCGGCATTAGCCCGATTCTCTGAAAAGTTCGATATAAAAATACCGAAAACAGGTGATGTCTTTGTCTTTTAAGTTGATCTAAAGACATGAAGACGATCCGGTTCAATGGCTTGAAAATATATCGTGTGAACGCGTGTTCATTTTATTTATATATTTGTATTTTAATGCAGGCCGCGCCTTGGTAACAATTTCATCGTGTTCCTTGAATGCCGAGATGGAGGAGATGGGCCGAACTAAAAACAAACATGGTATGCCAAACAAGATAAGATGCAGGAGAGTCATGATGCCACCCCCGATGGACGGGTACAAGCCGTTCGGCATCCCCCTGCGCCAGTTGGAGTCGGTGACGTTGCTCTTCGAGGAGTTTGAAGCGATCAGGTTGGTTGATCACGAGGACCTTCGACAAGAAGAGGCAGCCATGAAGATGGACGTCTCCCGGCCTACCTTCACCCGGATTATCAATCAAGCAAGAAAAAAAGTGGCAAAAGCATTCGTTGAAGGCAGGGCCATTCTTATTCAAGGAGGGAACTATATTACCGAGGACTCTTGGTACAAGTGCCAACGATGCAACGAGACCATGACCACGCTCAAGCCGGCAAAACAATGTCGCAACTGCAATTCGGAGGAGATCGTTCAGCTGAATAAAGAAACTTTACCACGGAAACGCGGATTCCGCGGATGAACGCCTCGTGGACATGCACGGGGCAACATGCCTATGGTGTATTACTCTCTATTTTTCAAAATGCTTTCACGCACGTCGTTCATGGTAAAGGCATACTTTTTCCGCAGCCTGCCGAGTTTTTCACCGGCCCGGCTCGAGGGGATGTTCAGGTCCGTTGCAAGCTTCTCCGCGGGGATGCCGTATTTATTAGCAACAAATTGCAGGGTTTGGCTTCCATTGATATCGGGGTCAGCGAGTATCGTTTCGGGCAGGGCCCGTTTCGATTTCCTTGAGTTTGATAGGGTTTGTTTCGGTTTATTCGGGTCCAAGGGGAACAAAACGGTTGCCTCTTTTTCTATTTTTTTTGATCTCTCTTTACGACTTCCTCCCCGGGGCATATCTACACGATCTTTCTGTTTGATCTCCCTGTTCAAGTGCAACGGTTCCCTTGAAACAATCTCCGGTTTAACAAAAAGAGGAAAAGCAATACAGAGAAAACTAACACAGGCAATCAGTATTGCCGATAGTGCACGTGAAACTTTATGGGGAATCATCCGCTTGAAGATCCCAACGATCATTTTCCAGTGCAAAACAATATGAAGAAGTAAAAGAACGAGGAAAATAATGCTGATGATCAGGTGAATGGAACCCCATTGGTGACGGGTTAGTCCCCAGAACTCCAGTTCAACATCGCTCCCGTAGCGTTCGTTTCGCTGAATACCGGGTACCAGGACATATTTGATCAGGAAGCCGATTCCCGCCATGGGCATGAGCAGTAACAACAGGACGATATCAACGCTTAAATTCAGTTTTGATAGATTGTATTTCTTTTTTTTCATCTTGGATAAATTTTTTCAGTTATTGCTTACCATCTCGATTACCGGACAGGCTCTGGCATATATTTACTTCTGACGGGATAAGATGTTATCTACCAGGGCAGAGAGTATTTCTCGTGTCTGCTTATCTTGAAGAAGAGTATCGAGCGACCCCTTATCACAACTTTCACGGATACGTTCGTTCAACGGTATTTGCGCGATAAGAGGTATACCGAATGTTTCGGACAGTTTGGCACCCCCTCCCTTGCCAAAGAGGAAATATTTTTCATCGGGGTGAAGCACGGGAGTAAACCAGGACATGTTCTCCACGATCCCCAGCACGGGCACTGTCACATTCTTGTTGTTGAACATATCGATTGCCTTGATCACATCATCCAGTGCAATTGTCTGGGGGGTAGTCACCACGATGGCACCCGTGATATCATACATCTGCAACAGGGTTAGATGCACGTCGCCGGTTCCGGGGGGAGTGTCGATCACGAGATAGTCGAGTTCACCCCAGTCCGTATCATTGAGCAGTTGCTTGAGGGCATTCGACACCATGGGGCCGCGCCAGAGAAGCGACTGGGAAGGATCGATAAAAAAACCGATAGAGATCACCTTGATCCCATGGCAGTCAAAAGGTTCAATCCATCTCTTCCCCTCCTTCTCAATGGAGAGTGGATGCCGGCCATTCAGGTTAAAAAGCGTGGGTACCGAAGGGCCATGGATATCCGCGTCCAGCAACCCGGTTACATAGCCTTCCCGTGCCAATGAAAGCGCGAGACTTGCCGCGACGGTCGATTTTCCAACCCCTCCCTTTCCGGAAGCAACCATAACAATGTTCTTGATATGGGGTAACGTTGTCTTTTCAAAAGGCACTCTTGCTGTTTTACTCTGCTCGTTCATCTGTTTTTTTATATTAGAGTTTATACCGAATAAGATTTTAGATAACTGATTACCAATAGATCTATTCCTTAATCAATATAATGTCTATTTTATTCAATTTTTCCTGTATTAATCTTTTCGCGATCCCGGGTAAAACCGGTCATGCTTGCTCTTCTGTATGAATACTCACGCGCCCGCACTCCGCTATATCGGCTGTTACCTGCCCGTTCAGATCATATTTATTGATCACCACCGCCGAAGGTACATGAAAGCGGTCGGTCAGTTCTTTTACCCTTACCGGGTCATGAAAGGCCGACCGGGGTTGGCTCACTCACCAAGACCGCGTGGTCTGCCTTTTCGACCGTGGCAATAAAGGGACAGAGAAACCCGCGTGTCCGTTGTAGTCTGCTTCCATAAGGTGGTTTTCTTAGTGATCGCAGGCGTTTGCACCGGTGACAAGCGATTGCCGGTAATAGTCGGCGACCAGCTCACGCGGGCTCTTGTACTCGGTGCCCACGTGCATCCTTATCTCTTGTTGTTCAAACAACTTGATGGCTTTCTTTCCCATCCCGGCCGCGATCACGTCGGTCACTCCTCTCTCCGAGAGCCAAGCCGGAAGCAGACCGGGCTGATGAGGCGGCGGGGTCAGGAATGACTCGTGCAGGATCACACCCTCTTCTGCCTCAATGATGGCAAATTGCCGGCAGTGCCCAAAATGTTGACACAACCTGCCCTCTTCCAAGGGTATCGCGATTACCTGTTTCATGTTAATAACTCTTTACAGGATCCGTCCCTTTTTCTCAGGCCCTTCCCCTGTCGAAATCCTCTTCTATTCCCCGGTTGAAATGGAGCATTTGACCCGCTTCCTTCGATCCGGTGAATGTTCTTTCTCCGGTAGCGGGACTGATTAGGAGCGTCTGCCCCAGTTCTTTCTCGTGTTCCGAGATCGCCTCTTCCTCTGCCGGACGGGTTACAACGTCCCTTTCCTCTTCCACTCATAGGACCCTCTCCGTCGGGGCCTTTTCTGTTAAATCCAGGCATAATTACCTCCTTTTTTTAATGTTTTGTTTGAGAAATTGAATCACTTCGCCAATATTTCGGTATCTATCTTCCAGACGGACCCGTTGAACAGGAAGCTGATCGATGATCGATGCCGCTTTCACGCCGGGATCTCCTGTAATGATCTGTTCCACTCCTTTTGACGCGATCAATTGTACCGAGGCAGGACCGGCGCCTTCATAGTAGTCTTTGTTGGGATTTTCAACAAACTCAACCGATTCGTGCTCCGTGTCATACACAACGAAATACCTACAGCGTCCAAATCGCTTGTCAGGTGCGGAAGTCAACTCCTTACCGGTGGATGTGATGGCTACTTTCATTGGGTGATTCTTTGATAGTTATTTTGTAATTTCAGTCGTTAACAGTATAACAACACCACAAATGTAATGAACGCACGTTCATTTCGCAACTATTTCCCGTTATTTATACGATTATTTTTTTATTTCTCGGGTACTACAGGATAAACTCCTTCTTTTTCTCAATGATGCCACGCGATAATGAATTGGATGCCTTTGCCGGCAAACCGGGAGCCGGTCCCCATTTGGGAAGGGATACCGAATTCGGCCGGGTTCCAGTACCCGATGGTATAGAAAGTCACGTTGTCTCGTTGATGTTGCCAGTTCAGGAAATTATAAAAACGCTAAGTTTGGAAGTAGTTTCTCTTCTACATGTCGGATAATGGGAGGATTAAATTTTGTTCTTCGACAAAAAATGATGTAATTTTACATTTATTACGCCTTGTCTCTACAAAGAGGGGTTTGATTGTTTAATAGAATGGATAGTTACGAGTTAGCGTTTGACTTCGCGCTACATACCGACCGAAATTTGTTTATCACCGGGAAAGCGGGGACGGGCAAGACCACGTTCCTGCATCGGCTTAAGGAGACCTCCCGGAAACAGATGGCGGTGGTGGCTCCCACGGGCGTGGCAGCTATTAACGCGGGAGGAACCACGATTCACTCTTTTTTCCAGTTGCCGCTTTCGCCGTTTATCCCTACCCCTGAAGGGAGAAATAACTTGGTCGCCAAGACAAAGATGCGGAGCCATCGTCGGCGGGTCTTGCAGGAGTTAGAGCTGCTGGTGATTGACGAGATAAGCATGGTGCGTGCCGACCTGCTGGACGCGATTGATGCATCTTTACGGCATTTTCGATACCGGGTCAACGAGCCTTTTGGCGGGGTACAGGTCATCTTTATCGGCGATATGTTCCAGCTTGCACCGGTGGTGAAAGAGGAGGAGTGGCGACTTTTATCGAGTTACTACCAAGGGCCTTATTTTTTTCATAGCCACGCTATCCTTCAAGAACCGCCTTTGCATATCGAGTTCGAGAAAATATACCGCCAGACAAACAGCTCGTTCATTCGCCTCTTGAACGAGATCCGGAACGATTCCCTCACCGAGGAAAGCTATCACTTGCTGGAAAAACGATACGATCCGCTGTTTACCCCGCCGGAGGATGAAAACTATATCATCCTCACGACTCATAATTATAAAGCCGACCGCATCAATACCGAAGAACTGGATAAACTGGAAGGGGAAACCTTCACGTTCGAGGCGGGGATTGACGGGGATTATCCCGAAAGGAACTACCCGACGGAGCCGAGCTTGGAGCTGAAGGTGGGTGCCAAGGTGATGTTTCTCAGGAATGACTCCGAGGAGGAACGCCGCTTTTATAACGGGAAGACAGGCGTGGTTGATAAGATAGAAGGGGAGCGTGTTACGGTGCGATGCCAAGGGGAGGAACCCATTGAAGTGGAGCGTGCCACGTGGGAAAACATCGGCTACTCGGTGGATACCGAAACCAAGCAGGTCGAGGAGAATATCCTGGGGAAGTTTTCCCAGTTCCCGCTGCGGTTGGCGTGGGCCATCACCATCCACAAGAGCCAGGGGCTTACCTTCGACAAGGCGGTGATTGACGCGGGAGCGGCTTTCGCGCCTGGACAGGTGTACGTGGCATTGAGCCGTTGCCGTTCACTGGAAGGGATTGTACTGCATAGCCGGATTAGCCGGACAAGTATTTATACCGATCAGCAGATTGTCGACCACGAGAAGGGGCGTCAACCGGCTGCCCTAATCGAGAAACAGCTGGTCGATGCCCGTAAAACTTATCATATCGGTCTGTTAGGGTCGGTTTTTGATTTCGAGGGTATTGTGGGGCGGACGAAACGTGCATTGACCGGTGTGGATAAAATACGTCCGTCGTTCAATGAGGAGACAGTGCCTTTCTTGCAGGATATCTTGAAGCAATTGGAGGAGATTGCCGGGGTAGGGGTGAAGTTTCAAGCGCAATTGCGTTCTATTTTTCAGCAAAACCCCGTGGATGAAGCATACCTGAAGCAGCGGTTGCACGCGGCAAACGAGTTTTTCGGTCAAAGGATCGACGGGTTGATGCAATCTTTACGGCAATCGCCTGCCAAGACCGACAGCCGGGCGCACGCGAACGGGTATAACGAAGCAATAAAGGATATTTTTTCCGACCTTGCCCTAAAGAAACACCTGTTGAGGAGATTGAAAGCCGACTCGAGCATCGAGGCCTATTTCAAGGAGCGGAATCGCTTCGTGCTCCCTTCGTTCTATATAAATGCTTACGGGAAGACATCGTCGGCCCGGCCTGGCCTCTCCTTCCCTGACCTTTACCGCCAGTTGGCGGAAGAGCGTGACCGGATCTGCGAACCCAGGGATTTGCCCATCTACGTGGTGGCAGGCAGCCAGACGTTGTACGAGATGGCGGAATACCTGCCTCAAAACGAGAAGGAGTTACTGCAGATCTCGGGTTTCGGGGCGGTCAAAGTGGAGCGGTACGGCCCGGCATTTTTGTCGATTATTCGTTCATACTGCGAGGAAAACGGTTTGGAATCAAGATTACCCGGGGAAAGGAAATCAAAAAGAAAAGGGAAAGAACAAAAAGAGGAGAAAAAGAAGCAAAAGGGCGACAGCCAACGGCTCAGCTTGGAGATGTACCGGGCCGGGAAAAGCATCGAGGAGATTGCCCAAGAACGGGTATTGGCGGTTTCGACAATCGGCGTACATTTAGCCAAGTATGTCGAAAAGGGTGAACTCGACGTGTACGATTTTATCACGAGAGACCGGTTTTGCTTGGCGGAGGAGAAACTCCGGAGCCGTTCGCCCGACGAGTCGGTTTACCACACCCTCTATCCCGAGTTCTCGAATATCGAGATCATGATGTTCCTCGCGTACCAGAGAAAAGTTCGATAAAGTTAGGCGCTTTTTGCAACGACATATATAGTTCATCTTAGATTACATGCTTGCGTGAGCGAGATGGAAAAGTTATATTCGCGTATGCACGATTCACTGATTATTTCCCTTGTTCAACATCCCCGTTTTGGTTGGCTGCTTCAACCCCTGTTTGCTTCGTTTTCCCCGGAAACAGAGGTGTATGTCCTTACGGAGACGGCAAGAACCAATTCCCTTACTTTCCCGCGGCTGGATAACAACGAGCAAGAGATAGTGCGGTTGGGAGAATCCTACTCGGATCAACGCTTGACTCAGATTTACTCGAAAGAAGAGAACGAGGATGACTTCCTACGTAAGGTTACCGAATCGACCATCGAAACCTATATCCGGCCTTTTATCGAGAAAAAACAGGGGAAGTTAATCGAACTCGCGAGAACTACCTCGACGCCGCTTTTTTTACGCGAAAGCATCCGGGTGCGAGATTTCAGAAGGTATCAAGAGATAGAGGTGTTGGGCGAGCCGTCGACAATGGTTTTTCATTTTCGGAACAAGGAGGTGTTTACTTACCACGCGGAGGTGCAAAACGGGGATTCCATGGTGAACCTTTTCGAGCAGTTTTTTGCACCGCTGGTGTCGAATCCCGCGGTGGCGGTTATTGGCAACCGGCTGCATCACTTCAAGGATGTGGATGAGAAAAAGCTCAAGCCTTTTTTCAAGAAGAAGTACATTGAGGTTCCTCCTCGTAGCGTGCCGGGATATATACGAGGCTTCGTAGCCCAGTGCGTGAAGAATTACACCGTGAAGAGCGAGGGGATTCCTATCTTTGAACAGGAATACCGTCCGGTGGCAGTGCTAACGCTCGAACCCGATTTTGATTCACGGCAAGTCCTTGCCCTGCACTTTCACTACGGGAAGTTTCGTTTCGCGATGGATAAACCATACAAGAAGGAGGTGGAGGTGTGTGAAGAGGAAGGCGAATTCAGGATTCGCTGGTTCTACCGGGATGAAGCGTGGGAGAGGGAACAGGTTCAACTGCTC
>CAYTWF010000060.1:12295-15463 GCA_964441705.1 uncultured Butyrivibrio sp.
GTCGTTGTCCCGAACGAGGCAGTTTGTTGTTTCAAGCAACCAAGGGGAAGGAGCCGACCCGCTCTCGATAGTCGAGTGGATTAATCAACACGGGGAACTGTTGAAGCACTTCGAGCTCGAGCAAGCAACAGGAAAACAGCTCTATTATACCGGGGAGATTGACTTGCAGTTCAATGTGGACGAGGGAATGGATTGGTTTGATATCAAATGCATCGTTCGTTTCGGAGATGTGGAGATTCCATTTATTAACTTCCGGGAGCACGTGCTACACCAAATGAGGGAGTATGTGCTTCCTGATGGAAGGGTGGCCGTACTTCCCTTGGAGTGGTTCTCTCGTTTCGAGGAAATGTTCCGGTATGGTACGATTTCAGGAAAATCAGTTCGACTTCAAAACTATCATTTCCGCCTAAAGCAGTTGGCGGTTAACGGTTCCTTTATCGAGGAAACGTTCATGAAAAGGGAGAACGTCGAGTATAAAGAGGTCGAGATCCCGCCCATGCTGAATGCTACTTTAAGGCCGTATCAAGTAAGTGGTTTTCAATGGTTGGCCGATCTACAACAAAATGGATTTGGCGGTTGCCTTGCCGATGACATGGGATTGGGCAAGACATTACAAACCATCGTCCTGTTACTGCATACCTACTCGGGTTCATGCAATTTCGACTCTCTCGACGCGGCTTCTTACGATGAGAGGGAATTGGTATCAAGCCCGGGAACATCAAGGCAAACGGGGGTGTCCACTTCAAGAAAGCCTCGCCAGAGAGGAGTTCACGGAAAGAACGACTCGCGTCAACTTTCGCTTTTTGATGATTTTATGGAAGAGAGTTCGAATGAGTTGCCGGATTCGAATGAGATTCCGGATAGGGGAATGTTGATCCCTCCCTCGCTTATCGTGATGCCTACCTCGTTAATCCATAACTGGGTTAACGAGTTCGAGAAGTTCGCCCCCGGTTTCGAGTTATATATCCACACGGGTGCACAGCGCTTCCGGTATAACGAGTTTGAAAAAGCAATAGAAGGAAAGCAAATAATTTTGACCACGTACGGCACCGTCCGGCAAGATATCGATTTCTTGTGTCACTATTCCTTTCACTACCTGATCTTGGATGAAAGCCAGTATATTAAAAATCAAACCTCCCAGATTTTTAGTCGTGTAAAGCAGTTGCATGCTACCTACAGGCTCGCGTTGACCGGAACTCCCATGGAGAATTCGTTGTCCGACTTGTGGTCCCAGATGGATTTCTTGAACGAGGGTATCTTGGGCAAACATGGGGAATTCAAGGCTTTGTTTCGGGAGTCAAACGTGATGAATGACAATGAAAAACAACAGAGGCTGCTAAAAATCATCGATCCCTTTATCCTTCGCCGTACCAAAGAGGCAGTCGCGCCGGAACTTCCCCCGTTGGTAGAAGAAACGATTTATTGTGAAATGGATGAAGTCCAAGCCGCGTTGTACACCGAGGTGAAGAGCGGTATCCGGAATGCCTTGATAGAGCAAGAAGAGAAAGATGAACGCGGGCTTGCCGCGATCGCGCTGACCGGGCTTACCCGATTACGACAACTCGCGAACCACCCATCCCTCTCGATAGGCGACTACCAGGGAGGAGCAGCGAAGTTTGACCAAATTATAGAGCAAGCCGAGGTGCTTTTCGCCGGGAAACATAAGGTGCTGATTTTCTCTTCTTTCGTGAAGCATCTCCGGTTGCTTGCCGACCGCTTCGAAGAGCGCGGCTGGCGGTACGGGTGGCTCACCGGAAGCACGACTAATAGAGAAGAGGCAATCAACCGGTTCAATACCGACGAATCGATTCAAGCGTTTTTTATCTCCTTGAAAGCGGGAGGCACCGGGCTGAACCTCACTGCCGCGGATTACGTGTTTATCATCGACCCGTGGTGGAACCCCGCGGCAGAGATGCAGGCGGTAAGCCGTGCCCACCGTATCGGGCAGGATAAGAAAGTGACCTTGTACCGCTTCATTACAAAAGGGACGGTAGAAGAAAAGATCCAGCGGCTGCAACGATACAAGAAAGAACTAACCGACACGATTATACGGCCAAAACTATCCATCGAGGAGATGCGGGAACTATTGGACTGATAAAGTATCTCGATTCGTACGTAAAAGTTTTTTAACTTAAGCTTGTTGGATTAGATAACAAAAGGGTGCATTTTAAAATAGAAAGAGGGTGAAATCACGTTTGTGATACACCCTCTAACATTTTATGGCTTAATAACTTCTTGGAATCAGTATCCCCTGATGGCTTTTACCCCGGGGAGCACCTTGCCTTCGATCATCTCCAGCAACGCGCCTCCACCTGTCGAGACGTATGATACTTCATCGGCGTGGCCAAACTTATTGACGCAAGCGACCGAGTCGCCCCCGCCCACGAGGGAGAATGCTCCTTTTCGGGTAGCATCTACAATCGCGTCGGATACTGCACGTGAGCCCACGGCAAAATTATCGAATTCGAATACACCTACCGGGCCATTCCAAAGGATGGTCTTGGAGTTCTTGATGACTTCCGTGAATGCTTTTTCCGATTCGGGGCCAATGTCGAGCCCTTCCCACCCGTCGGGGATCTCTTTGACCGAAGCGAAATCGGTTTTGGCGTCGTTGCTGAAGCTGTCGGCAATCTTTGTGTCGGTGGCCAGCACCAGGTTCACGCCTTTTGCTTTTGCCAACTCCACGATCTCTTTCGCCAAGTCGAGTTTATCGTCCTCGACGATGGAGTTGCCTATTTTTCCTCCCTCGGCTTTGGCAAACGTGTAAGTCATTCCTCCGGCAAGAATCAGGTTGTCTACCTTATCCAGCAGGTTCTTGATGATATCTATTTTTGAAGACACCTTTGACCCACCCATAATGGCCGTGAACGGACGTTGGGTGTCCTTCATGACTTTCTCGACGGCGGTAATCTCGTTTTGCAACAGGTAGCCAAACAGCTTGTCATCCGCGTCGAAGTGATCGGCGATCAACGCCGTGGAGGCGTGTGCACGGTGCGCGGTACCAAACGCGTCGTTCACGTAAACGTCGGCATACGAAGCCAGCTTTTTGGTGAATTCTTTTTGTGACTCTTTTACCGCTTTCTTGGCATTGGCTGTCTCCTCTTCGGTAGCATCCGCGCTTAGATCGCGCGGCTTTCCTTCCTCTTCGGCATAGAAACGGAGGTTTTC
>CAYTWF010000061.1:0-15285 GCA_964441705.1 uncultured Butyrivibrio sp.
CTGAAATATGAAATGTTAGATGGCCTACGCCGAATATTAGAAAAATATGCTTTAAGAAATTCTAACATAGAGATATTGCTGTCGCAAGCTGTTTTTATTAATTAATAATTATTTTTTCCGTAAATCCTCCTACTCTATCTTCTCTCCCTGGATAAAGATATCTCCCTCTTCAAATAAGTCCCCGCTGCTGTTATCTGCATCATACACAAGGCTTGTTCCATCTCTTGTGAATACATATTTGTCCTCTTCGCTCACCTCAAGAATCAGGCTATAATACTCCTGCCATGCATCGCACTCCACCTCTGTTCCGTCTGCATAATGAATAGATGCAGTGTAATCATTGTATAATGTAAATGTAATATCTGAACTCTCAGCAGTATACCTGTAATTAGTGATTGCAGGAAATGCATGATACTTCAAAGTCTTAAGCTCTTCTCCGAAAAAATTCTGATACTCGTCAAAAATCTGAACCGTAAATGTTCCATTCAACTTCCTTTTCCAGTTACCGCTAAACCCTTCCTCTGCATATTCTGTATTATTTTCCTCCCACTGCTCCATGGCGGAAAAATCGACCCGTGAAACAAAAAAATTAACCGGAACGTAACTATTCCATTTACCATTAATATATATGGCTCCGCATTGTTGTTCCGAATATCTGACCTTAAACTTCGAATTTTCGCTTATTATAAACCACGCCTGTGGGTTCTCGCTTACCCACATTGTATTTTCACTAGGTCTGTCATTTACTCGATAATCTATACACCCAACTAACATACATAACAAAACAGCACCTGCGAACATAATCAGCACTCTCTTCATAAGTTGCTCCTTTCATCCATTTGGTATCGCTACATTATTTACATTATCAAGGAGATTACCCACAATGATTGCCAGAGCATGTACCTCATTAATTATTAGGATAACTTATTTTATCATATTCTATAAAATAATACACATAATAACACGAATGGTAGGTAAAATCGTTATAAAACGGCTCCTTACACAAAATCCAGAGCCAACCATATAGTCAACTCTGGATTTCTATTATTATCTAAATTCTATTTCCCCTGTCTTATCGTCCATTCGTTCAACGATAGCCAGTGATTCAAGTCTTATTCCTTTATCTCTCAGAAGCTGTCCACCCTGCTGGAAGCCTTTTTCTACTGCAATTCCCACGCCCTCCAGTGTCGCACCTGCCTCCTGGATTATCTCAATGAGTCCATTAATGGCACAGCCATTGGCAAGAAAATCATCAATTACAAGCACATGGTCCTCCGGGCTGAGGAATTTCCTGCTCACTATTACGTCATAGGTTTTTTTATGAGTAAAGGATTCAATCTTGGTAGTGTACATTTCTCCATCAAGATTAATGCTCTGGGATTTTTTGGCAAACACCACAGGAACATTAAACTGCTCTGCTACTATACAGGCAATTCCAATGCCGGATGCCTCAATAGTAAGTATTTTATTGATGGAGCAGTCCGCAAAAAGTCTTTTCCATTCTTCACCCATCTGTCTGAACAGGCCAACATCCATCTGGTGATTAAGGAAGCTGTCCACCTTAAGAACATTACCGGATTTCACAACTCCGTCTTTTCTAATTCTGTCTTCAAGAATCTTCATCTATCTGTCCTCCCTAAAATATGGCAATCCCAGATGTGCCGGTGGCTGCTGTTCACGTTTCTTACGAAGACTTGTTATTATAAGAACAAGTATCGTAATAAGATATGGCAGCATCTTAATCAGCTCTCTCTGGTGGGGATTAAGTCCATTAATATAGAGGAAAAGAATACATAATCCACCAAATACCAGTGAACCCCATATTGCGTTAAGTGGCTTCCACATTGCAAATATAACAAGAGCGACTGCCAGCCAGCCAAGCTCGCCAAATCCGTTATTGGTCCAGGTTCCGCCTGAGAAATCCATGACAAAATACAGACCGCCAAGTCCGCTTATGGCTCCACCAACGATTGTAGAGATATATTTATATCTGGCAACATTAATACCTGCTGCATCTGCTGTTGCCGGATTCTCACCTACAGCACGAAGATTAAGGCCTTTTCTGGTCTTTTTAAGAAAATACGCAAGTACTACAGTAATAATTATAACAAAATAGAACATCCATCCTCTTGAAAATATAAGAGGTCCAACTACCGGAATATCCTTAAGTCCTGGTATTGCTGCCTGATACGCACTTGATGTAACCGGTACAGATATCTGACCGGCACCACCGGCAAGCTTAAGAAGTGAACCACCAAAAAAGTTACCAAATCCAACACCAAAGGTTGTAAGTGCAAGACCTGTTACGTTCTGATTGGCTCTAAGTGTTATCGTAAGGAAGCTGTATATCAGTGCTCCAAAGGCTGCACATGCAAGGGCACATACAAAAGATATAAGAAGACCTGCAATAGCATTAGGACTGCCTGTGTTTTTCTCATAGAGATATGCACCGATAAGTCCGCCAATACCACCCATATACATAATTCCCGGAACACCAAGATTAAGATTGCCTGATTTCTCAGTAAGAATCTCACCATCTGCACCGAAAAGCATTATTATTGCCTGTGTTATTGCTCTTTGTAAAAACATTAATATTGTACTCATGCCTGTGCTCCTTTCCTTCTGAACTGAATCTTGTAATTGATAAAGAATTCACATCCAAGAATAAAGAAAAGAATAATTCCGGTAATAACATCGGACATGCTTTCGTTAAGGTTGAACTGTGAAGCAATCTGTATTGAACCATTACTTAAAAATGTCAGGAAGAATGCAACCACCACCATCATAAATGGATTAAGATGAGCAAGCCATGCAACTACAATTGCTGTAAAGCCTCTTCCCCCGGCAGTTGTGCTCTTAATTGTATGGTCGGCTCCACTTACAGTGAAGAAGCCGGCAAGTGCTGCAATAGCACCGGATATAGCCATGGTTCTGATAATTACCTTTCTGACATTAATACCTGCATACTTAGCAGTATTCTCACTCTCACCAACAACAGATATCTCGTAACCGTGCTTTGTAAATTTCATATATATAAATACAAGAATTGTTATAATCGCTACAACTATTACAAGCCATCCATATGTACCGAACCGCTGGCTGAGCCATCCAGCCTCTGTTATGTTGTTAATCGTACCGACCTTGTTAGATCCTGCAGGATTCTCCCAATATGTAATGAGAAAGTTAACAACCTGAAGTGCTACATAGTTCATCATCAATGTAAACAAAGTCTCATTGGTATTCCAATATGCTTTGAACAGCGCCGGAATAACTCCCCATATAGCTCCCGCTGCAAGACTGGTTACCACCATTACGATAAAAAGGACTGGGGTAGGAAGCTTGTCTCCAAAATAAATCATAACTGCCGCAGTTGTTGCGCCACCTACAAGCATCTGACCCTCTGCACCAATATTCCAGAACTTCATTTTGAATGCCGGAACAAGTGCAAGTGCTACAAGGAGCAGTGTAAAGGCTTCCTTAAGTGTTACCCACAGACGTCTCTGAGTTCCAACAGCACCATCTACTAAAGCTTTGTACACTTCAATTGGATTGAAGTGTGTAATAAGGATAATTACCACAGCACATACAACAAGTGAAAGTGCAATAGCTGCAATTCTTATTAATATTGATTTCCAAATAGGAATTGTATCGCGTTTGACAATATGTACTAAAGGCTCTTTACGAACCTCAGGAGCTTTAACCTCACTCATTACTCTTGTCCTCCTTAATAGTAGTCATAAGTCTTCCCAGCTCTTCTTTATTGGTTGTTCTTCCATCTACGATTCCACTTATCCTGCCTCCGCAAAGCACCAGAATCTTATCACAGAGCTCAACCAGAACATCCAGGTCTTCGCCAACATACACAACGGCGGCACCTCTTTTTTTCTGCTCGTTAAGAAGTCTGTATATAGTATATGAAGAATTAATGTCAAGACCACGAACTGCATAGGCCGCCATAAGCACACGTGGACGTGATGCAATCTCTCGTCCTACAAGAACCTTCTGGACGTTGCCGCCTGAAAGTCTGCTGACAGGAGTTGCAACACTTGGGGTAACAACCTCAAGGTCCTGAATTATATGTTCTGCCAGCTCCTTTGGCTGCTTTCTGTTAATAAAAAACGGTGTTCCCTTCTTATAGCTTCTAAGAAGCATGTTGCCAGTCATTCCCATGGAACCCACCAGACCCATTCCCAGTCTGTCTTCCGGTACAAATGAAAGTCTTACACCCAGCTCAGCTATGGCACTTGGCTTTGTGTTGGTAATGTCTATTGGCTCTCTGGTCTTTGGAGTATACATTATTTTTCCGGCTGCCTTAGGCGTAAGTCCGGATATTGCTTCTAAAAGCTCCCTCTGTCCGCTGCCGGCAATTCCAGCAATTCCCAGAATCTCACCACTATATACTTTAAAAGATACGTTATCCAGAGTTACCTGTCCTTCCTTATTAATACAGGTAAGTCCCTCAATCGAAAGTCTTTCCTTAGGGTCCACCGGCTCCGGTCTGTCTATATTAAGGACAACTCTTTTGCCTACCATCATCTCAGTAAGAGCATCTGTGGTTGTATCCTTAGTCTCAACTGTATCAATATATCTTCCCTTACGCAAAATAGCAACACGGTCCGATATCTCCATAACCTCGTGAAGCTTATGAGTAATAATTATAATGGCATGTCCGTCTTTTCTCATATTACGCATTACATCAAAAAGACGTTCTGTCTCCTGAGGTGTCAGAACAGCTGTTGGTTCATCCAGAATAAGTATGTTGGCACCTCTGTAAAGAACCTTAACTATCTCAACGGTCTGCTTCTGGGATACTGACATTTCGTATATTTTCTGCTTAGGGTCAAGCTCAAAACCATACTTTTCAGTAATCTCATTAATTCTTCTAATCGCTTCGTTCATATCAAGCTTCATAGAACCTGGCAGCCCAAGAATTATATTCTCTGCCGCTGTTAGTACATCAACCAGTTTAAAGTGCTGGTGTATCATTCCTATACCAAGATCAAATGCATCCTTAGGTGAACGTATGGTTACTTCCTGTCCATTAACATATATCTCTCCCTCATCAGGATAATATATGCCAGACAGCATATTCATTAGTGTTGTTTTGCCGCTTCCATTTTCACCAAGGACTGACAGTATTTCACCCTTTTTCAATGTAAGGTTAACCTTATCATTTGCAAGGACTTTTCCAAAGCTTTTTGATACATTCTTTAATTCAATAGCATTTGTCGTCTCCACTTGCCATCCTCCGTCTGTGCGTTACGCAAAAATATTATATTTTTCAGTATAGCATAGGTTATTTTCAAAGTCTATTTCTACTTACACGAACCAGCATATATAAATTCGTGCAAGAATTATTTGCTTGTTGCTCAAAAAATAAGGGATTCACCTAAGCGAATCCCTCACAGTTTGTTTTTTGAACTATTTCAATTATTTCTCTGTAATTCCGTCAATGATTACATTGAATGAAGGAGCAGATGCCTTCTCTGACTCATGGAAATATCCATCACTTACATAATTCTTAAGTCCAGCACCATCTTCTGTCTCAACATACTCTTCAAGGGTCTTACCACCAACAGTAAATGTTGTTGTATCGAATACATGAAGTGAACCATCTTTAATAGCTGCTTCTACTTCTGCAACCTTATCAGCTGTTCCTTCTGCAACAACGTCTGCATTAAGCTCTGTAATCTTATCAGCGCCCTCAGCATATCCCTGGCACCAGTCTGTATCAATTGCTGTTCCATCAATTACGCTCTTAACTGCGTATGTATAATATGGAGCCCAATCAATTGAAGCTGATGTAAGAGCTGTTGTAGGAGCAACCTCTATCATGCTTACATTGTAACCAACACAAGGAACTCCGGCTTTTTCACAAGCTGTAGGAGCACCAACTGTATCAGCATGCTGGCTGATTAATACACATTTATCATCAATAAGGGCCTCGGCTGTTGATTTCTCAAGTGCCTGGTCTGCCCAGCTGCTTGTATACTGTACTTCCATAGTAGCTGATTCACATACTGACTGAACGCCAAGGAAGAATGCTGTATAACCAGATATAACCTCTGCATATGGGAAAGCGCCAACGTAACCAATCTTAGCCTCGTCAGCCTTGATGTCACCCTTCTCAATCATTTCGTTTAACTTAAGTCCTGCTACAACACCTGATACGTAACGTGACTCGTATACTGATGTAAAGTAGTTATGCATATTTGAAAGTTTACTTGAAGCTGCCTGATATCCAGTTGCATGACAGAACTGAACATTAGGGAATTCATTTGCTGCTTTAAGGATATAATCCTCATGACCAAAACTATTTGCGAAAATAATGTTACATCCAGCATCTGCAAGATCTTCTGCAGCATTGAGACACTCGTCTCCTTCTGGAATGCTCCACTTAATAGTTACCTGATCCTCTGAAAGTCCAAGAGTCTCCATCATAGCCTTAGCACCCTCATAATGAGCTGCTGTATAGCCTTCATTCTCATCACCGATGAAGATAAATCCAACCTTGATATCTGATGCTGCAACGCCTGATGATGAATTATCACCTGAAGCTGATGTTGAATCTGAGGCAGGAGTTTTAGAACTGCTTGACTTGCCTGAACAAGCTGTTAAAGTAACAACCATGGCAACTGCTAAAAGTACACTTAATAACTTTTTCATTGAAAAATTTCCTCCATTTTTTAATAGAACCTATCGTACAATAATTTTTCTGATTTGTAAAGTCTAATAAAGGATTTTTTTGTAATATAAACTAATTAACGTTCCGTGCCAAAGAAAGCAACGAGAATGGCTCCCGGACCTGAATGAACGCCTATGCTTGGATTGATATCATTAATAATAACCTCATTAACACCAAGCTTTTTCTTGACTGTTGCCGCAAGTGCCTGAGCCTCCTCAAGACAGTTGCCATGCATAACAGCTACACGGTCATTAGCCTGCTTCCACTCCGGTGTAACCTTCTGCAGCATATTGTCAACTAATGCAGCTATCGACTTCTTTCGACCTCTTACTGAACCTGCTGCCTCAAGCTTGCCCTCAGCTGTAACCTTAAGAATTGGCTTAATATTAATAAGGCTTCCAACCATGGCAGTAGTCTTTGATATTCGTCCGCCTCTCTGGAGGTGATGAAGGTCATCAACGGTCAGCTCTACACACATATGAAGCTTGTTATCCTCAAGCCATGCAGCAACTGCATCAATATCTGCACCTGCCTCCTGCATTTCAACTGCCTTCATAACCAGCATGCCCTCTGCAAGTGATGCAGTAAGGGTGTCAACAACAATTATTTTGGCATCTGTGTATTCCTCTGAAAGGTCTCTGGCAACCATCATTGCTGTATTGCAGCTTCCGCTCAGTGTAGATGCAAAGCTTATGTACAGAATATCCTTACCGGCATCAAGAACCGCTCTGAATTTTTCCTCAGTTACTGCCGGATTAATAGCCTGTGACTTCGGTTCTATTCCATTTTTCATCTTATTATAGAAATCAGCAGGGTCTATTCCCTCTGCACCTTCATAGGTAACTCCCTCAAGCAACGTGTACTGTGGAACCTGAACAAGCTTCTTCTCCACAACGTAGTCCTTAGGAAGGTCTGAATTAGTATCGGTTATTATCTGGTATTCTCTCATTGTTATCCTCACTTATAATTATTTTATCCAATTGAAAAGGTTAATTCCGCGCTTACAGCGACCTCACCGTCAACTGTAGCGATTGCTCTGCCTATACCAATCGGGCCTTTACTTTTAATAATCTCACATTCCAGTCTAAGCCTGTCTCCTGGAACAACCTTACGCTTGAATTTGCAGGAATTAATTGCTGCAAAATATGCTGTTTTCCCCTTATTCTCCGGCTGTGAAAGCACTGCAACCGCACCCGTCTGGGCCAACGCCTCTACCATTAGTACCCCTGGCATTACCGGTTCATCCGGAAAATGACCTGCAAAAAAACTTTCATCATAGGAAATATTCTTATAGCCTACAGCCCTTACTCCAGGCTCCAGCTCCTCAATACAGTCAACCAGCAGAAATGGATGTCTATGTGGAAGAATCTCCTTAATCTCTTTAATCCCAAGCTTCATTATGTATCCTCTTTCTTCTATTATAATAGTCTATCCGGTGCCGAACTCAGCAGTGCCTCGGTCTCCTGCATAAGCTCTTCAATAATCTCCCTGCAGCTCTGTCTCTTATGAACAAGACCCGCAATCTCTCCTGCCATTACGCTTCCGTGAACGACATCGCCTTCAACTACCGCATTTCTCAAGGAACCTACTGTAAGCTCTTCAAGCTGGTCAAGTGTTGCGCCCTCCTCTTCAAGCTTGAGATATTCCCTTGTCAGCTTATTACGAATAACACGGATTGGATGTCCCGTGCTTCTTCCTGTTACCTCAGAATCAATATCCTTTGAGGTAATAACCTTGTCTTTGTAATTATCATGAACTATACATTCATCAGCAACAAGAAATCTTGTTCCCATCTGCACAGCCTCTGCTCCAAGCATAAACGCTGCTGCCACACCTCGTCCGTCTCCAATACCTCCGGCTCCAATAACAGGTATTTTAACCGCATCCACCACCTGAGGAAGCAACGCTATTGTTGTTATACTTCCAATATGACCGCCTGACTCACAGCCTTCTGCAATTACTGCATCAACTCCGCTTTTCTCCATCATTCTTGCCATCGCCACCGAAGCAACAACCGGCATTATCTTAACTCCAGCATCCTTCCAGAGCTGTAGAAATCTCCCTGGATTACCGGCTCCTGTAGTAACTGCTGCCACGTGTTCCTCGGCTGCAAGGTGTGCAACCTCATCAGCGTATGGGCTCATAAGCATTACGTTGATTCCAAATGGCTTGTCCGTTCTCTCTTTAATATTCTTAATCATTGTTCTGACAACCTCTGCTGGAGCTGTAGCTGAACCAATGATTCCAAAGCCTCCGGCTGCTGATACAGCTGATACCAGATGGTCCTCAGCTACCCATGCCATGCCGCCCTGAATTATAGGGTACTGTATGCCTAAAATATCTGTAATTCTTGTTTTCATATGATTAACCTTTCTCGTCTATACCAAACATTGAATTATTATAACACATTAAAGGTTTTGTATAAACAGCTTTCTTATTTTACAACAGATTGTTCACTTTATCAACTATTTTTTCATAATAAAGCTTTTCTATAAATTATTAATCGAGTAGGCTAGCTCCTACTCGATTAGCAACGGGGCACTTCGCCTAACGACTCAGTGTCCATTGGCCAGCATATAGAAAAACGTGCAAGCACTTACCGCCGCCGACCTCGGGAGGGGGCTTTACAAGTCTGCATGCTGGCTTATTGCACATAAAAAGAGCAGATTATATTACATCTGCCCCTTAAAATTCTCTATGCTGCTTTATCTGAATAATGCACCACAGCAATCTCTGTCATAGCATCCTTTCATCTTGTTTACGATTTTCTCTAAAACCATTTATCTTTTGTTTTAAATATTCTATCCCAATTACACTGTCTTACTTAAGACAATCTAAGATATTTTTTCATCATTCACGAAAAAAATATTGCAATATTTATGTAAATGCTTTATTATCTAAAGAAAGGAACTGGGTTTTTACCGTATAGCTTATGGCTTAGGCGGGGTGCTCGGTTCTTTTTTTATATCTATAAGATCATATAAATAAAACTTTCCATCCTGAGCATGTCTGATAAGCACAACTGTATTGAACACATTATATCTTAATAATTCTCCTATATCATCATAAACAGGTAATGCAAATCTGGAATCATAGCGATACCACCCATATGCCGCATTGCTTTTATGTTTCATTTTTCTGTTTTCTTCATATCTTTTATTTGTTGCAATTTCTAAAAGTTCTGGTATTCCTTGTGCTGCATTCGCCTTTGCTTTGGCATTTGCCCCTTTCAAATGTTCCGAATATTTCGAATTAGCATACTCATCCGCCAAATCTCTACCTAAATATATAAAATCATTAGTCTCTGCGATCTCGTAAAATTCGCCTATGTATTTCTTCAAATATTCTTCCACATCTTCCCATGAAACATTTCGTTTTCCTTTAAAGCGAATATCATTAATTACTACAACATTCCTATTATTTGCATCTTGTACGATGCTCACATTTCTTTTTTCTTTTTTCATTCATACTTCCTAGTGTTTTATTTAGAACTTGTCATACAATTCTATAGTTACCAATTTATTATTTATGTTTCTGTTCATGTTACATTCGTCTTGATCCAAGCATCCTGATATAATCTTATCACTTGCACCAGTCATTTTCTTTATTACCGAATCGCTGATACCCGCTTCAAGTAATTGTGTTATACCATACTTTATTACACCCGTTATCCCAGTATTTCCAATTATTTTTGAAAGATAATCAGGTATGCCTGATGAAGATGTTATTTCCCCCCACATATTTCCATCATCATCTACAAAAAAATAATCTTTACTCCTTTTTACTACTTCTTCCTTCACACATTTCATTTGAATCGAAAATTTTATTGGCAATCGCAGTTCATAAATATCTAATTTAATGGTGTCTCTTTCTTCATTATATTGATTCAATGAAAACCTTCTCAGTTCACGATATGTGATACCATACAATAACATCATTTTTATTCCCGCAGCTGCTATCATTTTGCGAAAATCCTGTACATTTTCTATCTGTTGATCTGCCCATTCAATAATTCTCTCCGCATCCGATTTTCCTATTGCCTGTATTTCTATAATGCCCGCAAGCTTATCGCTTTTAGATATATATGACATCATCTTTTTCATATAAGCATTTTCACGTTGGCGATTAAATGAAATGGCATCATAAAGTTCCTTATTTTCCATTTCAGTATTCTTTCTTAAATAATCAAAAAATTGTCCAATTACAGTCGCATATCTTTTTGCAGAACTCTTACTTTTGTATATTTCTTCCACTTCAACATTATAGCGTAAGCTTTCAACTAAAAAATTAACATCTAGACCTTGAAGCATAAATCGAATAGAGTCATCTTCTAAAGACCCATTCCACATTTTCTCTAAATAAATATTAAAATGACGCAAATCGTTTTTATAATCTGAATATTCGTTAATAAACTGATTTGTTATACTAATATAGTTCATTTAATCTCCTTGTATTTTATCCCCGTTAAAAAATTGGTTTTATTTGATTTTACTATACATTTTAAACTTATTCAACAGTTTCTTAATAAATAACTAATTCACATTTCAATTTCTACATCCACCTCGCCAGCACCACACTTGCCACCACGCCTGCTGCCGTACTTATCAGCGCTCCCGGCAGCGTCCACCTCGTTTTGGTAACCTTTGCCGCCATGTAATACACACTCATTGTATAAAAAATGGTCTCTGTGGAGCTCATAATAACACTTACCAAAAAGCCCTCATAAGAGTCCGCACCAAAGGTCTTAAAAATATCCAGACACAGCCCTGTAGCCGCACTGGATGAAAACATTCTGACAATTATAACCGGAAATACAGCCGACGGAATCCCCACATGGCTTATAGCACCGCCTAAAAGAGCTGCAAGCCTTTCAAGCAGCCCTGAAGCCCGCAGAACCCTTACACCTATCAGCAGACCAATAAGTGTCGGAAGAATTGTAACAACAGTTCTAAGTCCGTCTTTTGCACCCTCAACAAAATCCTCATAAACCTTATGTCCAGTAACAAGACCATAGGTAATTATGTAAAATACCACCAGCGGTATAATAAATTCAGATAAATATACTAATATTTTCATACATAAAAAGAGCACAGGATATTTATATTATCCTATGCTCTCAATAAGTAAAATATTATTTTTTGCGCCTGTTAACTCTGAACTTCTTGATTCGCATTGCCTTCTCAGCCTTCTCCTCCTCTTTGGCCTGCTCCTCCATATCCTTCTCCTTCTCATATGTATCCATAAGCTCCGTTTTATGTCTTTTACTCAGGCCATACTTAACCAGCTGGCGGACAATATCATATATTACAGCAAATAACGGAACGCCAATCAGCATTCCTATAAAGCCATACATTCCTCCGAAGAAAATAATTGCAAACAATACCCAGAAGCTTGAAAGTCCTGTGGTATTACCCAGTATCTTTGGTCCAAGAATATTACCATCAAACTGCTGAATAATAAGTATGATAATAATAAAATACAGACATTTAATCGGACTTACCATAAGAATAATAAATGCCGAAGGTATTGCACCTATGTATGGTCCAAAAAAAGGAATTATATTAGTAACACCTACAACTACACTTATAAGCAGTGCATATGGAATTCTAAATATTGAAGTAACAATAAAACATATTATACCAATGATGATGGAATCAATTATTTTACCATTAATAAATCCACCAAACATTCTGTCTGTATAATGGAGCTCAGACATTATTTTATCAGCCCACTTCTCATTAAATGCACTGTAGATAATCATTTTGCCCTGCTCGCCAAGCTTCTTTCTCTGTCCAAGTATATACACACAGGAAATACTTCCAATAAGTACGTTCTTCAATACATTGAACACACCTTTTACACCTGTAGATAAACCTGAAATAAATTTGCTTGTGTCCGTTGAAATGAACTTGGTAACCCAGTCATTGAACATCTGTGAGGTATTATTAGCAAAATCGTTAATTGTCTTCTGCATATCCGGGTTGCCCTTAAAAAGATTGCTGACCCACTTGGTTGCATTACCAAATGCATCCGGCAATGTATCTATGAGAACCTTGGCACTGTCAATAACCTGTGGAATAATTGCTGCAAACAATACATACAACACAAGCAGAAAAAGTATACTTGTAAAAAGAATACTTAAATTCCCTGAAAATTTCTTAGCCTTGTGTTCGTTCTTCATTTTCTTGAACCATTTAATAGTCCATTTCTCAAAAACATTGCATATAGGCTTTAACAGATATGCCAATACAGCACCTGTAATAAAAGGTGTAATATTAGATAAAATACTTTTCAAAAAGCCAAAGAGTGTATTGGATTTAAAAAAGGAATAATAAAACAAAATAACGCAGGCCGCAACAATAAAAGTAATTAAGCCTATCTTGGCATACTTACTGCTGAACCGCTTTCTAAAAATAGATTCTCTATTCTGTTCTTCTTCGTTGACACGAACCTCTTCCTCTGCGTTCTCCTGCTGTATGTCCTTCATATGCACGCCCTCCATGCCTGTATTCACTCACTGCTGTTATTCTTATTGTATGATAATATTTTATCTTTTACAAGCAAAAAATACCCCGGCAAGCAGATACCTGCCGGGGTATTGTAAATACATACTATATCAGATTATTCAAACAGTCTGCTGTACTTAACAAGATAATCATATCTGTCCTTAGCATTCTGCTCTGCCTCAGTGAAGAGTTTCTCTGCTCTCTCTGGGTTAGCCTTTGCAAGACGAGCATAACGAGCTTCGTTCATAATGAAATCTCTGTAGCTTCCTGTTGGTGCCTTAGAATCAAGCTGGAATGGATTCTTTCCTTCATCCTTAAGTGCTGGATTGAATCTGAAGAGGTTCCAGTAGCCTGACTCAACTGCTTCTCTCTCAACATCCTGTGCATGTGACATACCAGCCTTAATGCTGTGGTTGATACATGGAGCATATGCGATGATGAGTGATGGTCCTGGATAAGCTTCTGCTTCAGCAATTGCTTTGATACACTGGTTTCTGTCAGCGCCCATAGAAATCTGAGCAACATATACATAGCCATAGCTCATTGCAATGCTGGCGATATCCTTCTGCTTAACTTCCTTACCAGCTGCAGCAAATTCAGCAACCGCACCGGTAGGAGTAGCCTTTGAAGCCTGTCCACCTGTATTTGAATATACTTCTGTGTTAAATACGAAGATGTTAATATCCTTCTTGCTTGCTAATACATGGTCAACTCCACCGAAACCGATATCGAATGCCCATCCGTCACCACCGAATACCCACTGTGACTTCTTTGAAAGCATATCAGCGTCTGTAAGAATTTCCTTAGCAGCGTCTGATGATTCATTTGCAAGTGCTGCAACTAAAGCCTTTGTAGCTGTTCCGTTGCATGCTCCACATGAGAATGTATCAAGGTACTCTTTTGCTGCAGCCTTAACTGCCTCATCAGAGGTTGTCTCCATAACTTCAGTAACCTTAGCTTTGAGTCTTGTTCTCATTGCTGTCTGAGCTAACTGCATACCCATACCAAACTCTGCGTTATCCTCAAAAAGTGAATTACACCAAGCTGGGCCATGTCCATCCTTGTTAACTGTGTAAGGTGTTGAAGGTGAAGAGTTACCCCAGATAGATGTACATCCTGTAGCATTGGCAATGTACATTCTGTCACCGAATAACTGGGTAATTAACTTAGCGTAAGGTGTCTCACCACAACCAGCACATGCACCTGAGAACTCAAGTAATGGCTGCTTAAACTGGCTTCCCTTAACTGTTGTATCCTTGAACTTAGCAAATACTTCTGGCTTATCTGTTAATGTCTGGCCATAATCAAATGCATCCTGCTCAGCTCTGTTAGTATCATCAAATTTCTCCATTGTAAGAGCTTTTTCCTTAGCAGGACATACGTTAACGCAGACCTTACAATCCATACAGTCAAATTCTGATACTGTCATAGCGAACTTCATTCCTGGCATACCAGTCATATCAGCCATCTTCATTCCAGCAGGAGCCTTAGCAGCTTCCTCTTCTGTAAGAGCAACTGGTCTGATTACTGCATGAGGACATACATATGAACAGAAGTTACACTGAATACACTTTGATGGATCCCATACAGGAACTGTTGTAGCAACACCACGCTTCTCGAATGCTGCTGCACCTGAAGGAGTTGAACCATCTACATAATCATTAAATGCTGATACAGGGAGCTTGTTACCTTCCTGTCCGTTAACTGCATGCTGAATGTTATTAACGAAATCAACAACGTCTTTTCTTGCGCCTGTAGCGACTGAAGACAGGTCTTCATCTGCTGCATTCTTCCAGCTGTCTGGAACTGTAATCTCTTGAATGTTAGCAAGTCCGGCATCAATAGCGTTGTGATTCTTCTTAACAACGTCTTCACCCTTCTTCATGTAAGAAGCTGTAGCAGCGTCCTTCATGTACTTAACTGCATCATCAATAGGAATGATGTTGGCAAGCTTGAAGAATGCAGCCTGAAGAATTGTATTGATTCTTGAGCCCATTCCGGTCTCAATACCAAGCTTAACTCCGTCTACTGTATAGAACTTAATGTTGTGCTCTGCCATATATCTCTTAGCCTGGCCTGGGAGATGCTCCTCAA
>CAYTWF010000062.1:0-4589 GCA_964441705.1 uncultured Butyrivibrio sp.
TACACCAGAAGCCAAAGTCTCAGCCAAATCTTCAGGTATAGTTGTAGCATATTCTAATGCCATTCCTTGAAGTGATACAGAAACAAAACCACCATCTGCCTGAGCAGTACCAGTATCGTTTGTCAAAGTAACAGCTTCCAATCCAGCAGTCTTATTGTAATCACCATAGAACCAATACTTATTATCTGATTTCTTAACAATAGCAAACATCTTAGCTAATGATAAATCATTTAATACTTTTCTCTTTTCTAAATTAATACCAGTCAATTGGAAATTCAAAGTCTGCATAATCATAGAACTTGCACCATTCTTTTGAAGTTCTTCAAGAGCTTGTCCAGTATCTTTAGCAAATTGGAATTCATATATAGTTGCTCCAGTTGCCAAAGTTACACCACTTATTGCACCATCAGCATCATAGTCCATAGATTTGATATCATCAAAATTACCTAACCATAATTCCTTTAATCCTCCAAAGCTATGACCACACTCTTTAAGTATACCACTATTTAAAACACACGCCATATTATATTATATTTTTTTATTAAAATTATTTTATTTAAGAATAAGAGATATATTATTTATACCTCTTATTCTTTATTACTTAATTAGGCATACAATACCACTTCAGAAGGATAAGCGATAGTAACATCCAATTTAGCTTTCATAATGAATCTAACGCTATCATCACCAGTTGTATCTCTCATATCAATGAGTTTTAATTCATTGAAATCAGATTCCAAATCAGTACCAACATAGAAGTTAGCTCTCTCACCCAATACAATCTTATTACCACTCAAACCACCAACAGGTACAATCTCGATGTTGTAAGCCTTCATTATACCACCATCAGCAGAAGTATTTATACCTTGTGCTTGAAGATTCATTTCGTAGAGAGCAGCAGTATCATATCCCATAAACCATACCAAAGCATCTTTACCTTTCTTTCTAACACCAGCAGGTAAAGCAGAATATACTTTATTCATCTCTGTTAAGATGTTAGAAGTAGTCAAAGTAGTTGCACTTACCTCAATAGCAGAACCATCCAATTGCTCTAAATAACCATCAAATAAAGCTTTTGTTCCACCACTCAAAGAAGTATCACCTTGCCAAATCATCTCTTCAACTTCCTTAGCAAATTGACCAACAAACTCATCAGTAATAGCATCAATTAATGATTGAGGTACATTCTGTGCATGTTGTCCAGCAGCCATATCAGCAGAATCCCACAACTCATCAAACTCATCAAAACAAATGGTTTCATTTACTTTCAATCTTACAGGCTCTAATACACCCTCAGAAATTGACATTCCATTAGTTGAACTAAATTCACAACTTCCAGCTTGAACAATACCAGCAGAAGCTAACTTCTTAATTGTTCTTTTCAATTTAACATTGGTTTCAACTTTAACACCTCTTGTTCCTAAAGTCTCTCCACCAATTAACGCTTTTAAGATATATTCTTTTAATGCATCTCCAGCATAGGTACTTGTTACACTTGCAAAACTCATATTATTATATTTTTTTTATTAAAATTATTTTATTTATTTAATCTATAAACAATAATTTTTATAGATTTCCTTTATATTTATTTTTTTAAACCTAACCTATAAAGTTGAAATTCAAGATTTGACATCTTACTAAGTTCAGCTTTACTTAAAGATTTATCTTTAACTTTTGAAAAAACATTAACAGGATTAGCAATAGGTTCTTTTGATAACTTCTCAACCTCTGCTTTAAACTTGCTAAGTTCTTTTTGTAATTTTTGATTCTTAAATTCCAGTTCTTTATAACTTGAACTATAAATAGAACCACTTGAAATTTCTCCATCAACAACCTCAACAGATATATCATAATACCCATCAATAATTTTACCATTATCATCTTTAGGAAGTAAAGCAACAATCACATCTTCTGTTTTTTCATCAGCAACAACAGTTCCTTCTGTTTCAGCCACTTCTTCTTCCAACTCTTCATCATTGATAGGTTCAACTTCTTCAGTTGCTTCTTTAACTTCAACCAAAGAACTATTCTCATCAACGACAATAATCTTACCATTATCTAAGATATATTCACCTTCAGAAATAGGTTCAGATGTTTCAACACCAGCTTCATCCACTTTTATTTCATATACTGGTTCACCAACTTCACCATAGGTAACACTTCTTTCAGTATCAGCAATCTTAGCAGTTTCAAGTTCAAACTCATTTAATACACTTTTGAACTTATTAATTAAATCATTAAATTTTGACATAATAGAATTATTTTTATTGTTTTTATTAAAATTTATATTATTATCAGGAATTAAATTCCCTCGTATTTCAATGGAAAATCCATTCAATTCACCATCTAAAGCTTTTTTAAATACTTCTTTATCTTCAATCTTATATTGAACATACCATGAACCCATAACAACATCATCAATCCCTTGTGATTTAACTTCGTTTAATCTTTCTTCTGAATTGACAATATATGATTCAATCAAATAAGCATCAACAACATCTTTACTATTATGTTGTAAGTTTACAACATCTGTTAATTTAGATTTATGAAACTTATCCCTAATCTTTTCAATTTCCTGAGCCTCAAAATAAACATAATACTCAAACCCTTCATTATTTCTATACATAGGTTTATTTGGAACTAATGCTAATCCAGCGAGTACTTGTTTATACTCACCTTCTTTTTCCAATACTATTAATTTAGGCTCTTTTTTATTATTATTTAATTTAAGAAAATCAGATTCAATTGCTGGCATACTAACAAATGATATAGCTTCCATGCCAGTTGTTTCACTATCATCAATAACTATTTTATATAACGGATACATACGCTTTTTTAATTAATTTATAAACAATTATTTTTAATTTAAATCCTTATAGATTAAAATGATGTCTTACTTTCAACAACTTTTAATCTATTTTCAACTGATCTTATTTCAGTTACACTAACAAACATTGGATTTGCTTTTAAAGCCATTACCATTGTATTAGCTAATAAATTATAATCAATTAAATCAGTTGATTGAGGTGTTGAAACATTTGGTGTAACATCACCACCATTTGCAAACTTCCTTCTACCTGATTCATTTAATGCTCTAATTAAACTACCATACTTTGAATAAGCATCTTTATTAACAATATATTCTCCACCCTCTGCTTCAATTATAACACCACCTCTTGAATGTGAATTACCAATAATTTCTCCACCTAATTCAAATTTAGCTTTCTCAGGTTTAGGAGGTAATGGTTGAGCAGTAACAATTCCAATTTGAACAGCACCTAATGCACCAACAATACCAGCTAATATAATGTTTGGTAATGCTTCTGTAACTCCTAATGCTGTGTTAATTATTGCATCTGTTTGTCCAGCAGCCTTACGCATAACTGCACCATTATATTCAGCCATATCAATCTTATATTGCATTTCTGCTTGTTGCTGCATTAATGCTTCTTTGCTATTGGCATTGTCTTGTTCTGCTTTATCTATATTGGCTAATTCATTTAAGATATCTCTGTATCTTTGTCCTTCTGCCATTTTAAGCATCTCATTTAACTTATCACGTCTTGAAGATAATGACTTCTCCATATCAGCAATTTCATCAAATGCATCCTTATTATTCTTAACCCAATCATCCAACTCTTGTTTTCTCTTTGCAGCTATATTATTATATATGGTTGCAGTTAATTCAAAGGTTGCTCCAATTAATTCCTGAGCTGCCTGAATCTCTTCTTTATATTGCTCAACAAATGATTGTAATAAAGCATAACCCCTACTCTGTTTCTCCAACTCTTGTGTAACCTCTCTTTGCTTATCAGCAATCTCATTTTGTAATTCTAATTGTTCTTGATTCTTATTTATAATCTCATTATTTAAATCAATAATTTGACCATCTATATCAACCATCTGATTCTTCATCTCCATAACTGATTGTGTTGATGCTTGAATAGTAGCTTCTAATTCAGTTATCTTTTGTAATGCTTCAGCTCTTTCTTCATCATTCTTTGCATTATCAAACTTCATTTGAGCTTCATTCAATAACATTTCATTGTATCTTATCTGAGCTTCAGTTACTTCAATAATACCATTAACTTCTTCTCTTTGTGCTTCAAGAATTGCCTTTCTATTTACAGCAATCTCCTTCTCAAAATCAATCTTCTTGATTTGTTCTTGTTTTATTAATTTAAATAAACCAAGTTCTTTTGAAGCATCATCAATTAGTTGTTTATTCCATTTATTCTCTTCAACCTTTAATGTTAATGTTTCTCTTTCTTTTTCAAAGATTTCATCATATGTTGATAATTGTTTAATTAAATCTTCATTATATTTATTATAAATCTCAACACCAGTTTTATCAAAATTGGTAATAGATTCTCTTTGCTCTTTTAATAATTTAAATATAGCATCAGCTCTTTGTAAATTGGAAATATAATTATCAAATTGATTATAACCAATCTGTTGTTGATTAATCAATTCAGTATGATTCTTAATTATTTCTTTATATCTGGTTGATGCATTAAATAATTCTTGATTAAACTTTCTTTGATTATTTAAAGCTTCAGTCCGTATTTTTAAATCTCTTAATCTATATT
>CAYTWF010000062.1:4689-15208 GCA_964441705.1 uncultured Butyrivibrio sp.
GTTAATTTATTCCAATTAGCTATTACAAGACCAATACCAACAACCAATGCACCAATACCAGTTGCAACGATTGCAGATCTAATAGCAGCACTTGCAGACCGTACAGATACAACCATTGATTTCCATCCAGCAACAACACTTACTAATGCTTTAATTGAATTAGATTTAAATAAGTCAATCATCTTACCCAATCCATCCATAGCAACAACAACAGAACCAACAACCTTTGCAACCTCTTCAAAGTTCTCTTGTGCTTCTTCGGAGAATAATAACATAGCTGCACCTCCTACTTGAAATGCACCAGCCATTGCTTGACCTAATTTCTTCCAAGCATTTAATGATTGATTATCACTAATAGGTTTAATTGAATCTCTAAAATCATTCATTTCACCTCTAAGCATTATTGCTTTTTGTGATAATTCTGTAAAGGCATCACTATTTCTATCAACCAATTTCAATTCTTGATTAACAAGTTTTAACTCTTGTTCAAGTTCTGCAACTGAATTAGTTCCTCTTAAATTTAAATCGACAACAACTCTTTTCTTTGCCATTATATTTATATTTTTAATTTAAAATTTTATTGTTTAATTAAAGAAATCTTAGCTGTATTATTAACAGGGTCAAAATCTTTAATTGATAATAATGAATATATTTCTTGCTTATAACTTAAAGGTGTTGATATCTTCATTTGATTATAATCATTTATATCCATTCTGATATCTGCTTCCAATTCATATCCTTCAGTATATCTTTTATATTTTTTTGAATGAAACTTGGTATATGCTGTTGGAAATGTATCTAAATCAGACATTATTAATGAATAACTTATTTCAGTATCATAATCATTACTCATCATTTTATATATACTTTGTAAAAAAGAAGCATATACTTTTTCTTTTAATTCAGCATCATTATCATTAATAACAGTATTTATTCTACTTCTATTTTTAATATATCCAAAGGGTGATGCAAATGGTATTCTCATTCTTAATCCATGGAAATTAATATAAAACCATCTCCATGCTGCATATCCTTTATTTTGTATTTCTTCATTATCTGATAATCCATAATAATACATTAGTGTTGGAAATCCATCATACTTAACTCTATTAGGATCATTATCAACATTTGTTTCTGAATCATCTTTATTAAATACCATGTTATTATTATCTTGTCTTGTTTGTTTTGTTAAACAAGGTTGATAAATACAAGTCCACCCATCTTCACCATAAAAATTACCAATTAAGTATTTTGACCATATATATGTTCTTTTAATTATTGGTGTTGCAAAATCTAATTCAATTGACTCTTGTTCTTTATCACCAATCTTATTATATATATCATTTGTTAAATCAGGAGCAATCTTATATAATGGTGCTGAATAAGGATTATTTGAATCTGTTAATTTTTGATAATAATTATCACCATATATCATTTTGTTATCAGCATCCCTCATTATTATAGATGGATTATTATTCAATATACGCTTATATTCTACTGTATTTTCATCTATCTTATGGTCTAATACTATTGGATTACTTTTATTTGAAAATAAGGTATCATATGTCTCAAAATTAATTATCTTATTATTTATATCTATTTCAAAATATAAATTAAAAAAGTTAATTATATTATTTATGAATTCAACACAAGTCATATCAGGTAAGAAATTAGATAATTTCAATTTCAATGTACCTTGTGTACATACACCACCTATATCTAATTCTCCGTTATTGGTACAATATAGAGAATTATTATATATATCATTCTGTCCAGTATAAGGAATAATTATCCTTTTAAATTCTTCTGTATCAAATATAGAACCTGATAATCCCCATCCAATCTCTTTGAAGATTTGTTCCAATGTTGTTTTTAAATAAAGAGCAGGAGGTATTTGATGATAATATATAGCATTAATTTCTGATGGATTTACACCTCTACCATTAACTAAATTATAAAAATTCTGCATAGGTCTATCAGGCATCATTATCTCATAACCTTCTTGGTCAATTATTGCACCATCATTATATAAATGAGCAGGTGTATGGAATGTTGAATAAAATATAAAAGGAAATTGAAAATCAGCTTCATCACTATTTTTATAATTAGCGTGAACATGAGCTAATACTGTTGATTCATAATTAAAATCAGGGTCATTAAATTGTAAATCAACTAATTCTTTTTCACCTAATAGATCAATAATTTCTGATACTCTACTTAATAATGTACAATAGTAATTATCTTTACCAATAGCATCCAATTCAATTATTCCTTTAAATAATAATGTTGAATTTAAATATACTGTTACTTCTTGTTTATTCTTAATGAATTTATTAATTACATTATGAACATCAGAATGATTAAAGATAATAGCATTATTCTTTGTCTTTGGTAAACTGAATTGATAAGAGAATTCACTAAATCTCTTATCAATTTGTGTATAATCATCAACAACTTTATTTAATACTAAACCTAAATCTTCAACATTATAATAGTCAAATTCTTGATTTAAATTATTTATTATTCTTATTGTATTCATTTATTTTCTTAATTTAAATTGATATATTATTAATAAAAGTTGTATATTCAAAAGTAACTTCCATATCAAATAAATCTTCCAATGATGATTTTTTAAATTTATAATCAATTAATTTTAAATAATTATGATTAGTGGTTGTATAAGTATAAATATCATTTGAAGTTAATAAATCATTCTTTAACCAATCTAAATGTGTTGCATTTAAATAACCTGTATTAACTGTTATTTTATTTGTAACCCTTGTATCATATACTGTATTAACTTTAAATCCATTATTAAATCTTCCTGAATCATCTGGTAATGTTGGAATGGTAAATTCACCAAACTCTCTATTAACCTCATCTTCTCTTATTCCAACAAAATCAAATGTATCATATGTACCCATTCTATTTTGAAATACAATACCAAACTTTCTTGGTTGTTCATTTATATTAAATAATAATGTCTTATATTCTGTAATGCCATTATTATCAAAATCAGTTACTCTTAATTCAATTGATTTAATCTTTCTTATATTACCACCATTATTCTCATATGTTGCTAAATCTAATCTATCATATGAAGTATTCAATAAGAATACACCACCAGCATTTGTTCCACTTGATGATATATTATAAAAATCAATTCCATTATCTTGTGTTCCATCCCAATACTTTATATTACCTCTTAATTTTAATCCATAACCAAAGTTCTCTTCAACAATAAAATATAAAAACAACTTCTGTTCTCTTTGTATTTGAAGTGGATTTGGAGAATTAGTTAACCATTTCCTATCAAATTCTTTAACATATTCTTCCATATTATTTTCTTGAAAATAATCTAATGATGAATTACATATCCAAATAGTATCAGTTATTAATTTAGACCTTCTTTTAATAGTATTTGAATTACTTACAATTGGATATGATTCACCAATTCTTAATTTAACTGAAGCCATCATTGATGGTATAATAGTGAAATCATTATCATAATTAGGTCTGAATGATTTTACATAATTCTTTACAATTGGAGATATATCAAATCTATGTTGGTTATCATGTTGAAAAGGTATAACCATATCACTTACTTTAATATAATCTTCCAATTCAGCTTCCAATGGATATCTTACATTATTATTAATTAAAACTTCTGCATATACACTTAAATCATCAACAACCTCACCATCATATTTATCAACACCAACATCAATAACTTCAAGTTGAAAATAATCATCACTTATAATTCCTGATGGATTTCTAATAATTACATTATTCTCATCTAAGGTGAATTTACGACCTGTTTGTTTAGCTGTTAAGATTATATCTTTATCTGTCCAAGCGTAGCTTATATAGTAGTTATTTGATATAATAGGGTCATTAGATAATACTTCATAAAGCGATTGCATAATCTCTTTATCAGTATTTGAACCAATTGTATTTCCATACTCATCATATACAACATTAGCTAAAAAATAATTCTTCTTATTTGGAAATCCTTTTGCATAAAATTTAACTCTATATTCTATTGGTGATGTTAATATAAATTCAATTGATACATTATCTGGTATATTATTATGATTTAATGATAATTTACTCTTAGCTGGTATATTTTGAGATGAATTTTGATATGTGTTAACATTATATATAATAGGATTATGAGCTGCTTTAACTCCTGTTACTTCATTTATTGTAAATTCTCTACTTCTAAATTCACCGTCAACGACTGATATAAATTCAGTAATTATACAACTACCATCATGCACTTGAATTGAATATAATCCAGCTCTTAAATTAGAAAATGTTTTTGAAGTAGTATTACTTGTATCAACCAATACTCCATCTAAATACCAACTTACATTTGTAGATTTCTTTCCAGTTATTGTTGCTGTTATACTACCATCACTTAATCCTCTCATTGATGTAGGTGATGCTGTTACTGAACCAAATGCTACTGTACAACTACTTGCACAATTTTTAGGAAATACTGTCTGATTTTGTAATGTTACTGTTTCAATCTCAAATACTATTAAACTTTTCCTAGTATTATTATCATAACGAACTCTTTTAGTTAATATAGTTTCTTCCCATTCTGTTTGACCAGCAGGAATTGTAATAGTTTTTGTATAAGAATCATAAACATTATTATGTGTATATGTATCATACTTAATTGATAATGTTAAAGGCTCTGATAATGTTTTACCTAATGTTACAACAAATCTTCTTTCGTATTCATATATTGTTAAAAAATCAACATCAAATTGATTAACAAGTATTTCATTATAAATTGAGAGATTTACATTAACATCTTGTAATTCCAATAAACCTCTATTACAGTATTTATATGTTTTATTTTGATCTAATACTAAAGCCATAATTTTTTTAATTTAAAATTTTATTTAAATGTTAATGCATCAACAACATCAACCATTATTTTCTTTGCTAAGTAATCAGCTAATTTATCAGCAGCTGTATTACCATACTTTTCAAGCAGTTTTGAATGATATTTCTTTCCAACTATACCATTCTTATATATTGAATTTTGAATAGCAAATGCAGCCCTTATATAGTCTTTTTGTTTACTTCCAGTCTTTGGTCTTATACCATATCTTTTCATCCATCTAATTAATGGTTTAATTGGTACTTTCTTTACTAAGGCTTTCCTTCCTCTATCAACATATTCATAATAGAAATTAGCAGATACTTGAACTCCTGATGGTTTTACTTTATATTCAAAACTCTTAATTAAATTACTATCAACTCTTATTCCATGTTCGGTTAAAACCAATACGTGGTCTAACATTAATTGATTAATTAATTGTTTTAAAAATTCTTTCATCCCATCTTTTTCCCAACTTGCCATATTATTAATTAAAAATTAAAATAATCATTATAATCAAATGCATCACAATTCTCTCTTGGAAATAATATATTTAATTCTAATCTCCAACCTGCAACATTATCATCTGTATATTCTCTTGTTGATAATCCTGATGCTGATTCAATCTTAAAATCATCAACTTCATTATTAATATATAATAATATAACATCAGCAATCTCTTTACTTAAACTAATTGCAAAATGGTCTGATTCAACATCATCATTATTTGTTGCAATTAATATATCTAATGCTATTGAAAATGAATCCATAGTATTGTTTAATTCATAATCATATACATATGGTAACTCTAAAAATGCCATTGGATATATGCTATCATTATCCTCATCCTTATTGTATTCAGAACCATAATCAAACTTCTTAATGTCTTTATGTGCTAAACATATATTCTTTATCTTATCTTTAAATTGTTCTAATGTCATAATTATTAATTTAAAATCATATATTATAAACAAATAATAATAAAAAAAAGAGTCCACTGGAATATACCAATGAACTCTTTTTAAATGAAAAAAAATACTTAAATAAAAATTAAAAAAAATATATAAGACTAATTGAAAAATAGGAAGGAAAAACAATTAGTCTTATATATTCGTATCACTTATAAATTAAACATATGCAAATATAAATTATTTCTTTTTTATATGCAAGTATTTTTTAACTTTTTTTATTAAAATTTTTAGCTTCGATTCTTTGATGGAGTATTTTGGCACTCTGGAAGTGAAGTACTTCATCGACTTTTTTTCTAAGTAAGTAATCAACCTTTTCGTAATCCCAATTTGCCAACGTGTAAACCATCCCTGACCATCCAGTGCGTTCAAAGAATTCATTACCTCTTGTGCCTTCATCTGTATCACTTCCTTCGGATGAGAATATAATGTAGAAATCTGAGTGTAAACCTTTTCTAAGGAAGAAAAAAAAACCGATATATTATTTGCTGTAATAATATCTAAATTAAGAAATTCTTTTGCTCTTTCATCAACATCATAATCATCCAATGTTTCATCAACTCCTTCCCTTGCCATTATAGCTAATATATAATGCATATTCTCAACGTTATTTCCTCGCTGAATTATATTCTCTAATGATACATAATCTTGAAATTGTTGCTTATGTAAGGATTGAATAACATTATATGTTTTATTTTTAAATTTAAATTCAACAATTTGTTTACTTGGAATTTCATCCTTAATAAAACTCATATCATTAATAATACCAACAACATCATTTATATTAGCAATCTTTAATTCTTTCTCTGGTATTGAAGAATATACTGATATCAATTTAATGGTCTCCATTACATCATCAAACTCATTTATCTTTTCTTTTTTAACAGATTCATTATAAATTCCAATCTGTTTGTATATTCTTTGATAATCCTTAATAGTAATATCTTCCCAACTTGTAGGTATATTATATTCTAACCCATTCAAAATCACTCTTTTCATATTTCTTTAAATTTTTTACTATAAATAATTAATAATTTTATGTTTATTTATATAATACTTTAATACTTTACTTAGTTAAATTACAACATAGCATAATTAAAATTTCCTTTATAAGCACCACTAAGAGCATAATAAGTTAAGTCAACCATTTCATCAGATTTCTCATTAGGAAATCCAGTTAATTGAGATATCAATATATCATTAGATAAATCTTCCAACATAATAAATCTACCTGATTCAATTAGAGGTGATACTGAATTAAGACAAGATTCTTTATCATCACCTTTACCTTTATTTGGTAATTCTTTCACTGGTAATTTAGTTGATCTTTTTATTTGTTGTATTACTGATAATCCATTTGCTTTAGGTTCTATTTTAATTATTTTACATTTATATATATTGTATATATTAACAATTTCTTTTATTAATTCAGGGAATTCTAATTTTAATTTAAAAACTTTCTTAACATATACATTATTTAGTATTGAAGCATATATCATTATTCCAGTATCATCATTCTTTTTCTTTGCTGTTAATGCTGTATCAATAATCATTTCCCATTTAATGTTATGTTCATTTATTTTATTTGTTTCCAACATAAAATTAAATTCATCAAGACTAATTGATTTAAGCCATTTTCTTTTAATTATATTTCCCTCTTGAACACTTCCTTCTTGTTGAAGTTGATTGGCGTAATTAATGCTTCCTAACGTTATTTTAAACTTATCTAATACTTTCTTTGAGAATCTATCTTTCCAAAGATAACCATCTTTATATTTATTAATTAAGCTACTTGGAGATACATTCTTTGATAGTTCTGCTGGTAAACATATATGATTCCAATCATCTTTAAAGTTTGATAATAGATAACCAGTTAAATCATTTTCATGCAATCTTTGTTGCACAACAATAAACAAACCTACCTCTGGATTATTTAATCTGGTTGATATGGTATCAGTATAACTTCTTATTGTATTTCTTCTACCAACTTCTGATAAATCTTTAGGTGAGTTAGGGTCATCCATAATGATTATATCAGCACCTTTACCAAGTACTGAACCAACCATACCAGAACTTATCCTATGTCCACCACAAATTAATTTAAAATCATTCTTTGCACTATGATCATAATTTAATTTATAATCTTCACCATATAGATTTTGAAACCACGGATTGGATAATAATTCAATTACTTTATTACTATGATCAGTAGATAATGAAGCAGAATAAGAAAGATTAATAAAAGACATTTGATTATGTTGTGTCCAACTCCATACAGGAAAACATACAGATACCATTAATGATTTACTTGACCTAAAAGGAACATTGATAATAATATCCTTTGTCTTTGGTTTATTATTTTTTATTCTTAATGTTTCTTCTTGAAGTATATCACATATATATTCGTGATGCCAATTAAAAGACCATTGTGTAGATGGTTCTAATACTTTAACTGCTTTCTTAAAGAACTCATAGAAACTCTTATTATAGAGTTCCTTTTCAAGTTCTTTCTTTAAGAATTCTTTTTCTTCTTCAGATAACTTATTTAATTTACTTTTCTTAGTCATTATCTAAACCTAACATTTCCTTTATTTCTTCTTTGGATAATTCTTTTAAATTAAGATTTAATGTATTTTGTTGAATGATTGGTGCATCACTTGTAACTTTCAGTAGTTTTTCAATTGCTTGTAATGCTTTAATTCTTGCACTACTATCACCCAACTGTTTTGCATCATTCATAATGTCATAATACATATGAATGTGCTTATGAACTAAATTATCTATCTCTACATTATAATTAGTCCTAATTGTCTTATATGCTCTTGTTATTAGATTATTTACTGTTCCTCTTTTTAATTTATATTTCTCCATCATTATAAGAGCAATCTCATTATTACTTTTTCCTTGTAATAATAAATCAAGAATTTCTTTATTCTTTATATCCCTATCTAATAACTTATTTTTTGGTGTTATAACAACCTCATCACTTTTGAGATTGTTATATTCTTCCAATAATTTATCACCTTCACCCATAATTATTTATCTTTATTTTTTTCTTTTTCTTTTAATTTCTTATTTAAATGATTAATTCGCATCCTTAAACTTCTTCTTTCATTTGCAGTTAAATTATCATTGTAATCTAATTTATCCTGATACTCGTGAATTTGAATTAATAATGCATCAATATCATTATTATAAACTCCATCAGGGTCTACATCTTCAAGAATGTTTAATGATTTTAAATTATTTTCATTGTTGAATAATGAAAATAAATACATCCTTGCTTGTTTAACATTAACAAGTTCTTCGTCAGGCATACCATACAATCCCTTATATGCCTTAATAATCTTATCATTATTTAATACACGGGTAAGTATAATTTCTTCATATACTTTCTTAGCATAATTAAAATCACTTCTCTTTACACTTAATTTAAACATTTCCATAATTTATTATTTTTTTAATTTAAATTCTTCTTTTTCATTACTCTTATTATCTTTCCATATATACTATTCAAAAAACAAGCATTACATCCAACTAATTGCATACTCTCACCAGTTAGATAGTGCCATATCCTAATATACTCATTGAGTAATTCTTTACTCTTAGGTTTACTCATTACCTCTTTTACATAATCATCTGTTATCTTACTCATTTTCAAATTGTTTTAAGTAATTAAAAAAGTTATTATTTAAATCTAATTTAATCTTTCTAAGGATTGAAGTTATTTTATTCTTATTACAACCAGTTATATCTTGTATTTTTTTATAAGTCATTTTTTCTTTAGATAGATAATACAGTTTAAATATACTAATTTCAAATTCATTACACTTTAATTCATATTGAATATAATTAAATAACCTCATTGTTATATATTGTAAACCTTTGTAATAATCTTCATCATTATCTGTATCATCTAATAAGTTTGAAAACAATGTATCCAATCTATTTCTGTTGTTTCTTTCATCAATCATAAATGATGTCCGTTTCTTATAAGAATGTTTTTGATCATTCAAGAATGTATTTACAATTGTATTGATTATATATGTTGTATAATATGTATTATTTCCTTTCCAACCGTTTCTTTTAATTATATCTAATGTTTTTTCATATGCTATATGTAAGTAATCTAAATCATATTTATACTTTTTACAGTAATTGATTAGATGATCATACTTACTTATGAAGAATTTATTAAATCTTTCAACATCTTTCTTGTTTAATTCTTTATTACTCACCATAAATTCTATTTATTACACCTACAATTATCAATACTGGTAATGCATAAATAAAACTATTTAATAATGTCATTCCGTAAATCGTATATAATCCAATCCACCCTAAATGATAACTCAAACAATACTCACAATTAATCATTTTAATAAGGTATTTATGGACATTAAACCATCCAATAAGAATAAGTATTATTGGAGATAGATAATGCATTAAAGTATGCCCTAATGCAATAAACCATGTCTCAACCTTACTTAGCTTATCAATCAATTTATATTGTGTTAAATCAAGAAATAATCTTAATTTAATTTTTTCTGCTAAATCAGAATGATTAGCAATTTCTTTACTTAATACTGCTATTGCAGCTAACAATAAATAATAATTATCCATATATTAATTTCTTATTTTATATTTATAAATAGTT
>CAYTWF010000063.1:0-15203 GCA_964441705.1 uncultured Butyrivibrio sp.
CTGATTTCTTCTGCTTCGGTACAAACGATTTAACACAGATGACATTTGGTTTCTCAAGAGATGATGCTGGTAAGTTCCTCGGTGCTTACTATGACAGCAAGATTTTCGAGAGCGATCCATTTGCAAGACTTGATACAACAGGTGTTGGTAAGTTAATGGAGATGGCTATTAAGCTTGGTAAGCCAGTTAATCCTAAGCTTCATGTTGGTATCTGTGGAGAGCACGGTGGAGATCCTACATCAGTTGAGTTCTGTCATAAGATTGGTCTTGACTATGTATCCTGCTCACCTTTCCGTGTACCTATTGCAAGACTTGCAGCAGCTCAGGCAGCAATCGCTGACAAGAAAAACTAATTATTAAGTAATAAATGAATCACTAATACCTCTCAGAACCGCAAAGGCTTTGAGAGGTATTGTTATAATGTACATATGTTTTCAGGCTAAAAAGAAATGATGGAGAAAAATATGAAGGTCTATATATACCGTTACGGCAGCATATGCGAGCCGGATATTATTGATACATTTAACAGGCTTGGGTTTGAAGTCGTTGAAGAGACTATAGAGATGACAAAGAAGGATATGCTCCCGGCAGAGTGTATTTCATATGTAAGCCCCAAGCTGCTTGATGGCGGATTTTCCTTTGTATTTTCCATTAATTTTTTTCCATGGCTGTCGGATACGTGCCAGGTGATGAAGCTTCGATATATGACGCTGGTAGTGGATAGCCCAGTGCTTGAGCTGTATTCCAAGTCACTTGCCAATTCGTGTAACAGAGTTTTCCTTTTTGACAAGGCACTATATGATGAGTTCGCTCCGACTAACCCTGACGGAGTATTCCATATTCCATTATGTACTAATGTACTCCGCAATGATAGTGTTATTGCGCAGAATACACATAGAGACAGCTATAAGTCAGATATATCCTTTGTAGGTTCAACCTATGAGGAAAAATGCTCCTATAATAGAGCTAAGCTGCCGGATTACTACAGGGGTTATGCAGACGGGGTAATTGAATCACAGCTGTTGATATATGGATATAATTTTATTGAAGAGGTTATTGACGACGATTTTGTAAAGACATTTCTGGAATGTACACCGGGAAGCTACAGATTTCCACCGGAGTATAATGGCAATGACAGAGCGGTTGTGGCACAGCTGTACATGAGTGTTAAGGTGGCTGAACAGGAGCGGCTGAGAGCACTAAAGCTGTTGTCAAACTCTTTTAATGTGGATATATATACAGGAAGCGATGTGTCAGGTATTCCGCATATACATAATAGGGGTTATGCTAAATCACTTACAGAGATGCCGGTAATATTTAATCAGAGCAGAATTAATCTGAATATTACGGCTAAGTCAATAAGGAGTGGGCTGCCACTTAGAATATTTGATGTCCTGGGAAGCGGAGGATTTTTAATAACCAATTATCAGTCAGAGCTTTCAGAATTTTTTGATATAGGAAAAGACCTGGTTGCCTACGACAGTATGGAGGATTTGTATGACAAATGCGCTTACTATCTTGCACATGACCAGGAGCGACAGGAGATTGCTGCTAATGGATATGAGAAGGTTAAAAGACTTCATACCTACGATATCAGACTTTTGCAGATGATAGACCTGGCTTTCAAGTGAAAAACAGCTTGACTTTTATTGTCTGTATTATAAAATAGTGTTATTGATGTATTGGAAAGGTTGATAAAATGAGTAAAATAATTTTAACAGGTGACAGACCTACAGGAAGACTGCACGTTGGACATTATGCAGGTTCGTTGAGAAGAAGAATTGAGCTTCAGAATTCAGGAGCTTATGATGACATATTTATTATGATAGCAGATGCACAGGCACTTACTGATAATGCAGATAATCCTGAGAAGGTCCGCCAGAACATTGTGGAGGTTGCGCTTGATTACCTTGCATGCGGTCTTGACCCTAATGTGTCTACAATGTTTATTCAGTCAATGGTACCTGAGCTTACAGAGCTGTCTTTTTATTATATGAATCTTGTAACTGTGTCAAGATTACAGCGTAATCCGACAGTTAAGTCAGAGATACAGATGCGTAATTTTGAAGCCAGCATACCTGTTGGATTCTTTACCTATCCTATAAGCCAGGCAGCAGACATTACAGCATTTAAGGCTAATGTAGTTCCTGTTGGAGAGGACCAGATGCCAATGCTTGAGCAGGCAAGAGAGATTGTTCATAAGTTCAATTCTGTATATGGGGAGACGCTTGTGGAGCCAGAGATTCTTTTACCTGATAACAAGGCATGTATGAGACTTCCTGGTATTGACGGAATGGCTAAGATGAGTAAATCACTTGGCAACTGCATATATCTTGCAGATACAGAAGAGGATGTTAAGAAAAAGGTTATGTCAATGTATACAGACCCTGACCACCTTAAGGTCAGCGACCCGGGTAAGGTTGAGGGTAATCCTGTATTTATATATCTTGAGGCCTTTTCAAGACCTGAGCATTTTGCAGAATTTCTTCCGGAATATGCTAATCTTCAGGAGCTTGAAGACCATTATACAAGAGGTGGTCTTGGTGATGTTAAGGTTAAGAAATTCCTTAACAGCGTGATGCAGGCAGAGCTTGCGCCTATAAGAGAGAGACGTAAGCAGTGGGAGAAGGATATTCCTGCTGTATATGAGATTCTTAAGAAGGGCAGCGAGAAGGCAGAAAAGGTTGCAGCTCAGACACTTAAAGAGGTACGTGAGTCAATGAAGATTAATTATTTTGACGATATGGCACTTATTAAGGAACAGGCTGAGAAATATAACGATTAGGATACGCGTATCCATGCGCGGTAATATTCATAACGGGTATTACCTTCAGCGGCTATTATAAGGTATCTAGCCATCACTTCGTGAGGAGTGAGACCGGATGCCTTTATTTGTGTGAGAACGGAGTTGAGATTACTGTTGTCAGGGTTATTATAATCAAGCTTAAGGAGAAACTCCATATATGTGCAATTGCTTTGTATTGTCCAGATAATTGGTGAATTATCAATATGCAGCTGTGATATGCCTCTGAAAAGCCTGCCCGATTCATCAATTATTACACTACATATATAAGGGTCCTGAATGGAGGCACTCATGGTAGCTCGGGTGAAGCCGTCCTCATAGCATATGTCACAGTCAGGGGTAGAACTAAATGGAGCAAGCCCCTGCAGGTCACGTATTTGTGTTATCAGCTTTTGCTGGTAGCTGATACGCTGCTGTTTTTTCTTAAGCAATTCAATCTGAGCTTCTATTTTGACGGATTGCTGCTGATATTTATCGGCTATACCCTCAATGTTCTTGTTCAAAAGAGAACGTATTTCTTTTACCGGTATTTCCAGGTCGCGGTATAGCATGATTTCCCATATATCAAGAATATCGGATATTCCAAACTGTCTGTAGTCATTGTCCGTATTTCTTGATACATTAAAAAGACCTTCAGACTGCCAGTAATGTATTGTTGGAACAGAAATACCAAGAATTTTAGATACTTCATTAATTTTCATATATTTTTCCATGTTATTTTCCCAGGGGTTGACTATAAAGTTACTTTATAGTTTATAATGGCACAGTTGTGACAAGATTTCAAGGAGGGAATGCAAATATGGATTTATTAAAAGATAATATTAAGAAAATATATATAAGGTACCTTATACCATGTCTTGGCAGTGCACTGGTTGTATGTATATATACCATAACAGATGCAGTTGTGGTAGGACAGGGAGTGGGTGCGCAGGCACTTGCTGCCTTTAATGTACTTACTCCTATGCTGTGCATAATTTTTGCCAGCGGAATACTATGTGGAGTTGGGTGTTCGGTACACGTTAATGTGCAAAAGGGTATGGGAGAGAATAAAAAAGCATCAGAATTCTTTACAGCCTCTCTTATACTTGCAGTTATTATTTCAATTACTATTGTAGTAGTGTATAAGATATTTTTAACAGATATTCTTATGCTTATGGGCGCTACTAAGCAGCTTCTTACCTATGCACACTCATATATGGATATATATGTATGGTTTGCACCAGCAGCCCTGCTTTCAGAGTATCTTTCAATAGCAGTAAGGGGCGATGGAGCCGCGAAGAGGGCCGTTGCAGGTGTGGCAGCAGGTGGAATTATTAATGTAATTCTTGATATAGTGATGGTATATCCTATGAAAATGGGAATTGCAGGAGCTTCCTTGGCATCCGGAATAGGTATGAGCATCCAGCTGATTATTATTGGCTCATATCTTTTTTCAAAAAACAATTCATCCCTGCATCTGGTAAGGGTACATGGACTTATTGCCAAGCTTGGAAAAACCATTGCAGGCGGAATAAGTGCTTTTATTAATGAATTTGCTAATGGCTTTATTACAATGATTTTTAATCTGCAGATACTTAAATACTGCGGAGTAGACGAGCTGGCGGTATATGGAGTGATTGTAAGCTATGTAATCCTTTTTAATGCTCTTTTTACAGGAATGGGGCAGACCATACAGCCAATTATGTCTTACAATTATGGAGCGGGCAGACAGGACAGAATCAGGAAAACGGCACAATATGGATATATTACCGCTATTGCGCTGGGCGTTGTGGCAACTGTATGCGGATTGCTGTTTCCAGAGACCTTATGCGGATTCTTTATTAAAATGAATGATGAGCTAAATGTAATAGCAGGAAATACATTAAGGTATTATTTTATCATGTTCTTTATGGCAGGTATTAATATTATTACAATATATTACCTACAGTCCGTGCTTGAGGAGAAAAAGGCACTGCTGTTATCATTATTGAGAAATGTTGCATTCAGTGGAATACTGCTTATGGTAATCCCACATATATTTGGTGGCAGGTCATTATGGTATATTTCATCTATTGTGGAGATTATTACTTTATTTGTCAGTCTTTTTATGCTATTATTAATGTCAAAAAAAAGACAAAGAACAGAAGGTTAATACTAATGATTATAGATTTTCATACACATGCGTTCCCGGATAAAATAGCTGCCAGAACTCTTGAAAGCCTTAAGGGTGGAATTAAGAGAGAACGTGGAATAGATGCACCGTCCTTTGCAGATGGAACCGTTAACGGACTTAGAAAGTCCATGAAGGAGAATAAGGTCAACCTAAGCGTTGTTCTTCCTATTGCAACAAGTCCTAAGCAGACTGCTACCATTAACAGCGTTGCTCTTGAAAATAAGGGTAACGGGCTGTATTCTTTTGCCAGTCTTCATCCAATGCAGGAGGACTGGGAGCAGGTAATGGAGAACATAGGCGCTGCGGGATTTGCCGGAATTAAGCTTCATCCTGAGTTTCAACTGGTAGATATTGATTCACCACAGTCTCTTAGAATATTTCAGAAGGCCGAGAAGCTTAATCTTATTGTGGTATATCATGCGGGAGTGGATGTGGGAATGCCTGCGCCTGTTCACAGTACACCATTAATGCTTAAGCACGTTTTGGAATATGTAAGTGGAGAGGGAATTGTTGCTGCTCATATGGGCGGCTTTGAAATGTGGGATGATGTGGAGAAATATATTGTTGGAACTTCGGTGTATCTTGATACTGCTGTGTGCAGCCAATATATGAACAGGGAACAGTATAAGAGAATAATTATTGAACATGGAACAGACAAGATTCTGTTTGGAAGCGATTCTCCATGGGAGTCACCGTCAGATACATACAAAGCCTTGGCTCAGATGAATCTGACAGCAGCTGATATGGATAATATTACATATAATAATGCTGCCAGGCTTCTTGGCAGACATGGTGTAGATGTCAGTCTCTATCAAGTGGAATAGTACAATCCATTCCACTGCTGTAGGAGTTGTTGCCCAGAATCCCGAGTATCTGGGGATTTTTAATAGGCATACATTCATATGAAGCATCCAGTGCGTCCTGCATAAGTGGTATACAGTCAAGGTATATATTTCTGGTCTTATCCATAACATCATATACTGACAGCGTACTTGTGTGGCCATCATTCCATGGATTAGTCCATTCGTTATGCTGGTCATTGCACGGGTCATTGATATGGGTTATATCATTAATAAGCAATGAGGATATAAGCTCATAGCCCACCATTCTTCGTTCAATGTAATTGATAACCTTGTGTTTTTTCTTAGAATCATCCATTAATAATGAACTTTCAATTTTAAAGCTTACTATCGCTGCCTTAATAAGCCGTGGAGTTATATCTATATCATAGGTAACCGTAATGGCATTATGGAGAAGTACTGCTATAACTGTTTCCTGATGTACAGATACATCCATTACTGCCTTATGAGAGAACTGGGCAGGCCTTAGTCCCTTATAATGAGCAAGCAGCTCGCGGTCAATGTCTGTTTCAAGTCCAAAGTGTTCACCAAGAGTTCGCTGGGATACGCCACGTCCCACTCTGCTGTATACATATGGGTGAAGATGGGTATCGAGAAGGTAATGTCCCATAAAACCCTGAATATATGCGGCAGCAATTTCGTAATCATCACGGTTCTTAATTGAACGGCATGCCATAATAAGCTGGCGGAAGAATTCACCAGTGCTTTCCTTATGCATTATATTAGCTATATTAGGCTTGATTCCAAGGGATACAGGCATGAAATAAAAGAAAAGGTCAGGTCCCTGAAGACCCAGACTATAGGCATGGTGGTTGCGACTGATAATGTGTCGTTCATCAGTATTATCAAGCTCCTTGTAGGTATTGACACCAAAAAGATAATGTGTTACAAATCCTGGCATTGTTCTGGCTTCCTTTCGTAAAAAAATATCTATTAAAAGTATACCTTTTTTCAAGGCTTTGTAAACTGGAAAAAAACGCGCTTTATGTTGAAAAAAAAACCGAGCTCTGTTACAATTGCCAATGATGTTAATACTTATGTCAGGAGATTATTAAATGAAATATAAAGTACTTGCATTTGACATTGATGGGACACTAACTAATTCGCATAAGGCAATTACTCCGGCAACTCGTGAATGCATTATGGAGGCCCAGCGCCGCGGAATTAAGGTTGTAATAGCTTCGGGGAGACCGGTTCAGGGGATGAGAGCCTTTGCAGAGGAACTTAAGATAAAGGAATATGGCGGATATATTTTGTCTCTTAATGGAGGACTTCTCATATCCTGCGAGGATGGACATGTTATTCATGACGTTAAGCTTCCACAGGAATATTATAAGGAAATATGTGGTCTTGCCAGAGAATATGGCGTTGATATCCTCACATACGAGGGAGATGATGTTATTTGCGAAAATATTGACAATAAATATCTGGAAATTGAGGCAAGAATTAATGGACTGGGAGTTAAGCATGTAGAAAATCTCCCGGAATATCTTACATTTCCGGTTAATAAATTTCTGATGCTGGGAGATGGAGATTATCTTGGAAGGATTGAACCAAATATACATGATATCTTAGGGGACAGAATGGATGTATACAGGTCTGAACCCTTCTTCCTTGAGGTGCTTCCTAAGAACATTAACAAAGCCAGGGCACTTGAGCATCTGCTGGGGGTAATGAATGTGTCAAAGGATGAGCTTATGGCATTTGGTGACGGCTACAATGACCTGTCTATGATTGAATATGCAGGAACCGGAGTGGCAATGAGCAATGGTAATGACGTAGTTAAGAATGCTGCAGATATTATTGCGCCATCTAATGATGAGGATGGAATTGTTGATATTCTTAAGAAATTTGTACTGGACTAGACCACTTTAGTGTGTTAAAATCATGAAGTAAAAGGTCGTAATATATGAGGTGAATATATAATGAGCAAAAATATTAGAACAGAAGCTGTGGATCATTTATTTGAAGCAGTATTAAGTCTTGAGAATAAGGACGAGTGCTATGCTTTTTTTGAAGACGTATGTACCGTCAATGAGCTGGCATCTCTTTCCCAAAGATATGAGGTTGCCAAGATGCTAAGAGAGAATAAGACATATCTTGATATTGCAGAGAAGACAGGTGCTTCAACAGCAACAATCAGCAGGGTTAATCGTTCTCTTAATTATGGCTGTGATGGGTACGATATGGTATTCGGCAGACTGTATGGTGAGGAAGAATAATTACACTAATAAGGCAGAGGAAAGCTTTCCTCTGCCTTTAATGTTAGTTATTTTTTCTTTTCCTTCTCTTCCTTGCCTTTAATATCCTTATTCTTGGCGTCTTTGGAATCCGGTATGCTTATTTTTGCAATCAGATTTTCTATAACCTGTTTTTTGAGAAATACATCAAATCCCAACATGCTTATCATAGTGAATGTCTGCAGAAATTCCTTGTCTTCTTTATTGCGGACATCATTAAAATGGTTCTGAGAAACCTCGGACTTGGTAGTTATATCAGAGCTTATTGTGGAAATCTGTTCCTTAACAGCAGCATATATCTCATTATATACATCCTCCATTGATTCATGACCTGAATTATCGGCAGGGTCAAAAAATTTATCTGTTAGAGGATTAAGCATATTCTGAATTTCGCTGATGGAAAGCAGATTCTTAAAATAATATATAAACAAAAGGACAATCATATGGTCCTTGGAATATTTCTTCTTGACCGGCGGTGGAAGGAGATTGTTCTTGGCATAATTGTTAATCATGGTCTTAGTAAGAACCTTCTCATCAGTCTGCATCTTGGAGTTGGACAGATGAGTATTCATATATGTGGTTACCTGATCCATATACAAATCAATATTAGGAAATTCACCGGGCTTGATATAATCTATTTTTGCAAGCTTACGCAGCAGCTGTGTAAGATATTCTGACTGCTCATCAATCATGTATATACCTTCCTTCTATAACATAATGTCTATTAAGCCTTATTATATAGTATTGCAAACCACATGACAAGAAAAATAAAATAATAGTGACTTTTTTTACATGATACGTTATAATGTTATTCATGTAATGTAAATCTTTTACATAGAAAATAATATATGTGTGGAGGTATTATTAATGGGAATTATATCCAGATTTAAAGACATTATGGCATCCAATATTAATGCACTTCTTGATAAGTGTGAGGATCCAGAGAAGATGATTGACCAGTACATGAGGAATCTTGAAAGTGATTTAGGTAAGGTTAAGGCAGAGACTGCTTCAGTTATGGCTGATGAGGCCCGTGCCAAGAGGGAGTTAGACGAGTGTACAGCAGAGGTAGATAAGCTGCAGGCATATGCCGAAAAGGCAGTTGCAGCAGGCAATGATGATGATGCAAGACAGTTTATTACCAGAAAACAGACAATGGTAACCAAGCAGCAGGCACTTCAGCAGGCGTACACACTTTCAGCTGATAATGCAGCTAAGATGAGACAGATGCATGACAAGCTGGTTAATGATATCAGTGAATTGAATACCAGAAGAGATGCAATTAAAGCCAAGGTTAAGGTTGCGAAGGCTCAGCAGACAGTTAATAAGATGGGTTCAAGCATGGGCAAAGCACAGTCTAATCTGTCAGCATTTGATAAGATGGAAGCTAAGGCAGACAGAATGCTGGATGAGGCTAATGCAATGGCAGAGCTTAATACATCAGGAGTTGATAATTCTGTTGAAGAGCTTGAGAATAAATACAAGGTATCTTCTCCAGCTGTTGATGATGAACTTGCAGCACTTAAAGCCAAGATGGGCAAATAACTATACAATCTTAAATGGGTGTCTTCGGGCACCCGTTTTAAATATTATTATAGGAGATAATCAATGGGAATTTTTGCTAATGTAGTTGAATGGGAAGAGTACAGAGATGATATTATATTCTGGAAATGGAACAATAAAGAGATTAAGAAAGGCAGCCGTCTTATAATTCGTCCGGGACAGGATGCTGTATTTATGGATAATGGCAAGATAGAAGGAATTTTTGAGGATGAAGGAAGCTATGATATTGAATCTCAGATTATTCCTGTGCTTTCCAATCTTGCAGGCTTTAAATTTGGCTTTAACAGTGGAATGAGAGTTGAGGTTCTTTTTGTTAATACCAAGGAATTTACAGTAAAGTGGGGAACACGTAACCCTGTTGCAATTCCTTCACCGGGTCTTCCAGGTGGACTGCCAGTCAGATCCTTTGGTACCTTTAACTGTAAGGTAAGCGATTATGTTGCATTGATAGATAAAATTGCAGGCGTTAAACAGGAATATACAATAGATGATATTCGTGACCGTGTGCTTTCAGTACTTGACCAGCTTCTGATGAAGTGGATAAGCCGTGAAGGCAAGGATATGTTCAATCTTCAGGCTAATGCAGCGGATATTGCAGCAGGAATCAGACAGGACCTTGATATGCAGATGGTAAAAGATGGAATTACTATTACAGGCTTTGCAATATCAAGCTTTTCATATCCGGAAGAGATACAGAAGGTTCAGAACAGAGCAGCAGCACAGAGTATGGTTGGAGATATGAACCGTTATCAGCAGATGGCAGCAGCAGACAGTATGGCTAACGGTCATTCAAGCGTAGCCGGGGATGTTGTGGGAATGCAGATGGGAATGATGATGGGTCAGCAGATGGTTAACAATATGCAGCAGAACGGCAGCACAGCTAATGGAGCTAAATTCTGCCCTAACTGTGGTACTCCGGTTAATGGAGCCAAGTTCTGTCCTAATTGTGGAACCAAGCTTTCATAGATTAACAGATTAGAAAAGGAATTATTTAATGAGCATATATGACAGACTTAACGAGCAGCAGAGAGAAGGTGTCTTTACAACTGAAGGACCTGTTCTTTTGCTGGCGGGAGCTGGCTCTGGCAAGACAGGTGTGCTGACCCACAGGATAGCACACCTGATTGACGATTTAGGGGTCAATTCCTACAATATACTTGCAATTACTTTTACCAACAAAGCCGCCAAAGAGATGAAGGAACGAGTAGACAAGCTTGTGGGCTTTGGTGCAGATGCAGCGTGGATTATGACGTTTCATGCCTGTTGCGTAAGAATACTGCGTCGCTATATTGACAGACTTGGCTATGAATCTAATTTTACAATATATGATACTGACGACCAGAAGTCGTTAATGAAGGATATATGTAAAAGAATGAATATAGACACCAAGCAGTACAAGGAAAAAGCAATTCTTGGTCAGATTTCATCCGCCAAGAACGAAATGATGGGTCCTGACCAGATGTATCAGCGTGCAGGAACTAATTATAATCAGATGAAAATTGCTGACATATACAGGGAATATCAGGAGCAGCTTAAGAAAAATAATGCCGTGGATTTTGACGATATTATTAATCTTACTGTTGAATTGTTTAAAAAGGATAATGAGGTTCTTGATTATTATCAGGAACGTTTCAGATATATAATGGTGGATGAGTATCAGGATACCAATACAGTTCAGTTTCAGCTGATTAACCTGTTGGCAAGAAAATACCGCAACCTTTGTGTTGTTGGTGATGATGACCAGTCGATATATAAATTTCGTGGTGCCAACATATTGAATATTCTTCATTTTGAGGAACATTTCAGTGACTGCAAGGTCATTAAGCTGGAGCAGAACTACCGTTCTACACAGAATATTCTTAATGCTGCCAATGCAGTAATCAGCAATAATGTGGAACGTAAAAGTAAGAAGCTGTGGACGAATGAAGGAGAAGGCGAGAAAATAGCCTTTAACGTATACGAGACTGGCTTTGATGAGGCAACAGGAATTGCATATGATATAGAGAAAAATATTGAGGATGGCTATGCCTACAATGATTGTGCGGTGCTTTACAGAACCAATGCACAGTCAAGAACAATTGAAGAGAAGCTGATTAATCAGAATATACCATACAGAATCTATGGTGGTGTTAATTTCTATGCCAGACGTGAGATTAAGGATATTCTGGCATATCTTAAAACTATTGATAATGCCAGAGATGACCTGGCTGTAAGGAGAATTCTGAACGTCCCTAAAAGAGGAATAGGTGCGACTTCAATGGAAAAGGTGCAGCAGTATGCCCTTGACAATGATATGACCTATTATGAAGCATTAAGACGTGCAGCTGATATTCCTACGTTGGGAAAGGCAGCAGCCAAGATAGAGCCATTTGTACATACAATTCAGGTATTCCGCTCTAAGCTGGAATTCTATTCTATTAAAAAACTTATTGAGGATGTTGTGGAACAAACCGGATATAATGAATATCTGGACCAGCAGGAGACACCAGAGGATGCCCAGGAGCGTAAGCAGAATATTGATGAGCTTATATCCAAGGCGGTTTTATATGAGGATAGTGATGACGAACCAACGCTGGGAGGCTTCCTGGAGGAGGTAGCTCTTGTTGCCGATATTGATAACCTTGATGAAAATAATAATATAGTATCTCTGATGACACTTCACAGTGCTAAAGGACTTGAATTTCCAATTGTGTACATGGCAGGAATGGAGGATGGTCTTTTCCCAAGCTATATGTCATTGTCTACAGGGGACGAAAGCGACATAGAAGAGGAACGACGTCTGTGCTATGTAGGAATAACAAGAGCCAGAGAAAAGCTGATTATGAGTGCTGCCAAGATGAGAATGGTAAGAGGTGAGACTCAGCTTAATAAGACCTCAAGGTTTGTTAATGAGATACCTAAGGAATTAATGATTACAAGTGGTTCTGTTAAGAAAAAGAACACCATGCTTGATGATTATTTTAATTCACCACCAAGACAGAGAGGCCAGGTGGCTTTTAAATCTTTTCAGAAGGATGCCATTACAACGGGTGTTTTTGATAAGAAGCCGGCAGCGGTATTAACAGAGGGTCTTGATTATCAGGTTGGAGACACTGTTAAGCATATTAAGTTTGGAACTGGCAAGGTAACAGAGATTAAGAAGGGCGGAAAGGACTTTGAGGTTACTGTTGATTTTGAAACAGCAGGGACCAGAAAAATGTTTGCGTCTTTTGCAAAACTTACCCGTATTTAATTCATTTTTATATGGCAAAATGAATAGTTTAGTGTTAAACTGTAAATAGATAAAATATCACGTGGGTGAGAGCATGAAAGGATGGATGTATATGAAGAAAATTGATGAACTTTTAGCTCAGGCTAAGATAGCTGATTTATTCAAGAAGGACGAGCCAGTCATAGTTGAGGAATCAAAGACTAAGAATAAGGCACTTAAAATTTTTGCTGTAATAGGCGTTGTTGCTGCTGTTGCAGGAATTGCATTTGCACTTTACAGATATTTTAAGCCGGATTATCTTGAGGATTATGAAGATGATTTTGATGATTACGGAGATGACGACTTCGACGAAGATGAGGAGAAATAATCAGCAGGGTTATAATGCAGCTTGTTAACTAAGAGACGGGGGTAGTATTTCCCGTCTCTTTATTTTTAGCAATTGGGGAAAAAATATACAGGAGGAGGTTCATATGAACCGAAGTGCAAGAAACGAATTAATCGAGATAGTATGTGGACTTGCAATGATTACAACAGGTATAGGAATGTTTATTTCCAAAACCGCAGTAACATCAGCATTTCTGGAATCAGAAGGCTTTTGGAGCTGGTGGAAAATTATTCTGGTTATACTTCCACTGGTTATTGGAATAATTATGATGGCGGTAAAGCCGCACCTTAAGGCCTCGAAGCTTGTTGCATTCATTGGTGCAGCACTTGTTGTTGTAATGATTATAGCCAATACTACAATTATTATAGAGAAAAAAATTGCTGTCTACGAATGGATTATATATGGAGTTCTGGTCATTGGCGGACTCGTTATCAGTGTAGCGGCATTGTTTATTAATAAAAAGAAATAGCAGTATATTCTGCAGATAGGTGTGCAATGAAAAAAGGCGAAATATATGAGGGAAAGGTTATTAAGGTTAATTTCCCCAATAAAGGCATAGTAGATTGTGAAGGAGAACAGGCAACAGTCAAAAATGTTATTCCTGGACAGACAATACGATTTCTTGTTAATAAGAAGCGTGGCGGAAAGTGCGAGGGACGATTGCTTGAGGTACTTCAATTGTCTCCACTTGAGACTAATTCAGACAGGTGTCCTCATTTTGGACTGTGTGGGGGCTGTATATACCAAAGCGTTGATTATAGTGAACAGCTTAATATTAAGTCGCAGCAGGTAAATGGACTTATTGACAGTGTATGCAGTGATTATGATTTCCTTGGGATTATGGAAAGTCCAGTTAAAAGTGAATATCGCAACAAAATGGAGTATACCTTTGGCAATGAGGTAAAGGATGGTCCCCTCGTTCTTGGAATGCACAAGCTTGGCGGATTCTATGACATTGTTCCGGTTCATGAATGCAGAATAGTTGATGCGGATTTTCGTGCAATCCTTAAATGCACTCAGGATTATTTTAGAGCGTCAGGACTGCCTTTCTATCATAGGATGTCCCACGAGGGCTATCTTCGTAATCTCCTTGTTCGTAAGACTGCAAGAACCGGAGAAATCATGGTTGACCTCGTTACAACGACTCAGCATGAATGTGACCTTACAGGCTATGTGGACGCATTAAGAGCTATTGATTATAGAGGAACATTAACCGGGATACTTCATACAAGTAATGACTCGCTGGCTGATGTTGTTCAGAATGATGCAACAGATATTCTGTATGGAAAGGATTACATATATGAGGAGATTCTTGGGTTAAGATTTAAGATAACACCATTTTCCTTTTTTCAGACCAATTCCCTTGGCGCAGAGGTTCTATACAACAAAGTCAGGGATTTTGTTGGAGAATTTAATGATAAGGTTATTTTTGACCTGTACAGTGGCACTGGTACAATCGCACAGATGCTTGCACCTGTTGCCAAAAAGGTTGTTGGAGTTGAAATTGTTGAGGAGGCAGTTGAGGCTGCCAGAGAAAATGCCGCACTTAATGGACTTAATAACTGCGAGTTTATTGCCGGGGATGTTCTCAGGGTCATTGGTGAGCTTACCGATAAGCCGGATATAATTATTCTTGACCCACCAAGGGATGGAATTCATCCAAAGGCAATTGGACCTATAATAGATTTCGGAGTGGACAGGATTGTATATGTATCATGTAAGCCAACAAGTCTGGTAAGAGACTTAGAGGTGTTTCAGGCAAGGGGATATAAGGTGGAGAAGGTCTGCTGTATGGATATGTTCTGCGGGACACCACATGTGGAGACGGTAGTATTGATGTCAAGAAAAGATAAATAAGAGACAGAAAGAGGCGTATTTCCGGGCTTTTTCGGAAGTTAGGACAAGATGCCTGACTGCTGAAAATGTCCGGTCATTTTATATGGAAACATATCTACTGCGAAAATGTGTGTCAGGTTGTGACCTCGGATT
>CAYTWF010000064.1:0-14845 GCA_964441705.1 uncultured Butyrivibrio sp.
GCATTTAAGGTATTAACAAAATGCAAGCCTAGCAACACACTTGAAAATTTCAGTTTCATGTTTCTTTAAATAATTGAATATTGAATGATTTTACATAGCCGTTAAGGAGTAATTTTTGCTCCCTAGCGGCTTATTTTATTTTCCAAGTGGAGGGAGGTGAGAAAATTGAAAATTAAAAAGGTCGATGACAAACCAATGGTAATCCATACCAAACAGAAAGCCAAGATTCATACCCATGAACCAAAGCAGGCAGCTATCAAGGGAAGTAATGTCTATACCGTAGACAGAGATCCGACCAAAAAGAAAGCTGATAATGGCAAGTATCGAAAGAGCATGGTTCATCAGGTGCAAAAGGAAGGAATGTTTTCCAAGTATCGAAAACAGATGAAGCAAGCCGGGCAGTCTATCAAAGTGAAGGACTCTTCCCTTCGTAATGCCGGAATGGTAGGCGGTAAGGTTATGACAGACCAGATAGAAGGCGGGCAGGAGATTCAGCAGGCATCCATGATAATGTGCGAGGCATCAAGACCGGTGACGGGAACTGCTTCAAGAGGAGCTGAGTTGTTTAAAAGTCAGGTGATTAACAGGCAGAAGCTTAAGATTAAGAAAGTGGATGCAGGAAAGAAGATTGCCAAGAAGGGTGCAAAGGATGTAGCCAAGAATACTGCAAAAGGCACAGCCAAGAAAGTTGCAAAGGAAAGCAGTAAGAAGGTTGCAAAAGAGACAGCCAAAGTCGTTGCAAAAGAAGGCTCTAAGGTAGTAGCCAAAACTGCTACGACTGCTGTTGCTACAACGGCGGGTACTTCCGTTTCGCCGGGTGTTGGTACAGTTATCGGGTTTGCGGCTGGTGAAGTGGTTGGCGAAGCAGTAGCCTGCAAGATGGATGAAATGGATATGAAAAACAATGTTCGTTCCAGAAAGATTAAGTTCTTTTTGGATAAGATGAAAGCACAGGACGAGCAGACGGATAGCTTAGCGAAGCTGGTTAAGGATATTTTTGTGCAGAAGGGTATGTTCGTTGCCAAGTATGTGGCTAAACTTGTTTTGCCGATTCTGTTAGGACTGGTGCTTTTAGTGTCGGTAGTAGCGATTCCGGTAGTAGCAATCGTGGGAACTATCTACAATTCACCGTTTGCCATATTCTTGCCGCCTCTTGAAGATGGAGATACTGTTACAACCGTAGCAAGTGCGTATGTCGCCGACTTTAACCGGGAAGTGAATGAACTTAAGAGTAACCATACCGGATATGATGACGGAAAGATTGTATATGTCGGATATGAGGGAGAAGGTAATCCAAGTAACTACTATGACATTCTTGCTGTCTATATGGTCAAGTATGGTGTGGGAGATACAGCAACCATTATGAATGATACTTCAAGGGGATGGTTAAAGTCTGTGGTAGATGATATGTGTACTTATTCGACTTCTTCCGGTTCTGAAACAGAGACCGTGGAAAATGAGGATGGTACAACCACAACGACTACTACGACCTATCTGTATGTAAACGTAACATTAAAGTCCTGTTATACCATGGTAAATGAATACGGTTTTACGCAGGAGCAGATGGATTTGCTTGTGGATTTTATGTCGCCTGAAAACCTTGCCATTCTTGGATATAGTCCGGGAGGCGGTGGAGGTGACCCGGGAGTATGTTCTCTCACTGAGGCAGAGATACAGGCGGTTCTTGATGATATACCGGACGGGGCAGCCAAGGATGCATGTGACTTTGCATTACACAGAGTTGGTTATCCATACAGTCAGGATTTGAGACATAGTGGTACGCACTTTGACTGTAGTTCCCTTGTTTACTATGCATGGCTTGATGCAGGTGTTGATATCAGCTATGGTGGGGCAACCACAGCCGGATATGAAGCACAGGGACTTGCTAATGCAGGAAAGACTACCGTGTATGAAGATATGCAACCGGGAGATTTGATTTTCTTCAGTTATGAAGAGACAGATGGATATCTTGATATTTCTCATGTCGGAATTTATGTGGGAAATGGAAAGATGGTAGATGCGAGAGGTACAGCGTATGGAGTGGTTTACCGGGATGTACCACCTAACACAGGAGCGATTGTAATGATTGGTAGACCAAATTAGGATTGGGCAGGGCTTATGGCTCTGCCTATTATGATGGAGGTAGCTTATGAAGATAGAAGATATGATTATGGTGATCAACAACCAAAAAGGGATAGAGAAGAACTTTCTCTGTTCTTTTGAGAGCTTTGTGAAGCAGTATGTCACAAATGCCTGTGATAACTTCTTTGAGGTTGCCGAGGTTATATCGGAGCTGAATCACGCAAGTGAAAAGGATAACTCATTTTGTGAGATATACTTTGCACCAAATAAAACCATGTATGCAAGGTTCTGTGGAAGCCTTAATGAACTAAGGATGTTTGTTGCAGGGAAGTTAAACGATGGCATGACGAATGTGTTTGAGGAAGATTTTTGTGATAAGGAATGTCTGGATGTTTTGTACAGGCTGGGTATTTCCACAGACAGAAGCATGGCTATTGCCAAATGGCCGCATTATGAAAAGCTGGAGTCAGATCTAATGCAGGGAGAGATTTACCACAATTTCAATGGCTCCGATTACCGCCTGATGGAGAAGTATTCCGGCAGAAACATGCTGTTTATGGATGTCAATTCCGGACAGTTTGTGGTTGGTATCGGGGTGGAGTATTTTTGCAGATATCCCCAGGGAGAAGATCGAAATTCTGATTTGTGTGAGACAGGTATTGAATGGGGACATGGGTTGTATCTTGGAAATACCCCTTCAACCATTAACTTTGCATTACTACGCAGGGAACATGGTGTAGATAAGGAGATTGATACGATAGATGCCTTCCGGGCATCTCTTACCGAAAAGTTTGAAACCTATTATAGTCTTGCAAAGAATGAGGCGATTTCCGATTCGGTCAGGGAAGCAGCAACCAATGCCATGTATGAGGAGTTTGGAACTGGAAAAAGAGACACTTTCCTTAGCAAACGCAATGACGGAGATTATGACAAGGGATTTTTTGGTGCAGCAACTCAGGAGAAGCACAGGGGGCGATAGGATGCAGGAGTTTCAGATTGAGATAAAAGAGGAATTGGCAAGAGTGGAAACCATTCAGGCAGAAACGCTTGGAGAAGCCATTGATAAGGCAATGGAGCTTTATTATGACCAGAAGATTATTCTGGATGCAGAGGATATGAAGGGAGTGGATTTTCAGCCTATGCAGCCGGAGAAGAAGAGATAAGGAGGATGAACCCTATGGGAAAACAGAATAAAGAGATTATAGACAATATGGAGTTTCTGATGAAAGAGCTTCATAAGGAATGGGACAGAACGGGTGCTGTAAAGGCATCCGTTTTTATATCCCTTGAGGAAGTAGAGGATGTGAACAAGGTGATTCTGCTTCGTATAGCCAAGCAGCAGAAGGAAGTGGAAAACGGGGATATCACATTCAAGAAAAGTGTGAGACTGTCGAGGGAGTGCTATGTATTACTGAGACTTGCCCGAAAGATTAAGACAGAGGAACACAGGACTTACCGAAATGGCACCTGCTATGAGTTTGAGGTAGCTCTGGATAGGGACGAATTAAAACTCTTTAAGGAGATGTTTGGTGAGAAGGTGAAGTAGATGGGAAAGTATCAGATTATCTATGCTGACCCGCCCTGGCAATTTAAGACTTATTCAAAGAAAGGCAGCCTGCAAAAATCAGCGGACTGCCATTATTCTTGTATGAGCATGGAAGATATTATGGCACTTCCGGTGGAAACACTGGCAGCAGAGGACTGTGTACTGTTTTTGTGGGTTACTTTTCCACTTCTTAGGGAAGGACTGGAAACCATGAGAAGATGGGGATTTACCTATAAGACCTGTGGATTCAACTGGGTGAAGCGGAACAAAAAGGCAGACAGCTGGTTTATGGGACTTGGTTACTGGACCCGTTCCAATTCTGAGCTTTGCCTGCTTGGAACAAAAGGACATCCCAAAAGGATTTCCAAATCCGTTTCACAGATTTGCGATGCAAGTATTATGGAACACAGCAGGAAACCGGAAGAAATCAGAGACAGAATCGTAGAGCTTTGCGGAGACCTGCCAAGGATTGAATTATTCGCCAGAAGCAGGGCAGACGGGTGGGACAGCCTTGGAAATGAGATTGATGGAAAAGATATTTGCGAAGCAATTTGCGAGTGTAATACAGCATAAGGAGGAAGAGATATGGGCGTGGATTATCAGGCAAGACAGATTTATGATATGCAGATAAAGGATGTTACGACTTCGCCGGAAAAGTGGAAAAGTATCTTAAAGCTTGCGGGAAATCTTTACCGTTATGAGTTTGACAACATCCTGCTTATCTATGCACAAAGACCTCATGCAACCTTGGTAGCCGACTATGATACGTGGAAGAAGGTGGACAGATATGTTATGAGGGGAAGTAAGGGCATTGCCATATTTCCTTCAAGGGCATTAAACACACACCTTAGACATGTATTTGACATCAAGGATACCGGCGGAAGAAATGTGAAGCTGACATGGGACCTGACGGGTGATACCTTAAAGGAATATGTGGATTATCTTGCTTCACAGAAGCTTGTCGAGCCTACAGAGGCTACGGACAGAGAGACACTGTTTTCAGTAATGAAGGACTTTACAAAGAAGGAAATCGGAGTCATAATGAAAGAGGATTTCGAGGAACGAATGTCCGAGTTAATACAACTATCAGGTAGTAGGATTACTGAATATGTTCAGAATGAGAGTTCTGGGCAACCAAAACGTCAGGGCTTGCCGGATATGGAGCAGTTTGTTATGCAGAGTGTTTTATATACGGTGGGTACGAGATGCGGATTTGACTTATCCGAAGAAGAACAGGATTTCAGTCAGGTCGTAAAGGTTTCCGATGAGGAAATGGTTTACCGTCTCGGTTCTCTGGTATGCGATGTCTCCTGTAGTGTTCTTAGAGGGATTAACAGTAACTTAAAGACCATGGAACAGCAGAAAAGATCATCTGCGGAAGGGAGAATTGCATATGGCAGAAATGGCACTTATGTACACGGAAGTGGACGGACTGCTTTATCCGAACATTCAGATGCCGAGGGAGCAGTCAGTGGAATTACAGAAGCTGGGCAAGTACGGAAGGATGGCGATGAAGTACTTGGAGGAGATGGAGCCTCAGAGGTACAAAACGTTATTCCGTTTCGGGAAGCTGGCAGAGAAGATGCAGGAAGTGGAAGAGGAAGCGAACAGCCTGTTGGAGATGCTGATGGAACAGTACTTAGCGAAGCACAAACCACAGAATCCGTCCTCAACGATGGAAATGTGGAAACTGAGAGAGCAGGCGAAGATGCAGGCGGAGGAAGTAGTCTTAAGTCAGATCGTGATGAAGTTTCATTAGAAGATGAAGAATTAAACAGAGAGTTAAATGAGCTTGACTCATTTGGAAAAACGGAAGCCGGTGAATATCATCAGGCTTCTTTTTTTGACCCTGAATATGGACTTGCTGCAACAACGAAGCAGACTTCAGATTATGCAGAAAAAGCTATGGAGAAACTTGCTAAGGATCAGTCGGAAGCAAAAGCAGGGAAGTATAACTATCTGTATCCGAAGAAAGAGCCGGATGTACCACATGAGTATATTAAGCAGGTGGTATTAAGAGGTACAGGCTTTGCCGGTGGCAGGTCAAGGGTATGTGAGATATTCCATACGGAGGTAGACGCAGGCACAAGAGCCAAACGGATTAAACAGGAATATGGTCAGGGTGGAGCAGGCTGGCCTCTTGAAGGTTATGGGCTTCACGGATATGACACTTTCCACGGGCAGGGTATTCGGTTTCAGTGGCGTGATGAGGAAGGTGAGAAGGAAGGATATGTTTCGTGGAAAAACATCGAAAAGGAAATCGGTGTTTTGATTATGACGGGAGAGTATCAGCCGGAAACACCGAGATTTGAGGATATCGACATGGAGGGTATTCGGGAAGATGATGAGGTTATTGATGCTGAATACAGAGAACTGGATGCAGTCAGTGATGTAGACGGGATTGATGATTTTGCCATTCCGGATGAGCCGGAGAGCTACAACAGTTCTCTAAGTGACATCGAAAAGCTGAACCGTGCCTATAACGAGGGCAGACCGCTTACGGAGGAAGAAGCAGCCATTGAGGACCGTCTGGCAACCATGGCGGAGTATGGTCCTGAAATGCAGATGGAAGAGGAGTTTTACGAAGAACCGGAAGAGGCACCAGTGGAAAAAGCACCAAAAAAGGATGCCAGTGAGCTTCAGTATATTGAACCGATTGATTATGCAAAACGGATTGAAGAGATGGATGAAGATTTGCGGACTGCACTTGAAATTCTGGTGTCAGAATGCAGCTGCTATACTCCGTTTAAGCCTTTTCTTCAGGATATTGTTGCCAGCGAGTATCTGTTCATGCCTAACCGTCTCGATTTCTTATCGGATGTGGTGTTAAACGGTGCACAACAAAAGGATGCCTATGCCAATAACCAGTATGGACTGATTGCTTATGTCTTAAAGCCTTATGAGTTTGAAGTAAGCTACAAGAACAGAAACGGAGAACGTGTAAGGGAAACCTGTAGTTACCGGGAACTGTATGAGGTGCTTACCTATATGGTAAAGACTCCTTATTACTGTGGTGCAGACCACAGGGCACAGTATGACAGGATGATGCAGGGAGAGGCAGCAGGCAGAAAACCGATTTACCAGCTGTTTCTTGATAAGCAGGAGGAGATTCGTAAGAACCGGGAGGAAACCAGACAGAGGGCACTTGCGAATGGCTGGGAAGTTGCAGATGACGGTAAGGAAGAGAAGAAAATCAATTTCCATTATAATCTTGTGGAAGTTCCGAAAGGCGGAGCCAAGACAAGATTTGGATGGAATATTGATGCAATTAAGACCCTGAAACAGATCGAGCAGGAAGGAAGGCTTGCTACCAGAGAGGAACAGAAGATACTGTCGAAATATGTCGGTTGGGGTGGATTATCCCAAGCCTTTGATGAGCGTAATGCATCATGGGAGAAGGAGTATTCCGAATTAAAGGAGCTTCTTGCTGAGGATGAATATGCTGCGGCAAGAGCTTCCGTAAACAATGCGTTTTATACCTCACCGGAGATTGCCATGTGTATTAACAGTGCACTGGTGCAGTTTGGTTTCCGTGGAGGAAATGTATTGGAGCCTTCCATGGGTGTAGGTAACTTCTTTGGCAGTATGCCGGCACCCATGCAGCGAAGCAGCCTGTATGGTGTAGAGCTTGACAGTATTTCAGGCAGAATCGCAAAACAGCTTTACCAGAATGCCAACATCAGTATTACGGGTTTTGAAAAGACCAATTTCCCGGATAACTTCTTTGATGTTGTGGTGGGTAATGTGCCATTCGGAGACTATAAGGTGTTTGACCCGAAGTATAACAGGTACAACTTCCGTATCCACGATTATTTTATTGCAAAGGCGCTGGATCAGGTCAGACCGGGAGGCATAGTTGCGGTCATTACCACGAAGGGAACGCTTGATAAAAGCAATCCTACCATCCGCAAGTATATCGCAGAGCGGGCAGAATTAGTCGGAGCGGTCAGACTGCCGAATACAGCCTTTAAGGAGAATGCAGGGACGGAAGTCACATCGGATATTCTTTTCTTACAGAAGAGGGAGCGGAAGATGGAGGTCGAACCGGACTGGGTGCATCTTGGCTATACGGAGAATGGGATTGCAGTCAATTCCTACTTTGTGGAGCACCCGGAAATGATGCTGGGGACTATGGAGTACGATACAAGGATTTACGGACAGGACTCAAGGTACACGGTCTGTGTCAATCATGACGAGAACTTCAATATGTACGATGCCTTAAACGAAGCCATTCACAATATCCAAGCGGAAATGACAGATTTCGACAGACTGACAGAAGAGGAGGAAGTGAGTGCAGATGTTATTCCGGCAGACCCGGATGTGAGAAACTTCACCTATACCTTTTATGACGGAAAACTCTATTACCGGGAAAATTCCCAGATGGTAAGACAGGAGGTGTCAGCAAACGCAGAGGAGCGTATCAGACAGCTGGATGAAATCAGAACCATTACAAGGGAACTGATTGATATTCAGATGGAAGGGTGTTCCGAGGAAGAGCTTGCTGATAAGCAGGCACTCTTAAATGCGAAGTATGACAAGTTCGTGGAAAGATACGGGTATATTACAGGTAAAAGCAATAAGATGGCGTTTCGTGACGACAGCGATTACCCGCTTCTCTGCTCTTTGGAGGAAGTAAACGAGGAGGGAGAGGTGAAGAAAGCAGACATGTTTTATAAACAGACCATAAAAGCAAAGCCTGTTATTGAAAGGGTGGAGACAGCAGTGGAAGCACTGAATCTTTCCATCAACGAATTTGGAGCAGTCAATCTTCCCTATATGCTTTCCATTTATGAACCGGATATGGAGGCAGTAAAGAAGGAAGTCAGGGAAAAGATTGGGGAGAGTGAGGTAAGCTTTTCCGAGGAACTGACCGGGGAGTTAAAGCAGGTAGCACTTGTAAAGGAACTGGAAGGACTTATCTATCTAAACCCGGCACTTGCCAACGAGAATAATCCGGCAGCGGGATATGAAACAGCGGATGAGTATCTGTCCGGTAATGTCAGGGAAAAACTTCGTGTGGCAAAGGCGGCAGCTCTGGAGAATCCCGCATATGGAATCAATGTGGAGGCACTGGAAAAGGTACAGCCCGAGCGTATTGAAGCAAGCGATATTGATGTCAGAATCGGCACCACCTGGATTGACCCAAAAGACTATGAACAGTTTATTTATGAGCTGCTTAACACACCGAGAAGGGCGAGGGCAGTAAGAAGTGAATGGTACAATTCCGGTATTCAGGTACACCTTAATAAAATAACGATGGAGTGGTTCATTGAGAACAAATCCATGGATAAGCGTTCAGTTGCAGCTACCAAGACTTATGGTACAAGCCGCATGGACGCTTATTCTATTTTTGAGGAGACTTTGAACTTAAAGACCGTTACCGTTCGTGACAGGGTGGATGACGGAGACGGAAAGTACCACTATGTAGTCAATAAGAATGAAACCATGCTTGCAAGGGAAAAGCAGAACCAGATGAAGGAAAAGTTCAAGGAGTGGCTGTTTACTGACCCGGAACGAAGGGCGAAGTATGTGGACTATTACAATGAGACCTTCAACAATATCAGACTTCGTGAGTATGACGGAAGCCACTTGCAGTTCCCGGGCATGAATCCTGAGATTGAGCTAAAGCCTCATCAGAAGAATGCCATTGCGAGAATTCTGCTTGGCGGGAATACGCTTCTTGCACACTGCGTAGGAGCCGGAAAGAGTTTTGAGATGATGGCAGCCTGTATGGAGCAGAAGCGTCTCGGACTTGCCAATAAAACGGTTATGGTTGTTCCAAAGCCACTCATTGGTCAGACCGCATCGGAGTTTTTGAGATTATATCCTTCTGCCAACATTCTGGTAGCCACGGAGCGGGATTTTGAGAAGAGCCGGAGGAAGCAGTTTATTTCAAGGATAGCAACCGGGGATTATGACTGTATCATTATGAGCCATTCGCAGTTTGAGAAGATACCGATTTCTGCGGAACGAAAAGAGCGTATGCTTCAGGCACAGATTGATGAGATTGCCTATGCGATTGATGACATGAAGAGCCAGAACGGGGAGCAGTGGACGGTTAAGCAGATGGAGAGCCAGAAAAAGAAGCTGCAGGAACAGATGTCTGCACTTGCAGACGAAAGCAGGAAGGATGACCTTATTACCTTTGAGGAGCTTGGTATTGATTCCATCATGGTAGACGAGGCACATGCGTTTAAGAACCTTGCGATTTTCTCTAAGATGAATAATGTATCGGGTATCAGTTCATCCGGTGCGAAGAAAGCCACGGATATGCAGCTTAAGTGCCAGTATATCAGTGAGATTAATGGGAACAGAGGTATTGTGTTTGCAACGGGAACACCGATTTCCAACACGATGTGCGAGATGTATGTCATGCAGCTGTATTTGCAGAAGCCGGCATTGGAGCAGATGGGGATATACCATTTTGATGCCTGGGCAGCAAACTTCGGTGAAGTAACAACCGCACTGGAGCTTACGGTGGAAGGCAGCGGGTTCCGTTTTAAGAGCAGGTTCAATAAGTTTACCAATCTGCCGGAGCTTATGAATATCTACCGTGAGGTGGCGGATGTCCAGACTGCGGATATGCTTGATTTGGATGTGCCTGCCCTTCGGGGAGGCAAGGCGATTATCGTGGAGTCAGAGCCTGACTGGTATGTAAAACAGGTCATGGAAGACTTCGTGGTAAGAGCGGAGCGGATCCGTAATGGCGGTGTGGACCCTTCCGTTGATAATTTCCTTAAGATTACCCATGAGGCGAGACTGCTTGGAACGGATGCAAGACTGATTGATAAGGATGCACCGAATAATCCGGACGGAAAGCTGAACAAGGTGGCAGAAAACGTATGGAATGAATATCAGGCGAACAACAAGGATGGAAAGATTGGCTGTCAGCTGATCTTCTCCGATATTGGTACGCCGGGAGCAGACAAGGACTTTACGGTATATCAGTATCTGAAGGATGCACTGATACAGTACGGGATTCCGGAGGAGGAGATAGCCTTTATCCATGATGCTAAAACCGATGCCCAGAGGGATGTGCTTTTCAAGGAAATGAGAACCGGGAAGAAGAAAGTCCTGATTGGTTCCACTGATAAGTGCGGTACGGGTGTAAATGTACAGACACATCTTGTTGCGTTACACCATGTGGACTGTCCATGGAAGCCTTCATCCATTGAACAGAGAGAAGGTCGTGGTATCAGACAGGGGAATGAGAACGATGAGATAGCAGTTTACCGTTATGTAACGAAATCAACCTTTGATGCCTATAACTGGAGTCTGGTTGAGAATAAACAGCGTTTCATCAGTCAGGTAACCACTAGCAAGGCGGTAAGCCGCACATGTGAGGATATTGATGAGGCAACCTTATCCTATGCGGAAATCAAGGCAGTTGCCACGGGTAATCCGCTGATTAAGGAGAAGATGGAGATTGACAACGATGTACAGAGACTGAAACTGCTAAAAGCTTCCTATGATAACCAGCGGTATGCCTTGCAGGATAATTTCATGATCCGATATCCGAAGCTGATAAAGGCTGCAAACGAGAAACTTGCCTGTGTCCGGGAAGACATCAAGCTTCGGGATAGAGAGTTGCTGGAGCATCCGGACTTTGCAATCACGGTAGGCAAGTTTACTTATACGGAAAGGGCAGATGGCGGTGCTGTTATGCTTGAAGCGGTAAGTAAATGTAAGACCGGGGATACAACTGCACTTGGAAGCTTCCACGGGTTTGAACTTCTTGTGGAGAAGAATTTCATGGGAGTAAATTACTTAATCCTTCGGGGAAAGACAGAGTATAAGGTAGAGCTTTCCACCAGCCCGGTGGGCAATATGGTAAAGCTTGAAAACTGTTTTAACGGTATTCACGAGAATGAGGAATATCTGTTGAAAAAGATAGAGCAGTACGAAAACGATCTGGCTGCATCCAAGGAAGAGTATGAGAAACCATTCATGCACGAAGAGGAACTTCAGCAGAAGCTTTCAAGGCAGTTTGAACTAAATGCCCAGCTCGACCTTGAGAACGAAAAGGTTGCGGATGCAGACCTTGGAGGGATTGAGGAAGAAAAGAGCATGAATGTAGCAGAAAACCAGTTGCCTTATCAGACAAGGCAAGACAAACCAAGATAAAGATGTGCCCTGCCAATGGCGGGGCATTTCTAATGGGAGGAACTTTTATGAGCAGAAGAAAAGTGTTTGCAGCACTATTCATAGTGGCGGGTATTTTGTTTTTTGCCATTCCGATTGTATATCACTACACCGGGATGAGGGAGACAGAGAAGCTTACGCAGGAATTTGAACAGAATTTGGAGGAAGTGCAGGAAGATGAGACAGAGATGGAAGAAACTGGGGAGGAGGAAACCGAAGCCTCCATTAGTGAAGAAGATGCAGCCATATTTGCAGAAGGGGATGTTATTGCCATTCTGGAAATTGAGGTATTAGACATACGCTATCCGGTGGTGGAGGGATGTTCCTCTTCAAACCTAAATAAGGCAATCGGGCACATGAGTGAGACCGGACGAATCGGGGAGAAGGGAAACTGTGTGTTATGCGGTCATAATGGCAGCAGATACGGAGAGTTTTTTACAAATCTTAACAAGGTTTCCATTGGGGATATCGTAACCCTTCTTGATACAGAAGGGGTGCTCCATTCTTATGAGGTTACGGAAACCTTTGTGGTTGGTCCTTTCGATAATTCGATTCGTACACAGGGAGAAAAGGAAGAATTAACCCTTTTTACCTGTGCGGAGAAAGGAACCAAGCGGTTTGTGGTAAAGTGTGTTCCCGCTAGTGAGGAGGTTGCTTATGAAGAATAAGACAAAATACCGGCTCGGAGATGTGGAAGAGATTGTATCTGAGATGGAATTTGAAGACAGATGCGATGAGATTGTGGAAGTGGATGATGACTTGCAGCTTATAATCAGTGGCTGGTATGTCTTTATACCCAGTCTGTCGCTGTATCTTCGGGCAGGTGTTGCCTGTGTATTTGATAAAGAAGCAGGTATGTATATGCCTGACTTTGATGTGACTGTCCTGTATGAAGAAGAACTTGACACAGAGCAGTGGATTTACTATGAGCAGGACGGATTTGTGGTTACTTTAGGCAACTGGCTGAATGGTCGTCTGCCTATTAGTAATATAGAAACTTTAGAGTGTCATCTGGTAATACCAGATGAGGATGAACCGGGTCGGGCGGTTCCCGACAGAAAGTGAGGATTTTATGAAGTATTCAATTCATGTAATAGAAGCTAAGAATCAGGAAGGAAACGTGAGGGGCTTTGCTAATCTGGTGTTCGGAGACTCCTTCAAGATTACCAACATTGCCATTCTGGAGAATAAGGAGAAGGGTACTCTTTTTGTATCCATGCCGAGATACAAGTCCAGTGAGCGTGATGAAAATGGCGGTGTAGTCTATAAGGATGTCTGCAATCCGATTACCGCAGAGTTTAGAGAGGAGCTTTATGGAAATATCCTTGAAGCATTTGAGCAGGAAAAGTCTGCTGACAAGTCCCAGGCAGGCAATGCAAGAGGTGAGGCAGAGATGCCGCAGTTTTCCGTCACGGTAACACCGTATGAGAGAGAGGGCAGTAATATCCGTGGTCTTGCCCGCATCTACTTTGATGACAGTTTTATCGTGAATAATGTGAGCATCCTTCAGGGCAAGGATAAGGTGTTTGTGGCAATGCCTTCCTACAAGACCAAGCAGACAGACGAGCATGGAAAAGCTGTATATCAGGATGTGTGTTATCCAGTAACGAAGGAATTTCGTGAGAAGCTTTATTCCGAGATTGTAAGCCAGTATGAAAAGGCAAAGGAGCAGAGCGAGAATAAGGCAAAGGAAGCGGCACAGACACAGGCACAGCAGTCGAAAGATCAGTATATGAAGGCGGATGGTAAGGAATTGCCCTTTCGCTAATGACAATTAATAATAAGGCAGAGTGGCCGGAAAGCTGCTCTGCCGGAAATGGAGGAAAATGATGATGGAAGATAAACCAATGACCGGAGAAGAGGTATTACAGCAAATCTTAGGAGCACTGAACGGAAACGGAATGCAGCAGGCGGCAAACGGAGTTTATGAGCTTTGTGCTTATGTGGACAGTATGACCCATAAGGTGGAAGACATGACAGAGGAGATTGCAAGACTGCGTGAAGACATCCAGAAGATGCAGGAGGATACCTTTACAAACAGACTTAAAAAGTCGTTATCGGAAGCTGCTGACCGTCTTGAGAAGCGTTGCGAAGAGATAAAACAGCAGATTTTCGAGGTAAAGGAGAGCATTAAGAATAAAGCAGGGGAAATCATGGCAGATTTCAAAATGCGTGGAAAGGCAGCACTTAACCGGGTATCTGAGTTTTTTTGTCTCAAAGACAAACTTGTAGGTATCCGAAACAAGGTCAAAGAAGGCATTGCCGATACCAATCGCACCATTGCCAAGATTGATTCCTTTGGAAAAGGCATGCGTGAAGCAGGACAGAAGGTAGCCAATACGTTCAGAACCTTTGCTGACAAAGAAGAGGTAGATTACTCTGAAAAGGAAAAGAAGTTTTCCAAGACGGAGGTTGTAAAGAAGCCATGGCAGTGGCAGAAGAAGGTATATAAATCTATGGTGCTTCATCTGGACGCAGCCATTGATAAGGTGGAGGATTTATCGTGGGATGTGGAATTAAATCGAATGAAGGATAAACAGGTGGAAGAACTTGATGTAGACTACAGTAAGGACATCTTACCTGTAGGAGCTGTGGCGGAACCTTCTGAATATCAGTATGGTGCTGAGGCATTTGAAACGGCATATCCTAAGATGAAGCAGGATAAGGCTATGGAAGCGAAGGAACCTGACATGAAGGCTCCGACTGTACCGAAGACCGGAAAGGTTAGGTGATGCCTATGACCGATAAGGAAAAGAGGTACTGGGCATATTTCCTGAATGCGAATGGTAAGATAGAGTACTATGAGAAGTGCAAAAGATGTGTGCACGGATGCAAACAGAGTTTTCGGATAACCAGACTTCAGTGTAGGAAGTATAAACAGAATGATGAATAGTGTAGAGGCGTGTCACCGTATCGAAATGTATGGTGGCACGTCTTTTTGTTTTATAAAAATTTTGGATGATAAATAACAGATGATATGGTAGAATATTTATGATATAAGCGAATGTTGAGGCACGCTCAACTTTGAATTCTCACTTGAGGTATTTTTAGGGATTTAATAACTGTTATATCTTG